>CAZQCA010000245.1:0-4950 GCA_964591845.1 uncultured Nocardioides sp.
CCCTTCTTGGCGACCGACCAGAAGCTGCCACCGTCACCGTGGGTGTACATGCAGATCTTGATGTCGGCGTTCTCGGCGCCGGCGGCAGCGGTGTCCCCGCCGCCTCCAGGGCTCTCGGTGGACCCGTTGTTCGAACCGGTCCCGCTGCCGCAGGCGGCCAGCAACATCACGGCCGCCGCCGCCGTGGCGGCGAGACCGATCTTGGGAGCCTTCATGCTTCCTCCTTCGTCGCGGGCTCGGCCCGCCTGCGCGACTTGCGCGTTAACGCGCTCTACTCATTAGCGCGCGTTAATGCGTTACTGTGGCGGGGGTCACTCTCAATTGACAAGACAAAGTTTCGGCGTGTTATCAAACCGTTACCGAAGGGGGTCCGATGCGGCCGACTCAGGAGGACGTCGCCCGCCGCGCCCGCGTCTCGCGGGCGCTGGTCTCCCTGGTGCTGCGAGACGCCCCCAACGTCTCGGACCGCAGTCGCCGCAAGGTGCTCAAGGCGGCCGACGAGCTCGGCTACCGCCCGAACGCCTTCGCACGGTCGCTCGCCAGCAAGCGGGTGCGCACGATCGGGGTGCTCATCAACGACGTCACCAATCCCCACTTCGGCGCGGTCTATGCGTCGTTCGCGACCGCCGCCGAGCACGTGGGCTACGACCTGCTGGTGGCGCCGAGCCTCCGCTCCGCCACCAAGGAGACGTCACTGGTCAACACGCTACTGGAGCACCAGGTGGCCGGCCTGGCGCTGCTGAGTCCGCTGATGCCGGCCAAGGAGCTGGCCCGGATCGGGACCGCCTGGCCCTGCGTCGTCATCGGCGACGGGGTCTCGATCGCCGGCATCGACGTGGTCACCACGGACGAGCACCAGGCCGCACGCCTCGCTCTCGAACACCTCGTCGCCCTCGGCCACCGCGACATCGTGCACATCACCGGCGGCGGCACCCGCGCCGGCCGCGATCGGGCCCGCGCCTATCGCCAGACGATGGCCGAGCTGGGCCTGCAACCCCGGGAGGTCCCCGGCGCCTTCACCGACCAGGGCGGACAGCAGGCCGCGCGGGCGATCCTCGAGATGTCCCCGCGGCCGACCGCACTCGTCGCTGCCAACGACCTGATCGCGGTGGGGGCGATGGGAGTGCTGCGGTCGGCAGGTGTGAAGGTCCCGCAGGAGATGAGCGTGATCGGCTTCGACGACTCGCAGGTGGCCCGGCTGGAGCTGATCGGGCTCACCAGCATCCGGCAGCCGATCGACCGCTTCGGTGACGCCGCCGTCGCGATGCTGGTGGAGCGGATCGAGGGGCGGACCACCGGCACGATCGTGCAGCGCCTCGACCCCGAGCTCGTCGTACGCCGCACCACCGCGCCCGCATCGTCGCGGGTCAGCAGGTGAACGCGGCCCGGAAGCGGTCCAGCGCGACGTCACTGTCGGCGGACGCGAACGCCTCCAGGCCGACGACGCCCCGGTAGCCCGCGTCCCGGAGCGCTGCGGCGACGGCCGGGTAGCGGATCTCGCCGGTCCCGGGCTCGCACCGCCCGGGCACGTCCGCGACCTGCACCTCACCCACCAGCGGCACGCAGTCGCGGATCAGCTCGATCAGGTTCCCCTCGCCGATCTGGGCGTGGTAGAGGTCGAGGTTCATCCGCAGGTGGGGACTGCCGACGGCCGCGACCAGGTCGCGCGTGTCGGCGGCTCGGGCGAACGGCGTCCCCGGGTGGTCGACGGCCGTGTTGAGGTTCTCCAGGCAGAACACCACCCCCTCCCGCTCCCCCAGCGCCGCGATCCGCGCGAGGGTCTGCCGGGCCGCCATCCACATCGCGCCCGTGACCTCGTGGACGGGGGCGACCGGCAGCCCTCCGTCGCCCAGTCCGGTGCCGTGCAGGTTGAGGTTCGGCGACCCGAGGGTCGCGGCCGCCCGGATCGACAGCTCCGCCGTCGCCAGCAGACGATCGGCACCCGCCGGGTCGGTCAGGCTCCCCTCGACGTAGCCGGTCATCGAGGTGACCCGGGCGCCGGTCGCGGCGATCGCGGGCAGGTCCTTGTCGGCCCACCCCCAGATCTCGACCGCGAAGCCCTGGTCGTGGATGCGGCGGACACGGTCCAGGAAGGGCAGCCCGGTGTAGACCATCTCGGCGCACACGGCGAGCACGAACGGGGACGTGGACATGGGCTCCTCCTGAGGTCCGGGCGGGCCCAGGCTAGAGGGACCGCGGACCGCTAGAGACCGACGTCCACCGGGGCGACCAGGTCTCCCGCGATCAGCACCAGGCCCATCACCAGGAGCACCGAGCCGACGACATAGGCGACCGGCAGCAGCTTGGCGACATCGACGTAGCCGGGGTCGGGTCGGCGCCGCAGCCGGGCGACGCCTCGGCGGACCGCCTCGTAGAGCGCGCCGGCGATGTGTCCTCCGTCGAGCGGCAGTAGCGGGATGAAGTTGAACAGGCCGATGAACAGGTTGAAGCCGGCCACGAAGCTGAGCAGCATCACGACGGTGTCGCTCGCGTCGACCTTGTCGCTGGCCGCCACCTCGCCCGCCAGCCGGGCCCCGCCCACCACGCTGACCGGGCCGAGCGGGTCACGCTCCTCGACGCCCACCGCCGCGAGCCCGACGTGGTAGACCTTCACCGGCAGGCTGCCCAGCGCCTTGACGACGTCGACGGTCGCGGTGCCCATCCAGTCGGCGGTGTAGAGCGGGCCGCCCTGGTGGGGACCCAGGTCGGTCGGCACCACCCCGAGGAAGCCGACCTGCCGCAGGGTCTCGTCGGTGTCGGAGGTGGGCCGGGCGGTGACGGTGGTGTTGGTGCGGAGCGTGGTGAGCTCGCCGTCGCGCTCGACGACGATCGTGGCGGCCCCGTCCGCGTTGGACCGGATCAGGCCCTGGAGCTGCTCCCAGCCGGTCACCTCGGTGCCGTTGATCGACACGAACCGGTCGCCCTCCTGGAGCCCGGCCCGCTTGGCCGGGGTCTCGGGGTCGCCCGCCTGGCAGGCCTGGTCCTGCCGCTCGTAGGGCACGACGCAGTCGAGGACCTCGCTGACGACCGGGCCGATGTCGCGGTCGTTGGCGTTGCCGACGGTGGCGAAGATGCCCCAGAAGAGGAAGAACGCGATGGCGACGTTGACCAGCGGCCCGCCGGCCATGACCACGACCTTCTTCCACCAGGCGAGGCGGTAGAAGAGCCGGTGGACGTCGGTGCCCTTGACGTGCTCCCACTCGGCGGCACGCGCGTCGGAGACCAGCTGGGCGAACAGGCCCGTGTTGGACTGCCGGACGGCCAGCACCCGCTCGCCGTCGACGTCGACCTCCTCGTGGCCGCCCTCGGGGTCGGGCGGCAGCATGCCGACGATCTTGACGTAGCCCCCGAGGGGGAAGGCCTTGAGGCCGTACTCGGTCTCGCCCACCTGGCGGCTCCACACGGTGGGCCCGAACCCGATGAAGTACTGCGAGACCTTGGCGCCGAAGCGCTTGGCGGGGACCATGTGGCCCACCTCGTGCAGCCCGATCGAGACCAGGATGGCGACGACGAAGGCGAGCGCCCCCAGCACGGCGTACACCGCGGTCATGTCCTGGCTCCCTCTCCTCCGACCGACCGGGCCGCCTCATCGCGGGCCCAGGCGTCCGCGGCCAGGACGTCGGCCACGGTCAGCTGCGCCTTCCAGGGTACGTCGTGCGCGGCGAGCACGCGGGCGATGGTGGGCACGATCTCCACGAACCGCAGCTCGCCCGCGAGGAACGCAGCGACGCAGGTCTCGTTGGCCGCGTTGAAGACGGCCGGCGCCAGTCCGCCCCTCTCCCCCGCGTGCCTGGCCAGCCCGACCGCGGGGAACGCCTCGTCGTCGAGGGGCAGGAACTCCCAGGTCTCGCGCCTGGTCCAGTCGACGGAGGGCGCGGCTCCCGGCACCCGGTCGGGCCAGCCCAGCGCCAGCGCGATCGGGATCAGCATCGTCGGCGGGCTCGCCTGCACCAGGGTCGAGCCGTCGACGAACTCCACCATCGAGTGCACCACCGACGTCGGGTGGACCACCACCTCGATCCGGTCGAACGGCAGGCCGAAGAGCAGGTGTGCCTCGATCACCTCCAGGCCCTTGTTGACCAGCGTGGCGGAGTTGACCGAGATCACCGGGCCCATCGCCCAGGTGGGGTGCGCGAGCGCCTGCGCCGGGGTCACCTCGGCCAGCTCCTCGCGGGTGCGCCCGCGGAACGGGCCACCGGAGGCGGTGAGCACCAGCCGACGTACCTCGTCGGCGGTGCCGCCGCGCAGGCACTGGGCGACGGCGGAGTGCTCGGAGTCCACCGGGACGATCTGGCCGGGACGCGCGCGGTCGGTCACGAGCGACCCGCCGATGATGAGCGACTCCTTGTTGGCCAGGGCCAGCGTGGTGCCCGCGTCGAGCGCCGCCAGCGTCGGGCGCAGCCCCACGGCGCCGGTGATGCCGTTGAGGACGACGCCGGCCGGCATGCCGGCGGCCTCCACCGACGCCTCCTCGCCGAGGCCGGCGTACGCCGGTCGCCACTCGGCGACCTGGCGGTCGAAGAGGTCGGCGTTGCCGCCGCCGGCGGTGAGCCCCACCACCCGGAACCGGTCGGGGTTGGCCCGGATCACCTCGAGGGCCTGGGTGCCGATCGACCCCGTCGAGCCGAGGACGACCACGTCACGTGGGCTCCGGGGGCTGGTCACCCGCCCATCCTGTCAGGGCGCCGGCGCCGACTCCCCCCACGCTCTCCCCACTCCCGCTGCCTTGTGGGGACTGAGGTGCTCGCCGGCAGGGCACCCGGTCCCCACAGCGCAGCAGGAGTCGGGCCTAGAGCTGCCCTCCGGTTGGCGCTGCAGGCCGCGTCAGTCCGCCCGCAGCACCGGCCGCAGCCGGTCGAGCACGGCCTCGTCCTCGATGGTCGACGGGACCGGGCTGTCCTTGCCGTCGGCGATCTCGCGCATCGTCTTGCGCAGGATCTTGCCGGAGCG
>CAZQCA010000246.1:0-4941 GCA_964591845.1 uncultured Nocardioides sp.
GCTCGACCTGATGCACGCCGACGCCGTGACCGACGGCGAGCCGGCCGGCATGGTCACCAGTGGCGGCACCGGCAGCATCCTCCACGCACTGCTCGCCTACCGCGACCATGCTCGGCGCGAGCGCGGCATCACCGCGCCCAACGTCGTCAAGCCCGAGACCGCGCATCCGGCCTTCGACAAGGGCTGTCACCTCTTCGGCATCGAGTGCCGGACCGTGCCCGTCGACCCCGAGACCACGACGGTCCGGGTTGAGGACGTCGCCGCGGCCGTCGACGACCAGACGATCGCCATCGTGGGCTCTGCGGGCAACTACCCCTACGGCACAATCGACCCGATCGCCGAGCTCGGCGCCCTCGCCCTCGAGCGTGGCGTCGGCCTGCACGTCGACGGCTGCCTGGGGGGATTCATCCTCCCCTTCGGTGAAGAGCTGGGCTACGCCGTGCCCGCCTTCGACTTCCGGGTCCCCGGGGTGACGACGATCTCAGCCGACACCCACAAGTACGGCTACGCGTTCAAGGGCACCTCGGTGCTCGTCTTCCGCGACAAGGCGCTGCGCAACGCGCAGTACTTCCACGTGACCGGCTGGTCGGGAGGCAAGTACATGTCGCCGGGCATGGACGGCTCCCGCTCGGGCGGCCTGCTCGCCGCCACCTGGGCGTCCATGGTGCATCTGGGCCGGGAGGGCTACCGCGCCTACGCCTCCGACATCTTCGCCACGGCAGCGACGATGATGGACGCCGTGCGGACGCATCCGGAGCTGCGGGTGATGGGTGAGCCCACCTTCTGCTTCTCCTTCACCTCCGACGACTTCGACATCTACCACGTGGCCGACTTCCTGCGACCGCGCGGCTGGCGCTTCAACGGCCAGCAGTACCCCAACGCGATCCACATGGCCGTCACCCGCCCACAGACCAGGCCAGGTGTGGCGGAGGCGTTCGCCGCCGACCTGGCGGAGGCCGTCGCCTTTGCCCGGGAGCGGCAGGCGGCCGGAGCCGAGGCCGAGCTGGGCGCCATCTACGGTGGGGTGGCCGGAGGGATGACGTCGGAGGTCGAGGACTTCATCGTGATGTTCATGGACGCGATGCTCGACGCCCAGCAGGGCGTGCCCTCGGCCGATCAGGGCTCCGGCGCCCTCCCCGCCGCGGAGTCCGCGTGACCCGCACCGGCCGGGACCGGCTGGTCCTGGCGGTCGACCTGGGCAGCGGTGGGCCCAAGGTCGGCTACGTCACCCTCGCCGGGGAGCCGGTCTGGTGGTGGTACGAGCGCGGCGACGCGGTGGGCGGCGCCGAGACCCAGGACGCCGAACGGTGGTGGCAGACGATCGTCGAGGCGGCGCGGAGGGGCCTCGACGAGGGGGCGGTCGACGGCGCTGACGTCGTCGGCGTGGCGGTCACTGGCCAGTGGGCGTCCACGGTGCCGGTCGACGAGCGGGGCCGGCCCGTGGCCGAGTGCCTGATGTGGAGCGACACCCACGGGGCGGCGTACTCCCGGGAGAGGTTCGGCGGGCCGGTGTCCGGCTACGCCGCCCGCCCGCTGGCCACCTGGCTGCGCCGCTCCGGTGGGATCCCCAACCCCGGGGGAGCGGATCCGGTGGCGCACTTCCTCCACCTGCAGCACGACCGCCCCGACGTGGCCGCGCTGGCACGCTGGTATCTCGAGCCGGTCGACTACCTCACCATGCGCTTCACCGGCCGCGCCGCGGCGACCGCGATGTCGATGACCGCCGCCTGGCTCACCGACAACCGCGACCTGTCGCGACTGGACTACGACCCGGTTCTGACGCGGCTCGCCGGGATCGACACCTCACGCCTGCCTCCGCTGGTCGCCGGCGGGTCCGTCGTCGGCACGGTCCTGCCCGACGTGGCGGAGCTGGTCGGCATCCCGCGCGACGCCGTCGTCGTCACCGGGGCGCCCGACCTCCACAACGCGATCGTGGCCTCGGGCTGCGTGGACCTCCACCAGCCGCACCTCTCCCTCGGCACGTCGGCATGGATCAGCTGCCCGGTGCCGGCCAAGAAGACCGACGTGGTGCGCCAGCTGGCCGCCGTACCCGGGATCGGCGACGGTCACTACGTGCTGGCCGACAACCAGGACAACGCCGGCCGCTGCCTGGAGTGGTTCCGCCAGGGGTTCGCGCCGGACCTGTCGTACGACGCCCTCGGCGAGCTCGCCGCCTCCGCGCCGCCCGGGGCCCACGGGGTGTTCTTCACGCCGTGGCTGTCGGGCGAGCGGAGCCCGGTCGACGCGCGCTGGGCCCGCGGCGGATTCCACAACCTCTCGCTCAGCCACGGTCGCGCCGACCTGACCCGGGCCGTGCTGGAGGGCGTGGCCCTCAACCTGCGCTGGCTGTTGCAGGCTGCCGAGCGATTCACCGGCCGCACCCTCGACCCGATCCGTGTCATCGGCGGCGGCGCCACGATGGACGTCTGGGTGCAGATCCTGGCCGACGTGCTCGACCGGACCCTCGAGCGCGTCGAGCAGCCCTGGGTCGGCGGCCTGCGCGGAGCGGGCCTGACCGTGGGCCTCGCGCTCGGCGAGGTCGGGCGCGAGGAGGTGCACACCCTGGTGCCGGTGGACCGCGTGTTCAGCCCCGACTCTGCCCACCGGGCGACGCACGACGCGATGTTCGGGGAGTTCCCGCGGCTCTTCCGGAGCCAGCGGGGCTTCTTCCGCCGACGCAACGGGTGACAGGCCGGCTGCTCCCAGCCGTGGCCCGGCGGGCGAGCGGTGAGGTCACTGGGCGCGGGCGCGCAACGGGGCCGGCACCGGGCCGAATCTGACGGCGCACGGCGCGCCGGCGCACGACCTGAGCGCGGTGAGCCGCCGTTGCAGATCGCGCCGCACCGGGCGGTAGGCGGCCCAGCGCGCGGCGTTGCGGGTCTCGTGGGGGAAGCGGCGCCGGTCGTAGAGCTGGATCTCCCCGGTGACCTGGTTCTCGGCGTAGGTGTAGCGCGCAGTCCGCACCCCGCGGATCCACCATCCGCCGGTGCGCGCGTTGCGGGTGCCGGTCTGGATCAGCTGGGTGTCGCGCCAGGCGGGCGCACTGCCGTCCAGCGCCGCGGCGAAGGACTTCCCGTCCTGGCGACGCTCGGGGACTGCCCCGGCCAGGTCGGCGATCGTGGGAGCGAGGTCGACCATGGCGACGGGCAGCGTGGAGACGGCCGGCCCTGTGCTGCCCGGGACCCGGACCAGGAAGGGGACGCGGAGGCAGTCGTCGAAGATGAAGTTCTTCTGCTGAAGGCGGTGCTCGCCCATCAGGTAGCCGTTGTCGGAGATGAAGAAGACGTAGGTGTTGTCGAGGTCCCCGCTGGCCGCAAGGGCGTCGACGATTCGCTGCACACCCTCGTCGGCGGCCTGGAGGGCCTCGATCCGGTAGGTGAACCGGAGCTGCATCTCGGCGGGATCCACCCGGCGTCGCTTCGACACGTAGGTCGGCTGGTCGCCCACCCTGCGCTCGTTGAACGCGGGATCACTGAGGGCGGGCAGCACCTGGTCGGTCAGTGTGCCTGCGAAGCGGGGGGCAGGGTAGGCGTAGCTCGACCACCCGGGGCGGCGTACGGCGCGGTGGGGGGCGTAGTAGCTGACCCACAGGAAGAACGGGTCCGGTGAGCCGGCGAACTCGTCGAGGTAGCCCAGGGCGTATTCGGTGGTCACGTCGTCGACGTAGCCGTCCCGGGTCACGGGCGCGCCGTCGTTGTAGTACTTCGTGGTGGTGTAGTCGGTCTGGCCCAGGAACGGGTTCCAATGGTCCCACCCGCTCGGCCGGTCCTGGCCGTTGTAGCCGTTGATGTACTTCCCGACCATGGCGGTCTGTTAGCCGGCCGTGTCCAGCCATCGTCCGATCGTGTTGTCCCGGTCGCGGAGCGCGAGGTAACCCGCGTGAGGGCCGAAGTTGTGGCGCACGCCGTTGTTCTGGGCGTACTGGCCGGTCACCAGCATGGCCCGTGCTGGGCAGCACGCCGGATGAGGGGAGGTGCCTGCGACGAAGTCGATGCCGTGCCCCGCGATCATCTCGCGGGTGTGCGTCATCCAGGTGTCGTCGTAGTACGCCGCGTCGTCCACGAGAACCAACAAGACGTTGGGGCGCGTCGGACCTCTCCCGACTGCGACGGGGCCGCCGGCGTGGAAGTTCCCGACGGCTGCGAGCGCGCCGATGACAACAGCCGTCGAGCACCGGAGGAGTGGGCTTAACGTCACCGGCGTCACCTCCCGAGGAGGGATGGGGTGTGGCCAGGGGCGGGGTCGAACCGCCGACCTTCCGATTTTCAGTCGGACGCTCGTACCAACTGAGCTACCTGGCCGGGTGCCGGGCGAGCCCGGCGGGCACACGATACCGGAGCGGCCTCGGGGGGCGGCAATCGGGATCGGGGCCCGATCGGCCGCGTGGATCGGCGGCGACCGACAGGTTTGGGTCGCGTCGAGACCGGGTCCTATGCTGGTGCGGCCTTGCCGCCGTTCGTACGACGGCGCGGGGCGGGCCCCCATCGTCTAGCGGCCCAGGACCCCGCCCTTTCACGGCGGTAGCACGGGTTCGAATCCCGTTGGGGGTGCCGAGCCGACGCGCCGCCGGCACCGCCATCATGGAGACATGGGACTGCTCCGGCTCCTGCTCAACCTGATCTGGCTGGTCTTCGGCGGCTTCTGGCTCGCGCTCGCCTACGTGCTCGCGGGGCTCATCTGCTGCGTCCTCATCATCACGATCCCGTGGGGGATCGCGTCGTTCCGGATCGCCGGCTTCGTGCTGTGGCCGTTCGGGCGCACGGTGGTGAGCAAGCCGGGCGCCGGCGCCGGTTCGCTGCTCGGCAACATCGTGTGGTTCGTCTTCGCCGGTCTGTGGCTCGTCATCGCCCACGTGGTCACGGCGATCGCCCAGGCGATCACGGTCGTCGGCATCCCGCTGGCCGTCGCCAACCTGAAGGTGATCCCGGTGACCCTCGCCCC
>CAZQCA010000247.1:0-4930 GCA_964591845.1 uncultured Nocardioides sp.
CACGTCAACAACGTGAAGTACTTCGAGTACTTCCAGGAGGCCCGGATCGCGCTGCTGGCCGGGCTCGCCGGCCGGCACGGCTCGATCGCCGACGCGGGAGACGTCGGGCTGCGCACCGTGGTGGCCCGGATCGACGTCGACTACCACGTGCCGATCCTGTTCCGGCGCGAGCCCTACGACCTGTGGACCCACGTCGAGCAGGTCGGGAACACCTCGATGACGCTGGTGTCGGAGATCTGCGACGGCGACGTCGTCCTGTCGCGGGCCCGGGTGGTCATGGTCTTCTGGGACCCCGAGCAGCGCCGCCCGTCCCCGCCCCCGGACGACGTGCGCGAGCGGCTGCTGGCGCGGGCGACGGGCTGAGCCCGGCTGCCGATCGGGCCGGCCCCACGGCTCAGCCGGTCTCCTCCTCCATGGAGTTGACCATGAACATCGCGGCGTGGTGGGCGTACTCCCAGAACCGCTGGTCCTGCTCCGGGGTCAGTCCGGCAGCGTCCAGCCCCTCACGGAAGTGCAGCAGCCAGCGGTCCCGAGCGAGCGGGGTCACGGCGTAGGGGGCGTGCCGCATCCGGAGCCGCGGGTGACCGCGCTGGTCGGAGTACGTCGTCGGACCGCCCCAGTACTGCGCCAGGAACAGCGTCAGCCGCTGCTCGGCCGGGCCGAGGTCGGCCTCGGGATAGAGGGGCCGCAGCACCTCGTCGTCGGCCACTCCGGCGTAGAAGGTCGACACGATCGTGCGGATGGTGTCCATGCCGCCGATCTCGTCGTAGAACGTGCTCACGGGCACCATTGTCCCGGCAGGCCGGTAGGACGCTCACCGGGGTCGTGCCAGACTCACCCCGAGCGCTTCCCTCCGGACCGGAGGACCGGAGCGACCGACCACAGGACCGTCCCGACCGCCACGTCGACAGGAGCCGCCCATGGCCACCACCCGCACCGCCGAGACCCACTGGGAAGGCAGCCTGATGGAGGGCGCCGGACGCGTCACCATGGCGTCCTCCCGCGTCGGCACCTACGACGTCTCGTGGCCCTCGAGGGCCGAGGAGGCCAACGGCAAGACCAGCCCCGAGGAGCTGATCGCCGCGGCCCACTCCTCGTGCTACTCGATGGCGCTGAGCCACGCGCTCGCCCAGGCCGGCACCCCGCCGACGTCCCTCGACACGACCGCCGAGGTGACGTTCGTGCCGGGCACCGGCATCACCGGCATCCACCTGAGCGTCGTCGGGGTCGTCGACGGGGTCTCCGCCGACGACTTCACCGCGGCCGCCGAGGCGGCCAAGACGGGCTGTCCCGTGAGCCAGGCGCTGACCGGCACGACCATCACCTTGGACGCGCGGCTGGCCTGAGAGCCTCGATCCGGCCTCAGGCCTCCGGCGCGGAGGAGGCACCCGCGTCGCCCGCGGGTGCCTGCTGCCACACGACGCGGTGGGCGAACTGGATGCCCTCGTGCTCGAAGCGCGCCTGGATCCGCTCGCGCATCACCCGGGCGACCCGCCACTGCTCCAGCGGCGCGGTCTTGAGCGTGACCCGCACGGTCACCCCCTCGGGTGTCAGCGCCTCGACGCCCCAGACCTCCGGCTCCTCGATCACCACGCCCGCGAACTCCTCGTCCTCCCAGAGGCCGTGGGCGACCTCCTCGAGCAGCCGGCGTACGCGGGTGAGGTCCTCGGCGTAGCCGACGTTGACGTCGAGCACGGAGCGTGCCCAGTTCTGGCTCTTGTTGCCGATCCGGACGATCTCGCCGTTGCGGACGTACCAGACCGTGCCGTCGACGTCGCGCAGCCGGGTGACGCGCAGGCCGACGGCCTCGACGGTGCCGCTGGCCTCGCCGGCGTCGACCACGTCGCCGACGCCGTACTGGTCCTCGAAGATCATGAAGATCCCCGAGAGGAAGTCCTTGACCAGGCTCTGGGCGCCGAAGCCGAGGGCGACGCCGAGGATGCCCGCGCTCGCCAGGATCGGGCCGATGTCGACGAACTCGCTGAGGATCATGGTGCCGATCACGGCCACCGTGACGCCGCTGACGATGCTCTTGAGCAGGCTGCCGATGGTGCGGGCCCGCTGGATCCGGCGGGTGGGGTCGGTGGCGAGTCGCGACAGCTGGTCGGGGAGGAGGCCCTCCTCGGCCCGTCGGGTGATCCGGTCGACCAGGCGGTGGAGCACCCAGCGCACGACCAGGCCCAACAGGATCAGGGCCGCGATGGTGAGGGGCCTCCCGACGATGTGATCTCCCACGTCCTCCCAGGTCATGGCAGCCAGTATTGCGGGCGCCGCCACCGGCGCGGCACGGCGGCCGCGGCGGGCCGTTATCCTGGCGCGGTGACGACCCTGACGCCCTTCGCGCGCGGCGCCCGGCGCGCCCTCGTCCTGCTGACCCTGCTCGCGGCGGCGCTGGCGGTGGCCGGTCCCGCGGCCGCCGTGCCCGAGGGCTGGAGCGACCCGGACCCGGTGGACGGCGTGCGAGCGCTGGTGGTCTTCGTCCTGGGGCCGTTGGCGGTCGTGGCGCTGACCGTCTTCCTGACGCTGGCGTCGCGGTGGGCCGGCGCGGCCCGGGCGCTGCCCGCGGTCACCGCGACCGAGGCCACCACCGGGCTCGACGAGCTGCTGTCACCCGATCGTCCCGCAGAGCTCGAGTCGGGCGAGGACCGCGAGGACTGACCTCGCGGCCGGCGCCTCAGGCGTCTCCGGGCTGCGCGTCCCTGGCCTGGGCGGCCAAGGCGCGCGCCATGTCGGCTCGCCCCTCGCGCACGTAGCGCTTGGCGGCCGGGTTGGCGGGAGACGCCTCCAGCCACGCGTCGACCCGCGCCAGCGTCTCCGAGGAGAGCAGCGGCATCGGGAACATGTACTCCAGAGCGGTGGAGGCCCGCTGCGTGCCCTTCTCCTCCCAGATCGTGTCCGCGGTCTCGAGGTAGCGCTCGAGGTAGGGCGCGAGCAGGGTGTCCTGGCCAGCGACCGGGAAGGCGTAGGCGATCTGACGCTGCGTCTCGTTGGGCACGTCGTCGCGCTCGATGGCGTCGCGCCACGCCTGGGCCTTCGCCTCGGCCGTGGGTCGCACGGTGAGCGCCATCGCGGCCTGCTCCTGACCGGAGATCGTGTTGTCCCGCGCGAGCTCGGCCTGGATCCGGTTCTCGTCGGCCCGGCCGTTCTTGGCCAGTGAGGTGAGCAGCGTCCAGCGCAGGTCGGTGTCGACCTCGAGCCCGGGCAGCTCGTCGACCCCGTCGAGCAGCCGCTCGACCAGGTCGAGCGCGTCCGCGGAGTGCGCCGCGGCGGCGTAGGCGCGGGCGAAGGCGAGCTGGTGGTCGGACCCCGCCTCGGCGGACTCCACGAGCGAGCGGAGGCCGGCCTCCCAGCGGTCGGACAGCGCCTGCCGGTGCTCCGGCGCTGCGTAGTAGTTGACCGCGAGACGCGCGAAGCCGGGCAGCCGGCTCACCGCCGTCGTGTCGGTCTCCGTGCCGATGCCGCGCAGCACCAGCTCCACGAAGTCGGTCGTCGCCATCTCCGCGTCGCGGGTCATGTCCCAGGCGGCACCCCACAGCAGGGCGCGCGCGAGCGAGTCGTCGACCCGGTCGATGCTCTCCACCGCGGTCGCGAGCGACCGCTCGTCGAGACGGATCTTGGCGTAGGTCAGGTCGCCGTCGTTGAGCAGCAGCAGGTCGGGCTGGCGCTCGCCCACGAGCTCGACGATGTCGGTGCTCGCTCCCTCGACGTCCACCTCGTACGACGCGCGTCGGGTGAGGCCGCTGGGGGTGACGTCGTACAGCCCGATGCCGATGCGGTGGCGGCGGAGCGTCGGGAACTCGGGGATCGCGGTCTGGGCGACGGAGAACGACGCGTAGCGACCCTCGGCGTCGAGCTCGAACACGGGGGAGAGGGTGTTGACCCCCGACGTCTGGAGCCACTCCTCGGCCCAGCCCTGGAGCTCGCGGCCCGAGGCCTTCTCGAGGGCGGCGAGCAGGTCGGAGAACTCGGAGTTGGCGAACTCGTGGGCCCGGAAGTAGTCGCGCAGCCCCGCGAGGAACTCCTCGATCCCGACCCAGGCCACCAGCTGCTTGAGGGTCGAGGCGCCCTTGGCGTAGGTGATGCCGTCGAAGTTGACCTCGACCGCCTGGAGGTCGTGGTTGTCGGCGGCGATGGGGTGGGTCGACGGGAGCTGGTCCTGGCGGTAGGCCCAGATCTTGCGGGCGTTGGTGAAGCCGGTCCACGCCTCGGTGAACTCCGTCGCCTCCACCAGGGCGTGGTGGCTCGCCCACTCGGCGAACGACTCGTTGAGCCAGAGGTCGTCCCACCACCGCATGGTCACCAGGTCGCCGAACCACATGTGGGCCATCTCGTGGAGCACGGTGTTGGCGCGGGTCTCGTAGAAGGAGTGCACCTGGCGCGAGCGCGGGAGGTACTCGTCGCGGAACGTCACGCAGCCGGCGTTCTCCATCGCGCCCATGTTGTATTCCGGCACGTAGAGCTGGTCGTACTTGCCGAAGGGGTAGGGGTAGTCGAAGGCCTCCTCGAAGAACGCGAAGCCCTGCTTGGTTATCAGGTTGAGCTGGTCGACGTCGAGGTGGTCCTTGAGCGACTGCCGGCAGAAGTGGCCCAGCCGGATCGTGCCGTGGGCGCCGACGTAGTCGTCGTGGACGGCGTAGTAGTCGCCGGCCACCAGCGCCGTGATGTAGGTCGACATCCGCCGGGTCGGCTCGAAGTGCCAGACGGCCCGGTCGCCGCCGAGCGGCTCGGGGTCGGGGGTGGCGGAGTTGGACACGACGACCCAGTGCGCGGGAGCGGTGACGTGGAACGTGAAGACCGACTTGAGATCGGGCTGCACGAAGGTGGTGTAGACGCTGCGGGCGACGGGCACCTCGAACTGGCTGTAGAGGTATACCCTCTCGTCGGCCGGGTCGACGAAGCGGTGCAGGCCCTCGCCCGTGTGGGAGTAGGG
>CAZQCA010000248.1:0-4929 GCA_964591845.1 uncultured Nocardioides sp.
CTCGAGGCTGTCAGTCTCGGAAAAGGCCACCTCGATCATTGCTGGCTCCTGGAGTTGGGTCGGTCCCGTCTGGTCGGTCCGATCTCGGTTGGTTGGGCTTCGGGGTCCTCCGAGCGGTCCGAGTCCCCGGGGAGTCCGACGTACACCTCCCCCATGTGGACCCGGACCGGGAAGACGGGGACAGGGTCGACGGCAGGCGGCCCGAGCGCAGCTCCGGTGGCCAGGTCGAACCGGGAGCCATGCAGCGCGCACTCGATCGCTCTGTCGTCGACCTCTCCCTCTGACAGGGGGAAGTCTTGGTGGCTGCAGCGGTCGAGGAGGGCATACACCTGCTGACCGCACCGAATCAGGCACAGCTCCCGACCCAACAGCTTGATGTTCACCGGTACGCCGTCGGCCAGGTTCGCGGTGTCGGCCGCCGATGCCCAGGTTTGGCGGTGCGGTCCGTTCATGACGCTCCCGGTTCAGTGTCGGCCCGGCTGCTCGAGAGAAGCTCGGCTGTGTCGGCTTCGGGATGATGCAGATCGAAGGCCGGCGACTCGGAGCGAATCCGCGGCAGGGCGAGGAAGTTGTGTCGTGGCGGGGGGCAGCTGGTTGCCCACTCCAGGGAACGGCCCCAGCCCCAGGGGTCATCGGTTGCCACCGGGGATGCGTGGCGCGTCTTGTAGACGTTGTAGAGGAAGGGCAGCGTCGAGGCGCCGAGGACAAACGCGCCGACGGTGGAGATCTGGTTGAGTCCGGTGAACCCGTCGTCGGGGAGGTAGTCGGCGTAGCGGCGGGGCATCCCCTCCACGCCCAGCCAGTGCTGGACCAGGAACGTGGTGTGGAACCCCACGAAGAGCAGCCAGAAATGGACCTTCCCGAGGGTTTCGTCGAGCATTCGGCCGTTGAACTTTGGCCACCAGAAGTAGAAGCCGGCGAACATGGCGAAGACCACTGTCCCGAAGACGGTGTAGTGGAAGTGGGCCACCACGAAGTAGGAGTCGGAGACGTGGAAGTCCAGGGGCGGCGAGGCCAGGATGACACCGGTCAGCCCCCCGAACAGGAACGTTGTCAGGAACCCGAACGCCCACAGCATTGGAGTGTCCAGAGATATCGAACCGCCCCACAGGGTGCCGATCCAGTTGAAGAACTTGACTCCGGTGGGCACCGCGATCAGGAAGCTCATGCCGGAGAAGAAGTTGAGGTCGACGGCGCCGGTGACGAACATGTGGTGCGCCCACACGGCCATCGACAGCATGCCGATGCCCAGGGTCGCGCCGACGAGGCCAACGTAGCCGAAGACCGGCTTCCGGGCGAAGACGGGGAGGACCTCGGTCACGATGCCGAAGAAGGGGATGGCGATGATGTAGACCTCGGGGTGGCCGAAGAACCAGAACAGGTGCTGCCAGAGGATGGGGCCACCGTGGGCGGAGTCGAAGACGTGTGCGCCGAAGGCCCGGTCTGCCTCCAGTGCCAGCAGTGCGGCTCCCAGGATGGGGAAGACCATGATCACCATCAGGCTCGTCACCATGGTGTTCCAGGTGAAGATCGGCATCCGGAACATCGTCATCCCCGGCGCGCGCATGCAGATGATGGTGGTCAGGAAGTTGACGGCGGCGAGGATGGTGCCGAGTCCGGCGAGCCACAGGCCCATCGTCCACAGGTCCCCACCCGCGCCCGGCGAGTGCACTGCGTCTGACAGTGGGGTATAGGCGAACCAGCCGAAGCTGGCGGCGCCGCCAGGGGTGAGGAAGCCCGAGGCAGTGATGAGACTCCCGAACAGGTAGAGCCAGTAGGACAGCATGTTGAGTCGCGGGAAGGCCACATCGGGTGCGCCGATCTGCAGCGGCATGATGACGTTGGCGAAGCCGAAGAACAGCGGCGTCGCGAACAGCAGCAGCATGATCGTGCCGTGCATGGTGAACAGCTGGTTGTATACCTCGTCGCTGACGATCTGGTTGCCCGGGAAGGCGAGCTCGGACCTCATCAGCAGCGCGAGAAGTCCGCCGACCAGGAACCAGCCGAACGAGGTCGCGAGGTACATCTTGCCGATCAGTTTGTGGTCGGTCGTGGTCAGCAGGCGCACCAGCCGTCCGCCGGGCGCCGGGCGGGCTTCGACCGTGTCGGTGTCTTGAGGGGCGGCGAGAGTCATGGGTGCGTCGGGTGGTTCGCGACCAGGGGGGTGTCGACGTCCACCGCGCCGAATCTCGCCGCCCCGCCCGGGGAGCCGATCGCGTCGAGTCGGCTGGGCAGTGGTTGGTTGAAGAACCGGGCGTTGTCATCCAGGTAGGGCTGGAGAACCTCCGGAAGGTCGTCCTCGTAGAAGATGGCTTCGACCGGGCACACCGGTTCACAGGCTCCGCAGTCGACACACTCCTCGGGATGGATGTACAGCGCGCGGCCACCCTCGTAGATGCAATCGACCGGGCACTCCTCGACGCACGCTCGGTCCTTCACGTCGATACACGGTTCCCCGATGACGTAGGCCACCTCGGCACTCCAAACCCTGGCGTTTACACAGCGATGCTGTTTAAACTAGCAGAATGTCACAGTCCTCGGAAGGGACCACCGATTCGGCCGAGGCCGCGGCCAGGCTCACCACTGCTCGCGAGACGGGTGGAGCCGTCGTGGTCTACGGCGACTTCGCGTGTCCCTGGAGCTACCTGGCTGCCCGCCGCGCTGACGTTCTCGAGGCCGCGGGTCTCCTCATCGACTGGCGAACCGTGGAGGCGGGAGACCGGGTGCCCTGGCTGCCCCACGTCCGGCAACGCCGGCTGGCGGCAGTTCGTGAACAGATGCCGCATGTTCTCGCCGCGCTCCTGCCCGATGAAGTGCTGCCGTACTCCCTCGTCGGGGCCGTGCCGTTCACTCGTGCTGCCTGCTCGGCGTACGCCGAGGCGTACGCGGCCGGGGTCGCGGCCAACGTTCGCCGGCTGTTGTTCCGCGCGTTCTGGATGCACGGTTTCGACCTCGACGACGGCAACGCGCTCCGCACCCTGTTCATCGACCGGCTTCTCGACAGCGACTCCCCCAGCCATGTGGTTGCCGAGTGGGGAATGGTCCCGGATGCTGCCGGCGGCCCGATCAGCACCGCTGCCTGGAGACTGGCACGAGCCTGGCGCTCTCAGTGGGAGACGGTCTCCAGCACGCAGACTCCCCTGGTGGTGGTCGGGGGCCACCATCTGTACGGCGCCCGCGCCGCGGCATGGCTGGGAACGCAGATCACGCGACGGGGACTCGAGCCCAACCTGCTCCCCCAGCTGGCGACGACAGCTCGTCCCGTGGCGGAGTACCCCCACATCAGCTGGGTCACTCAGAATGGAGGCCGGTGGCTCCGCGACGCATCCCGCGACCGTTCACATCTTCCCTGGGACCGCCGTCCCCGATGAAGTCAAGCCGTCGCTGCCGGCGGCCCCTCCCGAAGGCTGCACCGATGAGATCGGAGGACCGGCCGTCCAGGCGGCTGGAAGCGGAGCGGAAACCTGATGGCGTCGGCGCCGCCCGAGACCGGCAGCCACAGTCCCCGGCCGTCAGCCTCGGCTCGTGGCATCTTTCTGGCCAGCAACGGTACGGCCATCGCCCGGCTGAGTCGGACGTCGTTCTACCGGGCGTGCGGCAGCGTGGTCGCCAGGTCGTCGCGGGGACCCAGCAGCCGCTCCTCGACGGCATCCTCCACGGAGGCCCTGAGCCCAACGAGAGCAGTCTCGATGCGCTGTAGATCGTCCTTGACCGGGATCCCCCCCAACGACTTGCCGAGGTCAGCCGCCCACCGCGTCTCACACGCCGGGCACCAAGAAAGGAAGGCAAACGTGGAACACCCCACCACCAGAGAGATCGCCCGACGACGTAGAGCGCTGGCCCCCGACATCCACCAGGCGTTCGACAGCTTCAGCCGTGCAGTCTTCGCCGATGGCGCGCTGCCCGAACAGACCAAGCAACTGATTGCCGTTGCGGTGGCTCACACCACCCAATGCCCCTGGTGCATCCAGGGACACACTCGACTCGCCCATCGATCAGGAGCTACGGATGCGCAAATCATGGAGGCGATCTGGGTCGCCGCCGAGATGCGCGCCGGTGCCGCCTACGCCCATGCCACCCTCGCGTTGGAAGAGCTCGAACGACTCGACCAGACGTAGTCCCGTACCTGACTCTCGTCCACTCAGACAGGAGACCCGGTGGGCTGCAACACACGTCAGCCACCACGCTCGCCTGACTCAGGTCCAGATCACTGGTTGCAGCTATCGACACGAGCGGGCCCTCAGGGTGCAACCCGCGCAGCCGGTCGAGCCCGGAGGCGACCTCCGGACCCTCCACCAGCTCGTGCTAGCACCCGCGCGCGAGCCACGAGCCACGCCGGCGTGGAACAGTTCTCACATGACGCGGGATGACTTCTTGTCGATGTTCGGGCTGCGGGTGCCCATCGTGAACGCGCCGATGGGCGGTGTCGCGGGCGGACGACTGGCCGCAGCAGTCTCACAGGCCGGTGGCCTCGGCATGATCGGAATGGGTTCCGCCGGCACCCGCGAGCGCCTCCAGGCGGAGCTGACCTACGTTCCGTCCGGGACCCGGGTCGGTATCGGTCTGGTCGACTGGGTTGCCGCACACCGGCCCGAGCTGCTGGACCTCGCCCTCGCCGCCTCGCCCGCGCTGCTCGCTGTCAGCTTCGGCGAGAAGTTCACCTGGGTCGAGCGCGCCCACCGCCACGGCGTGCTGACCGCGGTGCAGGTGGCCGACGTCGCCTCAGCATCCTCCGCCCTCGAGGCAGGAGCCGACGTGCTCGTCGCCCGGGGGCTCGAAGGTGGCGGCCACGGGCGGCCGCTGCACGACCGCGATGTGCTCCTGCCCGCCATCGTCGAGCTCACCGCCAGGCCCGTTCTCGCCGCGGGCGCCATCGCCACCGCGGCCGACGTATAGCAAGTCCTCGTGCTCGGAGCTTCCGGCGCGTGT
>CAZQCA010000249.1:0-4902 GCA_964591845.1 uncultured Nocardioides sp.
ACTCGTCGAAGGGCTTGTCGCCGCCGTAGACCTGACCGAGGTAGTTGACGTAGAGATGGTCGCCCTTCTTGGTGACCGCGCCGTTGCCCTGGATCAGCGTCGTGCGCTGGAGCTTGCCGGACGGCTTCGGCGTGCCCGCGAAGTCGAGCGCCGTGGGCAGACCGCCGTCCTCGACGATCGCGGGCGCCCAGGTCGCCGGCTTGCGGTCGGCGCCCTCCGGGCCGTCCGGGATGGTCCCGATCAGGTCGACCACGAACACCACGGTGTCGGCGTTGCCGATGCCGAGCGTCGGGTTGCCCTGGTCGCCGAACGCCTTCGCGGGACCCGAGGCGATGAGGACCCGCGAGCCGACCTTCTGACCGATGAGGCCCTCGTTGAGGGCGGGCAGCAGCTGGTCGGAGAGGCTGAGCAGCTCCGGCTTGGCCTCGTAGTTGCTGTAGACCTCCTTCTTGGAGGTGCCGTTGCCCATCCAGATGCTGCCGAAGACGCTGTCGCCGGCCGCGAGCTCGTCGCCGTCGCCCTCGGAGAGGGTCGTGCTCGCGAGGTTCGACACCGACACCTCGCCGGAGAACTTGACCGTGGGCTTGGTGCCGAAGTCGCCGGTGACGTCGAGCTGCTCCAGCGCCTTCTGGTCGGCCTCGGAGCTCCCGGCGTCGTCGCTGCTCGCCGGCGCGGAGTCGGCGGTGACGTCCTTCGGCTCGGCCTCGTCGTCGCCACAGGCGGTCAGGCCTGCCAGCAGCGCGAGTGCTGCGACGGGCAGCAGGAGGCGATGGGTGCGTCGGGGCATGGAGGAACCTTCTGGTCGGACCGGATGCGGGCCCCGTCACCCTATCCGGCGTACCTGAAGGTTCCCGGCACCGGCGGCCGGGGTGGGCGATCGGCGCGCCGGGGCGTCGCTCACATGCCGTCGATGAGGCGCTGCACCCGCTCGTCGGTGGCCCGGAAGGGGTCCTTGCAGAGCACGGTGCGCTGTGCCTGGTCGTTGAGCTTGAGGTGCACCCAGTCGACGGTGAAGTCGCGGCGCCGCTCCTGGGCCTTCTTGATGAACTCTCCGCGGAGCCGGGCGCGGGTCGTCTGCGGCGGGATCGACTTGGCCTCGAAGACCTTGAGGTCGGTGGTCACCCGGGCCACCGCTCCCCGCTTCTCCAGGAGGTAGTAGAGGCCGCGCTCACGATGGATGTCGTGGTAGGCCAGGTCGAGCTGGGCGATGCGCGGGTGGCCGAGCGGGAGACCGTGCTTGGCGCGATAGCGGTCGATCAGCTTCCACTTGATCACCCAGTCGATCTCACGGTCGACCAGTCCGAGGTCCTCGGACTCGACGGCCTTCAGGCCGCGCTCCCACAGGTCGAGCGTGCGCTCGATGACCGGGGTGGCCAGCTGGCGCTGGTCCACGAACTCGCGGGCCTTGCCGAGGTACTCCTGCTGGATGTCGAGGGCGCTGGCCTCGCGGCCGTTCGCGAGGCGGACCTTGCGCCGCCCGCTCACGTCGTGGGCGATCTCGCGGATCGCCCGGATCGGGTTCTCGAGGGTGAGGTCGCGCATCACGACCCCCTCCTCGAACATGCGCAGCACCAGGTCGCAGGACGCGACCTTGAGCATCGTGGTCGTCTCGGACATGTTGGAGTCGCCCACGATCACGTGGAGGCGGCGGTACTTCTCGGCGTCGGAGTGGGGCTCGTCGCGGGTGTTGATGATCGGCCGGCTGCGGGTCGTGGCGCTCGAGACCCCCTCCCAGATGTGCTCGGCGCGCTGGCTGACGGAGTACGACGCGCCGCGGGGGGTCTGGGTGACCTTGCCGGCACCGACCACGATCTGCCGGGTGACCAGGAACGGGATGAGCACGTCGGCGAGCCGGGCGAACTCGCCCTGACGGCCGACCAGGTAGTTCTCGTGGCAGCCGTAGGAGTTGCCGGCGGAGTCGGTGTTGTTCTTGAACAGGTAGATGTCGCCCGCGATGCCCTCGTCGTGGAGCCGCTGCTCGGCGTCCAGCAGCAGCCCCTCGAGGATCCGCTCCCCCGCCTTGTCGTGGGTGACCAGCTCGGTCACGTCGTCGCACTCGGGCGTGGCGTACTCGGGGTGGGAGCCGACGTCGAGGTAGAGCCGGGCGCCGTTGCGCAAGAACACGTTGGAGCTGCGCCCCCACGACACGACCTTGCGGAACAGGTACCGCGCCACCTCGTCGGGGCTCAGGCGCCGCTGTCCGCGGAACGTGCACGTCACGCCGTACTCGTTCTCGATCCCGAAGATCCGCCTGTCCACGGATGAAAGCCTACGGCGACCCGGGGCGTTGCGGGCCCTGTCGTCTGCCGAATTGGACCAATCGGCGTACTGGGCCGCCGTCTCACGCAGTTTGTGACCATTCGAGGAGACCCATCGTTCGGTTCCACCGGTGCTGAAGGCGAGCCCGGCCCTCGGCCGAGTGCGACGACTGGGCCACCAGCCGCCGCCAGGGCGCGATCCGTCGAGGCCTGAACGGCCGCCCGATGGCGCGGTCGATCTCAGCCAGCACCACCAGATCGTGATTCAGGAGGTCGTCAGCCGTGAATCCGCGTCGTACGAAGGGCGATCCGGCAAGCCCGCGATCTCGACGAAGGTCCACCGCCTGCTGCCGTGGACCGCGGTGCGCCGACCCGTCGTACTCATGGATGGAGGTCGTGCCGATCACGAGGAGGTCAGCGACCGCGAGCAACCGTCCATCATCGTCGTAGATCGTCGCTTGAGGCTCCACCGGGACACCGGCCACGTGATGGAACAAGCGCAGTTTGCTCTCCCAAGGAGACTCGGATCTCACGTCCGCGAGCTCCACCGCTCGTCGGAGCCGGGGGCATCCTGGACGTCCCGAACTCCCCAGATCGCGTATCGAAGCCAGGGCGCCGGGTTGGGCGCGCAAGGCCGACTCCACAAGAGGCACGAGATCGAGGATCCCCAGATCACGCGCGCAGTTCAGCAGGATCTCGGCCGCGGGAGCCACGAGAAGACCGTCGCGGTCGACGCTCTGGAACGCGTGACGCGGGCGGGTCACCAGGAGTCCGGGTCTGCGTGGACCCCGCGAACCCCCCGGTACTGAGACAAACGTCGGGATCGGGTCGGGCAGGTCGGGCAACCACCATCCGTTCAGCCAGGCACCGGTGAGATGGGTGAACGACGAACCTTCCGGAAGAACCAGCGGCCAGGCCCTGAGCTCCAGCACGCGCTCCGCGTCAGAATCGAGCCGGGATCCGACAGGCAGGAATAAGCCGTGGCTCACCCGCCGGAATCCGACCTTGCGCACGTGACCGCGAATGCCGGGACCGTCGAGCGCCATGACCCGAGGATGACCCAGGAGGATCCTTCACGTGCGGCAGTGATCGTGCGGCTGTGGATGAGCGGCCTGCCCGACGCTCGAGTGGTCACAAATCGCACGTCGGAGACGCCCAGACCCCCGGATGGTCCAATTCGGCAGGCCTACCGCCACGCCGTGCGGCCGGGGTCGACCGGCTCCCAGGGCCACGCCGGGGGCCGGACTCCAGAGCCGGGTCAGACCAGCGGCGGGGCCACGGGGGGCTCACCGCCGTCACCGGAAGCCTCCTCCTCCGACGGCTCCGACGACTCCGCCGGCTCCGCGTCCGGCTCGGGTGACACGACGTCGTCCTCGGCCGGCTCCTCGGGGCCTCGGTCGCCGAGCAGCGTCACCAGCCGGGCTCCGAGGATGCGCGCGAACTTGCGAGGCTGCACGCGCGTCCGGTCGAGCACCGCCACCTCGAGGTGGGACGCCGGGATCACCCGGTCGGCGCTCTCGGAGTGCCCGAGCCCACCGACGGCCAGCTGGAGGGCGGCCTCCAGCGACATCGCGTCGGAGAAGCGGTCGTGGAGGTAGGCGGCCACCTCGTCGGCCGCGCCCCCCATCACCGCGTAGCCGTGCTCGTCGGCCACCTGGCCGTCGTAGGTGAGCCGATAGACCTGGTCGTCCTCGGGAGCGTCGCCGATCTCGGCGACGAAGAGCTCGACCTCGTAGGGCTTCTCGCCTCCCGAGGAGAAGATCGTCCCGAGCGTCTGGGCGTAGGCGTTGGCCAGCCCCCTGCCGGTCACGTCGCGCCGGTCGTAGGCGTAGCCGCGCATGTCCGCCAGCCGGACGCCGGCGATCCGCAGGTTCTCGAACTCGTTGTAGCGACCCACGGCCGCGAAGGCGATGCGGTCGTAGATCTCCGACACCTTGTGGAGCGCCTGCGACGGGTTCTCCGAGACGAAGAGCACGCCGTCGGCGTACTGCACGACCACCACCGAGCGGCCGCGCGCGATGCCCTTGCGCGCGAAGTCGGCCCGGTCCTTCATCAACTGCTCCGGGGACACGTAGAACGGCATGCTCACGGCAGGCTCCAAGCACTCAGGGGGGCGTACGACGTGCGCATCACGGCCGCGCTCAGGTCAGCGCCGCGGCCGGGCCGTCGGGTCGGTTCATCCTGCCGGCGATCACCCGGTCGGCGATCTCGGCCACCTCGGCGTCGGAGAGCCGGCGGCCGCCGGAGGCGGTGATCACGTGGACGACGGGGAAGATCCGCCGCGCCAGGTCGGGGCCGCCCGTGGCCGAGTCGTCGTCGGCGGCGTCGTAGAGGGCCTGCACCGTCGCGGTCACGCACTCCTCGCCGGTGAGGTCGTCGCGGTAGAGCTTCTTCAGGGATCCGCGGGCGAACAGCGAGCCCGACCCCACCGAGTGGAAGGCCGTCTCCTCGTAGCGGCCCCCGGTCACGTCGTAGGAGAAGATCCGACCCTGGTCGGAGGTCAGGTCGTAGCCCGCGAAGAGCGGCACCACGGCCAGGCCCTGCATCGCCATGCCGAGGTTGGCGCGGATCAGCGCCGCGAGACGGTTGGCCTTGCCGTCCATCGACAGCGTGGTGCCCTCGATCTTCTCGTAGTGCTCGAGCT
>CAZQCA010000250.1:0-4886 GCA_964591845.1 uncultured Nocardioides sp.
GAGGCCGCGACGGCGTTCTCCGACGGTGGCCGCGAGGAGATGGCCGCCAAGGAGCAGGCCGAGGCCGCGGTGATCGCCGACTACCTGCCGGCTCAGCTCTCCGAGGCGGAGGTCGCCGACCTGGTCACGTCCGCGATCGCCCAGCTGGCAGTCGCCGACGAGGGCATGCGCGCCATGGGCAAGGTGATGGGCGTGCTCACGCCGCAGACCAAGGGCCGCGCAGACGGCGCCCTCGTCGCCGCAGAGGTACGCCGCCAGCTGGGCTGAGCGGTCGGCTCAGCCGCCCGAGACGATCCACCACTGGGTGCACTCCCACGGCGCTTCCGGCTGGGCTTGCTGGCCCGAGGTGTCCCAGTGCACGCACGCGCGCACCTTGGTGTGCGATTCCCACGGCGCCATGTTCGTCCAGTTCCACAGGCGCCCGATGTTGTCCTCGATGTAGGCGGCGTGGGTGTAGATCAGGTTGTCGTTGATCGAGTTGCGGGCCACGATCTTGACGTAGAAGTCCCCGGGGTGGGGCACGCCTTGGTTCTCACCCGTGTTGAGGGACTGGCCGCGAGCCCACATGGCGTGGCACGCCGGGCTGTAGATCAGCTGCGACACGGCCGGACCGTACGCCGTGGTCACGGAGACCGCGTCGATCTTGCGCCCGTCGTCGTCGCAGTTCTGGCTGACCGGGCCCTTGCCCTGGCACTCGTTGCCGTAACACTTCGGCGGCGCGCCGTGGCCGGCGGGTGCCGGGCCGAGCGTGACCAGGACCAGGGCGAGCAGCGGGATCAGCGACCACGCGGGCCCGAGACGCCGTGACATCGTGCATCCCCGATCCGTGGCGCTCGGTCGGCGCCACTGCAGGGGCCACTCGACTCCATGAACGCGATGCTGTCAACCGGGCCGGTCGTCAGCGGCGTCCGCCGCCACCTCCGTGGCCGCCACCGTTGCCGTTCCCGTTGCCGTTGCCGTGATGGCCGCGACCGCCGCCCTTCTTGGGCGGAGCGGGGGCGTTCGACGACGGCACCAGCAGCACCATGCCGCCCTGCAGCACCGACGACCCGGGAGACGGGTAGCTGATCCGCACCGACTCGGACTCGGAGTAGGTCTCCGTGACGTGGATGTCGACGGCGGCCTTGAGGCCGACCGAGTGCAGGAGCGACTTGGCCTCGGCGACGGTCAGCCCGGTGACCGACGGCACGGTGGTCATCGGGTGCGGCTTGATGCCGGACAGGTCGGGAGCCTTGAACGAGATGTAGTCGAGGTCGTCGTCGACGACCTTCATCAGGTCGCCCCAGATCGGCGCGGCGTACGTCGAGCCGAAGGCGTCGGTGACGTATCCGCCGTGGAGGTACTGGCCCTGGAGCGAGATCGGTGCTCCACCGTTGTCGATGCCGGCCACGACCGCGGCCGCCGCGGCCTGCGGTGTGTAGCCGGCGAACCACACCGAGCGCTGGCTGTTGGTCGTGCCGGTCTTGCCGGCAGCCGGCACCGAGAGGGACTGCGCGGAGGCGAAGCCGCCGTTGATGACACCCTCGAGGATCGAGCTGACGGCGTCGGCCACCGCGGTGTCGAGCAGCTGCTGGCAGCGCGGCTCGTACTTCTTGATCACGTTGCCGTCGGCGTCCTCGATCCGCGACACCGGCCGGCTGTCGCAGTGCTTGCCGCCGGCCGCGATGGTGGCATAGGCCTCGGCCATCTCCAGGGGGCTGGCGTCGGGGACGCCGAGGGTGAAGGACGCGACCCGCTCGGGGTAGAGGTTGGTCTTGCTGAACTTCGGCGCCGTCAGGTTGACGCCCATCCGCTTCGCCAGCCGGAACGGCTCGCAGACACCCGTCGCCGCTTCCAGCTGGAGGAAGAACGTGTTCACCGACTCGCGGGTGCCGGTGTAGAGGTCCATGATGCTGGTGCCCGGGTCCACCGAGTTGGGCACCGGGTAGGGGCCGTAGTCGGAGGCCTTGCCGTTGCAGTCGATGTACTCGGACTTGTCGACGCTGATCCGCATCGGCGCGTCGATCTGGTAGTCGAGGGGGACGCCGTCGCGGATCGCGGTCGCGAGCGTGAAGAGCTTGAACGTCGAGCCCGCCTGGAAGCCCGAGGAGCCGCCGTACTCCTTGGGGATGGCGAAGTTGACGAACGTCTGCCCCTTCTTGGTGTCGAAGCCCATCACGGACCGGGACTGCCCGAGGGCGAGCACCTCGCCCGTGCCGGGGCGGACCAGCGCGACGGAGCCGACGGCGTTGTCGGTGGCGTAGACGTGGTTGGCCGCGGCGCGCTCGGCGGCCTGCTGGTAGCCGGGGTCCATGGTCGTGCGGATCGTCAACCCGCCGGTCTTGAGGAACTGCTTGCGCTCCTTGCGGTTCTTGCCGAGCGCCTTGTCCTGGTAGAGGTACTCCAGCACGTAGTCGCAGAAGAACGGATGGGTGCTGTCGACGCACCCGTTGTCGCGGTCCTGGACCTCCAGGCCCAGGCCCATCTTCTTGACCCGGTCGGCGTCGGCCTGGGTGATGACGTGGAGGTCGGCCATCCGCTGGAGCACGACGTTGCGGCGCTCGAGCGCCTTGTCGGGGAACCGCGTCGGGTTGTAGCCCTCGGGGTTGCGGACCAGGCCGGCCAGCAGCGCCGACTGTCGCAGCCCGAGGTTGTTGGCGTTCGCGGTCTTGCCGAAGTAGTGCCGCGCGGCGGCCTGGACGCCATAGGCCCCGTCGCCGAAGTAGGCGATGTTGAGGTAGCGCTCGAGGATCCAGTCCTTGGAGTGCTGCTCCTCGATGGCCAGGGCGTACTGCAGCTCGCGCCACTTGCGGGCGTAGGTGTCGTCGGTCGCGGCGAGCCGCTCCTCCTTGGTCTTCGCCTGCTGGAGCAGCGTGAGCTTGACCATCTGCTGGGTGATCGACGAGCCGCCCTGCACCTGCTCGCCGGTGGCCTTGTTCTTGAGGAAGGCACGCATCGTGCCCTTGAGGTCGATGGCGCCGTGCTCGTAGAAGCGGTAGTCCTCGATCGACACGATCGCCTTGACCATCGTGGGCGACACCTTGTCGAGAGGGACGTTGACGCGGTTCTGGTCGTAGATCACCGCCAGCACGTCGCCGTCGGCGTCGAGGATGCGGGTGCGCTGCGCCAGGGGCTCGGTCTCGAGCACCCGCGGCAGCTTGTCCATCGACGTGGCGACCTTCTGGGCGCCGATGCCGAGGGCGCCCGCGAACGGGATCGCCAGACCCGCCGTGATCACACCCATGATCACGGCGACGATGCCCATCACGCCCAGGTGCGAGAGCACGCGGGCAGGGGGCAGACGGTCCTCGGGCGGCCGACTCATGCGCCCCAGGGTACGGGAACGGACTAGTCACGACCCATTTCGCGGACCATACGGGGCTAGTCCCATCGGACTATGGCGTTTGACATGATCGGGTCTGTTGTCCAGTCCACCGATTTTCTTAACTTGATGCCTGAGGTTAAGGAGTGGCTGCCATCGGGGCGGCCACCCGCCCGGATGGATGTGGGGACATCATCATGTGGGTTGAAGACTGGGCTTCCGCGGCCAAGTGCCGTGAGCAGCAACCGGACGCGCTCTTCGTGCGGGGCGCCGAGCAGAACAAGGCCAAGCTGGTGTGCCGGGGCTGCCCCGTCCGCACCGAGTGCCTGGCCGAGGCTCTGGACAACCAGATCGAGTGGGGGGTCTGGGGTGGCATGACCGAGCGCGAGCGCCGCGCCCTGCTCCGTCGTCGTCCGACCGCGTCGTGGCGCGCGGTGCTGGAGGCGGCCAAGAAGGAGCACGGCAAGATCCCGGCAGTCCTCTGATCGTCGCACCCGACCTCGGTCGGGTGGAAGAAGTCTCCCGTCCACTGCTGGCCGGTAGCGCTGGGTCGGGGCCCAGGGATCGGACCCGACGCCTCGACTCAGCCGCCGGCCAGTAGCACGCCGATCTCCCGCAGGCCCTCGAGGTCGTGGACGTCGGTGGACAGGGCGGGCACCACCACCGTCGGCACGTCCGGGTGAGCGGCCGCGAACCGCTCCCGCAGCAGGGCCTCCCGCTCCGCCAGCCGCATCCGGTCGGCGTGGAGCCGCAGCAGTCCCGCCGTCGGCCTCCCCGGCTCCGTGCGGTCGAGCCGCGCCGCCGCCGCGAGCGCCTCCTCCGCACCCAGCTCCTCGGGTGAGGTCGTGGTCGCCCGGTTGACGACGAGCCCGGCGAGCGGCATCCGGTCCTCGCGCAGCCGCTCGACGAAGTACGCCGCCTCGCGCAGGGCGTCCTGCTCGGGCGCGGCCACGACGAGGAACGCCGTACCGCCGGTCTGCAGCAGCCGGTAGGTCTGCTGCGCCCGCTGCCGGAAGCCGCCGAAGAGAGTGTCGAAGGCGGCCACGAACGTCTGCATGTCGGTGAGCACCTGCGCACCCAGCACCTTGGTCAGCGCGTTCGTGACGACGCTCAACCCGGCCGTCATCAGCCGGGCGGGTCCTCTCGCCGGCGCCAGCAGCAGCCGGATGAACCGTCCGTCGAGGAAGCTCGACAGCCGCTCCGGCGCGTCCAGGAAGTCCAGCGCCGAGCGGGACGGTGGCGTGTCGACGACGATCAGGTCGTGGCTCCCGTCGCGCTCGGCGTCGCGGTGGATCTGGCCCAGCTTCTCCATCGCCATGTATTCCTGCGTGCCGGCGAAGGAGCTGGAGAGGGCGACATAGAACGGGTTCTCCAGGATCTGGCGCGCCTTCTCGGGGCTGGCCTGGCTCTCGACCACCTCGTCGAAGGTGCGCTTCATGTCGAGCATCATGGCGTCCATCCGCGGTGCCGGCCCGGACCGGCGGCTGGCGCCCTTCGGCCAGGTGAGCCCGGGCACCGGCCGCGGGGTGTTGTCGAGCTGCTCGATGCCCATCGACTGGGCCAGCCGGCGGGCGGGGTCGATGGT
>CAZQCA010000251.1:0-4877 GCA_964591845.1 uncultured Nocardioides sp.
CGGCGCAGCCGCTCCGGCACCAGCATCCAGCCGATCCGCCAGCCGGTCATGGAGAAGTACTTCGAGAACGACGAGAAGACGATCGCCTCGCGCGAGGTCTCCCACGCGCTGCGAGCCAGCGCCGGATGTCCGTCGAGGGGGGCGTACTCGATGCCGTGGTAGATCTCGTCGGACACCAGCTGCACGGCGTGCTCCTCGCACCACCGTGCCAGCGCCGCCAGCTCCTCGGGCAGCAGCATGGTGCCGGTCGGGTTGGCGGGGGAGGCGACCACCAGCCCGTCGATCGGGCCGCTGGCGGCGACCGCGCTCTCCAGCTGCTCGACGGTGGGCTGGAAGCGGGTCTCCGGCCCCGTCGGTATCTCCACCACCTCGCAGCCGAGGGCGTTGAGGACGTTGCGGTAGCAGGGGTAGCCGGGGCGCGCCATCGCCACCCGGTCGCCGACATCGAAGGCGGCGAGGAAGGCGAGCAGGAAGCCGCCCGAGGAGCCCGTCGTCACCACCACGTCGTCCGCGGTGACCTCCAGTGAGTGGGCCCGTCGGTGGTGGCCCGCGATCGCCGCGCGCAGCTCGGGGATCCCGGTGGCGACGGTGTAGCCGAGCGGGTCGTCCGACCCCAGCAGCCGCACCGCCTCGGCCCGCACCGGCGCCGGGGCGCCGGTCATCGGCTGGCCCGCGACCAGGTTGACGAGGTCGCCGTGGGAGACCTCTCGGGCCTGCGCGGCCGCGAGCAGGTCCATCACGTGGAAGGGCGGTACGGCGGCGCGCGCGGCGACGGCGTACCGCTGCGGACTCGCGGCGACACCGCCGGTCGTGCTGCCGGTCATGCCGACATCGTGCCGCGCCGATACGATCGTGACCACCGACCGACGACCGCCGCCGCCCGCCGGGAGGAGCCCCGTGGCCTTCAACCTCCATCAGCTCGACACGTTCGTGCTGGTGGGAGCGGCGGTCACCTTCCTGGCCATCCTGGCCGTGCGCCTCTCCTCGCGGGCCGGACTGCCCAGCCTGCTGATCTACCTGCTCATGGGCGTGGCGCTGGGGGAGCGGGGCCTCGGCATCCCGTTCGAGAACGCCGAGGCGGCGCACGCCATCGGGTTCGGGCTGCTGGCGCTGATCCTCGCCGAAGGTGGCCTCACCACCTCGTGGCGCGAGGTGCGGCCGTCCATGCGCCTCGGGGCGCTGCTGGCGACGGTCGGCGTGGCGGTGTCGATCCTGGTGATGGCGCTGGCCGGTCACTACCTGATGGGGATGCCCTGGGAGCTGGCCGTGCTGCTCGGTGCGGTCACCTCGCCGACCGACGCCGCTGCCGTGTTCTCGGTGCTGCGCGTGGTGCCGCTGCCCCAGCGGCTGGTCGGCACGCTCGAGGCGGAGTCCGGCCTCAACGACGCCCCCACCGTCGTCCTGGTCACCCTGATCTCCTCCGGTGCGGTCGCCGAGTACGGCGTCCTCGGCATGACCGGCATCGTGGTCTACGAGCTCGTCGCGGGTGTCCTCGTCGGGCTGGCCGTGGGCTTCGCCGGCGCCTGGGTGCTCCGCCGCGCGGCGCTGCCCGCGTCGGGCCTCTACCCGCTGGCGATCGTCACGCTCTGCCTGCTGGCCTACGGCGGCGCGGCGGCCCTGCACGCGTCGGGCTTCGCCGCGATCTACGTCGCCGCCCTGGTGCTGGGCAACCAGGAGCTGCCCCACCGCGCCGCCACCCGCTCGTTCGCGGAGGGTGTGGCCTGGCTGGCCCAGATCGGGCTCTTCGTGATGCTCGGCCTGCTGGCGTCCCCCGGGCGGATCGGCGTGGGGACGGTGGCGCTGGCGCTGGCCGCGGGACTCGTGCTGACGTTCGTCGCGAGGCCGCTGTCGGTGGTGGCGTCGGCGGTCGGGCAGCGGCTCTCGTGGCCGGAGCTCGCCTTCCTGTCCTACGCCGGCCTCCGCGGCGCCGTGCCCGTCGTGCTGACGACGATCCCGTTCGCCGCCGAGGTCGACGACTCCGAGCGGCTCTTCGACCTGGTCTTCGTGATGGTGGTGGTAGCGACCGCCGTGACCGGCCCGACGCTGCCCTGGGTCGCCAAGGTGCTGCGCGTCGCGCGTCGCTCGGAGCCGCGTGGGCTCGACGTCGAGGTGGCGCCCCTCGAGCGCGTCGCCGCCGACCTGCTCCAGGTCACGATCTCGCCGGTGTCGCGCATGCACGGCGTCGAGGTGGGCGAGCTGCGGCTGCCCGAGGGGGCCTCGGTGTCGATGATCGTGCGGGGCGGGCAGACGCTGGTGCCCGAACGGCGTACGGTCCTGCGCGCCGGCGACGACCTCCTCGTGGTGACGCCGCGCGGGCGGCGCGAGGCCACCGAGCGCCGCCTCCGCGAGGTCTCCGCCGGCGGCCGCCTCGCCCAGTGGCTCGGCGCCGACCCCAAGCGCGGCTGAGGGCGTCCCGGAGGCGTCAGTCGGAGGCTGGCTCAGCCTCGCCGGCGGCGAGCCGAGGTGACTAGGCCGAGAGCTCCCAGGGCTCGGAGGCCACCTGGAGGGCGACGACGAGCGACTCGGGCAGCTCGCCCGCGGTCTCGGGCTCGTGAGGGAAGTAGTCGCATCCGTAGGCGCCGAGCATGACGTGCGACCTGAAGGCCGCCTGGTCGTGGTGGAGCCGCTCGGCGGCGGCGCGACCGGATCGCCAGCGGGTGAGGAGGGGAAGACCGGCCATCTCCGAGTCCTTTCGACCCTCCCAGGATAGGCCGCGCCGAGGCGGCGCGCGACGGCTCAGCCGGTCTCGTTGGGCACGCACACGGTGAGGTCGTCGGTGAGCTCGATCGACTTCTTGCCGGGGACCACCGTGCGGAACCTCGGCCCGACCACGACGTTGACGCCGAGGCCGACCAGGTCGTGCTTGACGAGGCGGGCGCGCTTGCCGAAGTACGACCGCACCAGCTGGCCGATCGGGCTCTGGGGGTCGTCGGTCCAGATCTCGACGACCCTGACGTCGGTGCCGTCGGGCGCGTCGGCGGCCTCGTCGACGGGGAAGCCCTGGGCCTTCAGCTTCTCGGCGGTGTCACCGGCGAGCCCGCTGCGGTCGCTGGCGTTGTAGACGCTGACGATCACCTTCTCGGGGGTCAGCGCCTCCCCGGCCGACAGCTGGGCCTCGGTGCACGGCTTGGGGCCGGACCGCTCGGGGAAGGGCTCGGTGAACGCACCCCAGGCCCACATCCCGCCCACGGCCACCAGCACCACGAGCACCGCCAGGGTGAGGGCGGTCTTGAGGCCGCGGGGCATCAGCCCTGCACCGCCACCACGCGGGCGTGCAGGACGTTGCGCTGCTGCAGCGCGGCGCGGAGGGCGCGATGGAGGCCGGTCTCGAGATAGAGGTCCCCCTGCCACTCGACCACGTGGGCGAACAGGTCGCCGAAGAAGGTCGAGTCCTCGTCGAGCAGCGTCGCCAGCTGGAGGGTGTCCTTGGTCGTCACCAGCTGGTCGAGCCGCACCTGGCGCGGCGGGACGTCGGCCCAGGCCCGGTCGGACAGACCGTGGTCAGGGTAGGGACGCCCGTCCCCCACGCGCTTGAAGATCACGCTGGGGAGTCTAACCGCGGGCATCCGCGCACCGCCCCTCGTCCGCCCGTACGACGGCCGCAGCGCCGCGACTAGGCTGCCGCCATGAGCGAGACCCCCGCCGAGACCCCGGCCGAGCCCGCCGCCGAGGCGGTCCCCGCCACCGACCTGCCCGTCGCCGAGCCGCCCGCCGCCGAGCCACCGGCCGCCGAGCCCCCGGAGCCGCAGGTCGAGCCGCAGGTCGAGCCGCCGGCTCCGCCGCTGGACCCGATCGCCGCGGCGATCGCACCCGGATACGCGTTCGAGGGGGCCGCGCTCGAGCTCGGCGGGCTGATGCTCAACGCGACCGACCTCTCCGACGTCCACATCCGGATCCCGCTCGGGATGGTCAACCGGCACGGCCTGGTCGCGGGCGCGACCGGCACGGGCAAGACCAAGACGCTCCAGCTGCTGGCCGAGCAGCTGAGCACCAACGGCGTGCCGGTCTTCGCCGCCGACATCAAGGGCGACCTCTCGGGCCTCAGCGCCCCGGGCGAGGCCAACGAGAAGATCTCCGCCCGCGCCGCATCGGTCGGCCAGACCTGGGCGGCGACCGGCTTCCCGGTGGAGTTCTATGCCCTGGGCGGGCAGGGCACGGGCATCCCGCTGCGGGTGACGATGAGCGCGTTCGGGCCGATGCTGCTGTCCAAGGTGCTCGGCCTCAACGACACCCAGGAGTCGAGCCTGGGGCTGATCTTCCACTACGCCGACCAGGCCGGGCTGCCGCTGCTGGACCTCCAGGACCTGCGCGCCGTCGTCGGCTACCTGACCTCCGACGAGGGCAAGCCCGATCTCAAGAACCTCGGCGGCCTGTCGAGCGCCACCGCCGGCGTCATCCTCCGCGAGCTGATCGCGTTCCAGGACCAGGGCGCCGACGAGTTCTTCGGTGAGCCGGAGTTCGAGTCCAAGGACTTCCTCCAGACCACCGCCGACGGCAAGGGCCTGATCAGCCTCCTCGAGCTGCCCCACCTCAACGACCGGCCCGCGCTGTTCTCGACGTTCCTGATGTGGCTGCTGGCCGACCTCTTCCACGACCTCCCGGAGGTCGGCGACGTCGACAAGCCCAACCTGGTGTTCTTCTTCGACGAGGCCCACCTGCTCTTCCACGACGCGTCCAGCGCGTTCCTCGACCAGATCGCCCAGACCGTGCGGCTGATCCGCTCCAAGGGCGTCGGCGTGTTCTTCGTGACCCAGAGCCCGACCGACGTGCCCGACGACGTGCTGGCCCAGCTCGGCTCGCGGGTGCAGCACCAGCTGCGCGCCCACACGCCCAACGACGCCAAGGCCCTCAAGGCGACGGTCAACACCTATCCGACG
>CAZQCA010000252.1:0-4835 GCA_964591845.1 uncultured Nocardioides sp.
CCGGAGATGTACATGGCGTTGAGCAGGGTGAAGACGTAGGCCTGCAGGAACTGCACCAGCAGCTCCAGGAAGGAGATCAGGATGAAGAGCAGCCACGCCAGCAGGCCGACCGGCTTGACCAGCGTGCTGCCGTGCTCGAGCAGGTAGAGACCGCCGGTGGCGAACAGGATCACCAGCAGGTGACCGGCGAACATGTTGGCGAAGAGACGCAGGGCCAGCGTCGCCGGGCGGACCAGGATGTTGGACATGAACTCCAGCGGCACCAGCAACGGGTACATCACCTTGCTGACTCCGGACGGCACGCTCTGCAGCTTGAGGTAGCCCACGAAGCCGTGCTTGCGGATGCCGACCGCGTTGTAGACGACCCAGCTGAGCGCCGCGAGCGCATAGGCCATCGAGGCCCGGGAGAAGGTCGGGAACTGGATGCCGGGGATCGAGGAGAAGACGTTGTTGACGAGGATGAAGAAGAAGAGCGCGAAGAGGTAGGGGACGTAGCGCGCGAAGTCGTGCCCGCCGATGATGTTGCGGGCGATCGAGTTGCGGACCATGCCGTAGGCGCTCTCGCCGGCGAACTGCAGCCGCCCGGGCACCACCGCCCCGCGCCGTGCCGCGAGGTAGAAGAAGCCGAACACCAGGACGGCGGCCAGCACCAGCTGGAACATCGGCTTGGTCACCGGGCTGCCCGAGATCTCGAAGATGCCCGGCAGGTCGAAGTTGCCGGGTCCGGGCGCGTGGAACTCCTCGCCCTCGGCCGCCAGGGTCCGGACCATCTGGATCGTCCCGGTCACGGTGTCTCCCGCCTGCTCGTCTGCGTCGCCTGGATGGTCGTCGTCTGGATGGTCACTGTGCCGGGCCCTCCCGGCTCGGGTCGGTCGCGGCCGGCTCCTCGATCCGCTTCCAGGTGAGGTAGAGCCCCAGCACCGCGCCGATCACGACTCCGACCGCCACCAGCCACGTGGTGCCGAGCCACCTGTCCAGCGCGAACCCGACCGCACCGTAGATCGCCACGCCCGCCACGAGGTAGCCGAACGCGTGCCAGGGGTCGGGGCGTGGACGTGGGTCGGAGGAGGGAGGGGGCGGAGCCATCGCGCCCCGGAGAATAGCAGCCGAGCAGGGTCACGACGCACCCCCGGGGCCGCCCTCGCGGACCGGCTCGAAGACCGGCTCGAAGGCGGGCTCGAAGGCGGGGATGCGGGCCCGGGTCGCCGAGCGGATCTGCACCACGAGCCAGACCGCGGTGCCGGCGATGACGGTGCCGGCGAGCCACCGCTCGTCCAGCGTCGTGCCGAGCGCGCCCGAGCGGCTGAGGACCCAGAAGGCCAGACCCATCAGGAGGACCTGGAGCGTGTAGGTGAGCAGTGCGACGACCAGCGAGGCGGACGGCATCACGCCGGCCACCGCGTCGACGGCGAGCGTCCCGAGCCCGAGGACGAAGACCACCAGCAGCGCCCCGACCAGGGCGCCCGAGGCGGCCGGCGTACCGTCGAGGAGGAGGCCTGCGAGCACCGCGCCGGCGCCGGCAAGCATCGCTGCGAGGGCCGCCCCGAGGAGCACGCGCGCACCCGCCGGGCGGGTGCGGTGCAACGTCTCGGTCGTCATGTCGGCGGCCTTGATCTGTTGAGGATTGGTGGCGGATCCCCCGGGCCGGAACCGGCCTTCAGGAGCGCTCGTGAAAACTATCACAAAGTCCCGGAGGGCCCGAAATCAGCCTGTTCAGGGCAGCCTAACCGGTCTCGGCGGCGAGGTGCGGCCGGCGTACGACCGGCAAGATGAAGGTGGCTGCGACCGTGACCACGAAGCCGGCCGCCAGCAGCCCCCACATCACCGGTCCGGTGTAGAGACTGATCGCCACCGTGCCGAAGCCGACGAGGGCCGCCCACATCCAGAGGATCAGCACGGCGCGGCGGTGTGAATGGCCGATCTCCAGCATCCGGTGGTGGAGGTGCTGCTTGTCGGGGGCGAACGGCGAGCGCCCGGCACGGGTGCGCCGGAAGACGGCGAGCACGAGGTCGGCCAGCGGCAGCATCAGCCAGGAGACGGGCAGCGCCAGCGGCAGCAGCAGCGGCACGAAGCTGGCGTCCGTGCCGAGGGCGCCGCGCTGCAGCGACGAGACGGGGTACTGGCCGGTCAGCGTGATCGCGGACGCGGCCAGGAAGAGTCCGATGAGCATGGACCCGCTGTCGCCCATGAACAGCCGCGCCGGGTGGATGTTGTGCGGCAGGAAGCCCACGCAGGCGCCCGCGAGCATCGCGCTCAGCAACGCCCCGGTCGCCGCGAGCGACACCTTGTTGATCGCGGCGAGCTGGTAGCAGAACACGAAGAAGGCCAGCGAGCCCATGGTCACCACGCCCGCGGCCAGCCCGTCGAGCCCGTCGACGAAGTTCACCGCGTTCATGGTGGCGACCACGACGAAGACCGTGAGGATCGCCGCCTGGGTGGGGTCGAGCGAGAACTGACCGCCGTCCGGCTTGATGAAGTAGGTGAACTGGATGTTCTTGTAGACGAGGAAGCCCGCGGCGAGCAACTGACCGCCGAACTTCGTCAGCGCGTCGAGGTCGAAGACGTCGTCGAGCACACCGATCATGCAGATGATGGCCCCGGCGATGAGCACGACCCCCGCGTCGCGGAACACGAACGGCGCCGACAGGGACAGGAACGGCAGCTCGCGCGCGACGACGTAGGCCGCGAGCAGGCCGCCGAGCATGGCCAGCCCCCCGAGATAGGGGATCGGCTCGTCGTGCACGTCGCGGTCGCGGACGGCAGCCACCGCGCCGGTGCGGATCGCGATCTCGCGGGCGATGACGGTGAGCAGGTAGGTCGCCGTGGCGGCGACGAGGAAGACCAGGGCGTACTCGCGCACTCAGGCCTGCTCTTCGTGGGGGTCCTCGGGCGGCGCCTCGGCGGTGGGTGCCGGATCGCCCACGAACCAGCCGAGTGGGTGGAGCACCTCGTCGAGGCGCTCCCGGGTGAGCGCGCCCTCGCGCAGCACCTTGGGTCGGGTGCCCGTGACGGCGACGATGGTCGACGGGACCACACCCGGAGTGGGGCCGCCGTCGACGACGACGCCCACCGACTCCCCCAGCATCTCCAGCGCCTCCTCGGCGGTGGTGGCGGGCGGGCGGCCGGTGGTGTTGGCCGAGCTCACGGCGAGCGGCCCGGTGCGCTCCAGGATGTCCAGCGCGAGCTCGTGGTCGGGCATCCGCACAGCGACCGTGCCGCGGGTCTCCCCGAGGTCCCATTTCAGCGAGGACTGCTGACGGGCGACGATGGTCAGGGGCCCGGGCCAGAACTCCTCGATCAGCGCCCGGGCGTACTCCGGCAGTCCGATCGCGAGGGCGTCGACGGTCGCCACGGCGCTGATCAGCACCGGCGGCGGCATCTCGCGGCCCCGGCCCTTGGCCTCGAGCAGGCGGGCCACGGCGTCGGGCTCGAACGCGTCGGCGGCCAGGCCGTAGACGGTGTCGGTCGGCATCACGACCAGGCGGCCGCGACTGATCGCGCGCACGGCGGCCTGGAGGGCGGCCTCGCGCTCCTCGGGGCTGCCCACCGTCAGGACCGAGCTCATGAGGGTCATCGTGCCAGCCGCGCCGTCACGAAGCGCGGCCGACCGGCCAGGTCGCGATGGTCGGTGACCTCGCGCCAGCGACCTGACGCGGCGAACACGGCGGGCGCCGCCTCGCCCTGGAGGTCGGCATGCTCGGCCCCGACCACTCCCCCGGCCCGGAGCAGGGCGCGGGCACGAGCCTCCAGCACGCGGAGGGCGTCGAGCCCGTCCTCACCGGAGAAGAGCGCGAGATGGGGGTCGTGGTCACGCGCCTCGGGCGCGACCGTCTCCCAGGCCTCCAGCGGTATGTAGGGCGGGTTGCAGGTGACGACGTCGACGGTGCCGTCGAGCTCGGGCAGCGCGTCGGCCATGTCGCCCAGCGTCAGCTCGATCCCGGTGCCGGCGAGGTTGCGCTCCGCCCAGGCGTGCGCGGCCGGGTCCAGCTCGACCGCGTGCACCACGGCGTCGGGCACCTCGGCGGAGATCGCCTTGGCGATGGCCCCCGAGCCCGTGCACAGGTCCACCACACGGGGGCGGTGACCCCGGTCGGCCAGCTCGCGGGCACGGTCGACCGCCCATCCGGCGAGCAGCTCGGTCTCCGGGCGCGGGACGAAGACCCCCGGACCCACGGACAGCTCGACGTAGCGGAACGTCACGGCCCCGGTGAGGTGCTGGAGCGGCTCCCTCGCCGCGCGGCGGGCGACGAGCGCCTCGAAGGCGTCACCCTGCTCCGTCGTCGGGTCGCCGGCCAGCGGGAGGTGGGTCCGGGGGACGCCGAGGACGTGTGCCATCAGCTCCGCGACGTCGTACGCCGGGCTGTCGACGCCCGCCGCCCCCAGGCGGTCGACGGCGCTCGCCATCATCGCCCGACGCCCCACGCCCGGGCCGCTCACGACTCCAGGCTCTCCAGCCGGGCGGCGAGGTCGGCCTCGACGCAGGCGTCGAGGACGGGTTGCAGGTCGCCCTCGAGCACCTGGTCGAGGTTGTAGGCCTTGTACCCGGTGCGGTGGTCGGAGATGCGGTTCTCCGGGAAGTTGTAGGTGCGGATGCGCTCGGAGCGGTCGACGGTGCGCACCTGGCTCCGGCGCGCCTCGCTGGCCTCGGCGTCGGCCGCCTCCTGGGCCGCCGCCAACAGCCGCGACCGCAGGATCCGCAGCGCCTGCTCCTTGTTCTGCAGCTGGCTCTTCTCGTTCTGACAGCTGACCACGATGCCGGTCGGCAGGTGGGTGATCCGCACGGCGGAGTCGGTCGTGTTGACGCTCTGGCCACCGGGACCGGAGGAGCGGAAGAC
>CAZQCA010000253.1:0-4797 GCA_964591845.1 uncultured Nocardioides sp.
CGGCGGCCCTGGCCTCCTCGTCGTACATCGAGGCCGTGGCGGCCTCCTGCTCGGCCGTCATCTCCTTGGCGTAGCCGTCGGAGGAGACCTCCTGCTCCATCTCGACCGTCACGAACTGAGCACCCATCGACTCGACCTGCTCGGCGACCTCGGGGCGCACGTCGAACGCACGGACGATCGCGCCCATCGCACCGGCCGCGCCGATCGCCGCCAGCCCGGCGACGCCGGCACCCACCACGAACACCCGCGCCGGCGGCACCTTGCCCGCGGCGGTCACCTGGCCGGTGAACTGCCGTCCGAACGCGTGCGCGGCCTCGATCACCGCCCGATAGCCCGCGACGTTGGCCATCGAGGACAGCACGTCCATCGACTGCGCCCGCGAGATCCGGGGCACGGCGTCCATCGCCAGCGCGGTCAGCCCCGCGGCCGCGAGCCTCTCGACCAGCTCGGGGCTGCGCGCAGGGGCCATCAGCGAGACGACGGTCGCGCCCGGCCGCAGCCGCGCGATCTCCTCGTCGCTCGGGGCGTCGACCTTGACCACGATGTCGCTGGCCCACACGTCGTCGGCGGTGCCGACGGCGATGCCGGCGTCGGCGTACATCCCGTCGGGCTGGTCGGCGTGGGCACCGGCGCCGGACTCGACGACGACGTCGTAGCCGAGCGCGGCGAGCTGGTCAGCGGTCTTCGCGGTCGCGGCGACCAGCGTCTGGCCGGCCTGGGACTCGCGGGGGATGCCGATGCGCACCGTGGCCTCCTCTGGCCCTTGCCGGGCCTGGTCGGGGTCGGCCGTCACCCGCCGGCCCGCTGCTCAACGTACTAAAGCGATCCCGGCGGCTCGTGCGGGGGTGGCCACATCCTGCAGGGCCGGTTGTTGCCGTCGCCGAGGGGTTCTGGAGCCCGCCCCCGTGGGCCACGCTCATCAGCGGGCCCGGCGCACGAGCGGGGCCCTGGACCAGATGATCGGAGGCTCCACGATGACCCCTCAGCTCCCCATCCCGCAGGCGGCGTACGACGGGGGCGTCGGCCGTCGCACGCTCCTGAAGGGCGCCGCGGTCGCCGCTGCGGTGCCGGCCGCGGTGCTCGCCACCTCGTCGCCGAGTGCGGCCGCGCTGACGCGCTACTGGACGATCGGCACGGGGATCGACGCCGTCTACACGCGCAAGCGCGAGGAGGTGAGCGGGCAGTACGTCCACGTGACCAACCACAACTTCGAGTACAACCCGAGCTTCCACGACATCTGCAACCTCTGGGCCAACACCTACGGCTCGGTGCTGCGCTACATGACCGGCGGAGTCACCGAGGTCGACTGGTTCGGCTGCATCGGCGTCTACGCCAACAAGTCGGGCAGCCACGGCACGGGGGACGCCTTCGACCTCACCTACGTCAGGCACACCAGCGGCACGTGGACGGACGCGAACTACTCCCACCAGGCGGCAGCGGGGATCGCGCACAACCGACGCTATGCGGGCATCGCCTGGGCGACGCGCAAGTGGCTCGCCGAGGTGGGGATCGTCAAGTCCGACCCCACGCACACCAACCACATCCACGCGGGGCGCTACAAGAACGGCAGCTCGTCGCTGCTGCTGGACAAGAAGCAGTGGGACACGCTGCTGGTGCAGTACGCGTGCAACGCCTTCACCGGCGCCGGGATCGCCTTCGACGGGCAGTGGGGGAACCAGACCAACGGTGCCTACACCGAGCTGATGCGCCGTCTCCGGCTCCCCGCGACGGGGGCGGGCTCCCCGTTCAGCTCGGTCACGGGGCTGCAGAACCTCGCGCACGCCCTGGCGGCGTACGGCTCCATCGGGGCCGCGGTCCCGGCCTGATCGCCCGCCGCCCCATCGGGTCGTGTGCCTGTCCCGTCCCAGCGCGAGCGGGGGCCGGGCACACGACCCCTGTGGAGAGCGCCGGCGAGCCCCCTCGGGGACGGCCATGCTGCTGCTCGTGGACGATCGACGATGGGTGCCGCTGGCGGCGGAGCAGGCCGGCGTGCTGGCCCGTCGCCAGCTGCGGGCGCTCGGGGTCACCGAGCGGACCGTCCGGCATCATCTCCGGGTCGGCCGCTGGGCGCAGCGCACTCCCACGGTCCTGACGACGACGACCGGGCCGCTCGACTGGGAGCAGCGGCTGTGGGTCGCAGCCCTCCACGCGGGGCCGCGGGCGCTCCTGGGCGGACTCAGCGCGGCGGAGGTGCACGGGCTGCGTCACTGGCACCGAGACGAGATCACGGTCGTGGTCGACGACGAGCTGGCGTTCGACCCCGTGCCGGGAGTGCGGTTCTTCCGCAGCCGGCGGCCCTGCCTGGAGTGGCGCGCGCCCGGGCTCGTCGTCCCGACGCTGCGCATCGAGCCGGCCGTGCTTCTCTTCGCCGGCTACTCCGCCGGGCTGCGCACAGCCTCCGGCGCGATCGCGGCGACGGTGCAGTAGCAGCTCTCCACGCCGCAGCGCTTCGGCGACCAGCTGGAGCGGATGCACCCGCTCCGGCGCAGCCGACGGTTCCGTGCCCTGCTGGGCGACCTGGCGGGCGGCGCCCAGTCGGTCGCCGAGATCGACGTACGCCGTGCCTGCCGGCGGTTCGGCCTCGCGCCGCCGAGTCGGCAGCGCCGGCGTCTGGACCGCGACGGCCGGCGGCGCTACACCGACTGCGAGTGGGACCTGGCCGACGGTCGGACTCTCGCGCTCGAGGTGGACGGCGCGTTCCACCTGGAGGTCACCCACTACACCGCCGACCTCCGCCGCCAGCGGCGCCTCACGACCACCCAGCGGATCGTCATCCGCTGTTCGGCGGTCGAGCTCCGAGACGACCCAGCCTCGGTGATGGAGGACCTGATCGCGCTAGGCGTCCCGCGCGCCGCCTGATCCGCTCGTCCACAGGAGTCGTGTGCCTGGCCCACGCTCACACCAGGACGGCTGGGGCACACGACCCCAGGAGGCCGGCGGTCAGTGGGAGCCGGCGCTGCCGTAGAGGCGGTCGCCGGCGTCGCCGAGGCCGGGGACGATGTAGCCCCGCTCGTTGAGCCGCTCGTCCATCGCGGCGGTGACGACCGTGACCGGGACGTCGAGGCCGTCCAGCCCCTGCTCGAGCCGCGCGCAGCCCTCCGGCGCGGCGAGCAGGCAGATCGCGGTGATGTCGTCCGCCCCACGATCGGTGAGGAACCGGATGGCGGCGGCCAGCGTGCCACCGGTCGCGAGCATCGGGTCGAGCACGTAGCACTGGCGGCCCGAGAGGTCGTCGGGCAGCCGCTCGGCGTACGTCGACGCCTCGAGCGTCTCCTCGTTGCGCACCATCCCGAGGAAGCCGACCTCCGCCGTGGGCAGCAGCCGGAGCATGCCGTCGAGCATGCCGAGCCCGGCCCGGAGGATCGGTACGACGAGCGGCTGCGGCTGCCGCAGCCGGACGCCGGTCGTGGGCGCCACCGGGGTGCGGATGTCGACGGGCTCGACCCGGACGTCGCGGGTCGCCTCGTAGGCGAGCAGCGTCACCAGCTGGTCGGCGAGCCGCCGGAAGGTCGGGGTGTCGGTCGTCTCGTTGCGCAGGGCGGTGAGCTTGTGGGCCACGAGCGGGTGGTCGACGACGAGGGTGCGCATGTGCGGCACCCTAGTGCGACCGGCAGGTCCCGCTGAAGGGCGGTCGCCCGAAGTCCCTTGGCCGGCCGGTGGCGGTTCTGTCACGCTGGTGACGTGACCGCTGCGCAGATCGAGGGCATCGACTTCGCGCTCGCCGCCTACCGCGAGGAGGGCGTGTGGGCGCTGGAGTCGGTCGCGCACGACGTGGCCGAGGACCTCGACTCGTTCTCGGCGGCGCTGCGCCGCTTCCCCGGTGACTTCGGGGCCCTCGGCCTGGTCGCCGTCGACGAGGACTTCTTCGTGGTCGTCCGGGTGGCCGGACCCCAGGTGCGGGTGCTGCTCTCCGACGTCACCGCCGCCGACGAGTGGGAGCTGGCCCGGGCCGCCGTCGAGCAGTTGGGCCTGCCGCTGCCCGACGACGACGAGGAGCCCGAACCGGCCGGCGACCTCGACATCCTGGGCGACCTCGGGGTGACGGCCATGGACATGGGGGTGCTGCTCGACGATGAGGAGCTCTATCCCGACGAGGTCCTCTCCGACATCGCCCGCCGGCTGGGCTTCGGCGCGATGTTCGACGAGACCGTGGGGCTGACCTCCGCCTGATGGGGGCCTGATGGGCGACCCGGCCGCCGGCCGCTGGAGTGAGGCGATGCGGCTCGCGCTCGACGAGGCGCGGGCGGCGTCGGCCACGGGCGACGTCCCGATCGGGGCGGTCGTGCTCGACGACGCGGGAGCCGTGCTGGGGTCCGGCCGCAACGTGCGCGAGGCGCTCCACGACCCGACGGGGCACGCCGAGGTGGTGGCGCTGCGGGCAGCCGCGGCCGCGCGCGGGGAGTGGCGGCTCGACGGGTGCACCCTGGTCGTGACGCTCGAGCCCTGCACGATGTGCGCCGGCGCGGCCGTGCTCGCGCGGGTCGACCGCCTCGTCTTCGCGGCGTACGACGACAAGGCCGGGGCCGTCGGCAGCCTCTGGGACGTCGTCCGCGACCGCCGGCTCAACCACCGGCCCGAGGTCGTGGCCGGCGTCCTCGCGGCCGAGTCGGCCGCGCTCCTGGACGCCTTCTTCGCCGCTCAGCGCGGGCACGGCTGAGCCTGCGTCCGATTCGGTGGGCCGTCCCGGCTCCGGTACCCTCGTCCGCGGTGGCGTGTCCGAGCGGCCTAAGGAGAACGCCTCGAAAGCGTTTGTGGGCGCAAGTCCACCGCGGGTTCAAATCCCGCCGCCACCGCCAG
>CAZQCA010000254.1:0-4672 GCA_964591845.1 uncultured Nocardioides sp.
GTCGCGGACGAAGAAGCAGTTGACCCAGACGGTGCCGGCGTCGAGCGCCGCCGCGACCAGCTCGGCGCGGTCGGGGTCGCCCGTGGCGAGCGTCGCCGCCAGCCCGAAGCGGGTGTCGTTGGCCATCGCGACCGCCTGCTCCTCGGTGTCGAAGGGCTCGATGGTGACGATCGGGCCGAACACCTCCTCGGTGAGGATCTCCGACCCGGGTGGCGCGTCGACGAGGATCGTCGGCCGGAAGTAGAGGCCGCCGAGCTCGTCGTCGGGGCCGCCGCCGAGCAGCACGCGTGCCCCGTCGGCCCTCGCCCGCTCCACGAAGCCCACCATCTGGTCGAACTGGCGGCGGTGGATCAGGGCGGACACGTCGGTGTCGTCGTCGCGCGGGTCCCCCTGCCTCAGTTCGGCGGCCCGGGCCACCAGCCGCTGCGTGAACTCCTCGACGATGCTCGACTCGACCAGCATCCGGGCGGCCTTGAGGCAGACCTGGCCGGCGTTGTCGAACTGCTCGACCGCGAGGTCGACGGCGAGGTCGAGGTCGGCGTCGGCGAAGACCACGAGCGGCGACTTGCCGCCGAGCTCGAACGACAGCGGTACGACGTTGCGCGCCGCCGCCGCCGCGACCAGCCCCGAGGTGGGGACCGATCCGGTGAACGCGATCCGGTTGATGCCCGGATGGGCGGTGAGCGCGGCCCCGGCCTCCGCGCCGAGCCCCTGCACGACGTTGAAGACGCCCGCCGGTACCCCGGCCTCCGCCATGATGTCGGCGAGCAGGCTCGCGGTCAGCGGGGCCCACTCCGGAGGCTTGGCGACGACCGTGTTGCCGGCCGCGAGCGCGGGCCCGATGCGCCAGGTGGCCAGCATCAGCGGGGCGTTCCAGGGCGTGATCACCGCGACCACGCCCGCGGGGTCGTAGGTGACCCGCTCGCGGTGGCCGCGCCCCGGGACCTCGAGGTCGGGGTGGGCCAGCGAGTGCTCGGCGTAGTCGGCGAAGAAGCGGAAGTTCATCGCCACCCGCGGCATCACCCCACGGCGATGCGAGCGGATCAGCGAGCCGTTGTCGCGGGTCTCCACGCGCGAGAGGTCCTCGATGCGGGCCTCGACGCCGTCGGCGACGCGGCGCAGGATCGCGGACCGCTCGGCCACGGGCAGGCCGGCCCAGGCCGGGAAGGCCGCGCGCGCCGCCGCCACCGCCGCGTCGACCTCAGCCGCTCCGCCGGCGTGGACCTGCGCGATCTCCGTCTCGTCGATCGGCGACAGGTCGGCGAAGGTCGTCGGCGACGCCACCCGCCGTCCGCCGATCCAGTGCCGGGTGTCGACCGGGACGCCCTCGACGACGGCCACGTCGGCGCCCGCGGTGGGCGGGGCGGGGTCAGGGTCGGTCATCCGCGCGTCCTTCGGGTCGGCGTACGTCGGGCGAGGCGAGATCGTTTGGGTCCAAACGTAATGCCCCAACCTAGGGGCCCTCGACTGCGACGGTCAAGGTTGCCCGCATTCCGGCCGCGACGCTTGGCAGCGGGTCGTTCGGGCCCTATCGTACGGACCCAAACGGCCGCGCTGTGACCTGTCGCACACCAGCCGTCGGCGTCGTCTCGGAGCGGCGCGCACCCGAGTCGGACCGCTACCGGAGAGAGCGCATGAGCAACTCTGAGTCCACCGCACCCGCCAACCTTCCGCACCACGAGCTGCTCCCCGACGAGAAGCTCGCGAAGAACAAGCTCGGCATCGCCGGCGTGGTCTTCTTCGTGGTCGCGGCCGCCGCACCTCTGGTCGGCATGACCGGCGCCGTCCCGGTCGCCATCGTCGTGGGCAACGGCGCCGCCGCGCCGGGCGCCTACCTGGTCGTCGGCCTGGTGCTGCTCGTCTTCAGCGTCGGCTACGCCGCGATGAGCGAGAAGGTCAGCAACGCCGGCGCGTTCTTCGCCTACGTCGGCCGCGGCCTCGGCATCGCGCCGGGCGTCGGGTCCGCGTTCGTGTCGCTGCTCTCCTACATCACCATCCAGCTGGCGATCTTCGGCTTCTTCGCGGCCGTCGCGGCCGGACAGCTCAATGCCAAGCTCGGCACCGACTTCGCCTGGTGGGGCTGGGCCTTCGTGGCCTGGGCCGTCGTCACCGTGCTGTCGATCCTCCAGGTCGACGTCGGCGCCAAGCTGCTGGGGGTGCTGATGCTCCTGGAGGTGCTCTCGCTGGCCGTGACCGCCCTCGCGGTGCTCTTCCAAGGCGGCGGCCCCGACGGCCTCTCCCTGGGCGCGTCGTTCTCGCCGTCCAAGATCTTCGCCGGCGGCTTCGGCGGCGGCGCCGGCATCGCCCTCGCGTTCGCGTTCGCGTCCTACATCGGCTTCGAGGCCACGGCCATCTACGCCGAGGAGACCAAGAACCCCAAGCGGGCCGTCCCGATCGCGACCTACACCGCCGTCACGCTGATCGCGGTGCTCTTCGCGCTCACGTCCTGGGCGGTGGTCAGCGGGCTGGGCCACAAGGACATCATCGGCAACGTCGTCGGCGCCACCGCCGAGCTCGCCACTCCGGAGCAGGCGCTCTTCTCGGTCGCAGAGGAGTACGTCGGCGGCTGGCTGGCCACCACCATGAGCTGGCTGGTGCTCTCCAGCCTGTTCGCCGGCCTGCTCGCGTTCCAGAACTCCGCCGCCCGCTACTTCTACTCGCTCGGCCGTGCCGGCGTGCTCCCCCGGGCGCTCGACCACGTCAACCGCCAGGGCGCGCCCGTCGTCGGCGCGCTGCTGACCTCCGCGCTGTCGGGCGCGGTCATCACCTGGTTCGCGGCCACCGACAAGGACCCCGTGCTCAACATGTTCTTCTGGTTCAGCGCCGTGGCCGTGCTCGCGATCGTGGTCGTCGAGATCCTGGTCTGCCTCGCCGTGATCGTCTACTTCCGGCGCACCGGCGAGGACACCCGGCTCTGGAACACCGTCGTCGCGCCGGCGCTGGCCGCCATCGGCCTGGCCCTGGGCGCCTATCTGGTGATGTCGCGCTTCGGCCTGCTGGCCGGCACCACCGCCGAAGGGGTCGACCCGACCACGCAGACGTTCGGCCTCAACACCCTGGGCTGGACCCTCGTGCTCTCGCCGTTCGTGCTGTTCGCCGTCGGCGCGGTCGTCGGCGTCCTGCGCAAGTCCGACGAGAACGACGACGCGGTGGCCGACCTGGTCACCTGACCCTGCTGACGGTCGGTCAGCCGAGCTCGCGCAGTCCCGGAAGGAGCTTGTCGGCGACCTCGGTGACGAACTCGACGGGGTGCCGGTCGGGCATCACCTCGACCTCCGTGACGCCGAGACCGGCCAGGGCCTCGGCCATGGCCAGCGTGGCGCCGACGTCGGCGAGCGGCGGCCGGACCAGCAGGACGGTCTTCTCGACGGTGTCCGGGTCGCGTCCGACGTCCGCGCAGTGGCGGGCCAGCACCTCGAACTTGTGCGCGACCTCCTCGAGCGAGGTGCCGAAGACGTTGCAGGCGTCGGCGTACTCCGCGACGAGGCGCAGTGTCTTGCGCTCGCCACCGCCACCGATCAGGATCGGCGGGCGGGGCCGGGTCAACGGTGCGGGCGAGCACAGCGTCTCGGACAGCTGGTAGTGGCGGCCCTCGAAGGGGCCGTTGTCGTCGCTCCACATCTGCTCGCAGATCTGCAGGGTCTCCTCGAGCCGCTCGAACCGCTCGGCGACGGGAACCACCGGCACCCCGAGGCCGCGTTGCTCGCGCTCGTACCACGAGGCCCCGATGCCCAGACGGGCCCGCCCTCCGGAGAGCACGTCGAGGGTCGCCACCGTCTTCGCCAGCAGGCCCGGGTAGCGATACATCACCCCGGTGACCAGCAGACCCAGGGTGACCCGCTCGGTGACGGCGGCCAGGTAGCCGAGCGTCGTGTAGCCCTCGAGCATCGGATCCTCGGCGGCCGCCGCCGAGTCCATCTGGAAGAAGTGGTCCATCACCGTGACCGACGCGAAGCCGGTCTGGTCGGCGATCCGGGCGGCCTCGGCGAGCGTCGGCGCGATGAGCGCCGGGTCGTCGGGGACGCTGTAGTTCCAGTAGTGCAGTCCGAGCCGCATCGTCCTCACCCTTCCGCCGAGTCGTTGAGACGATCATGACACTGTCTCCCTCACGCCGAGATTTACCCAACTGCAACGAAATCCGCCACGGAGAGTCGTTGTCGCGCCGGATTCCGCATCGATAGGGTGCGTTGATCCGACGCCCGGAAGGAGCGCGACACCGCCATGACCGAGCCCGCCGAGAGCGCGCCCACACCGGCGATCGAGCTGGTCGGGGTCTCCAAGCGCTTCGGACAGGTGGTCGCGGTCGACGGGGTCGACCTCACCATCCGCGACGGCGAGTTCTTCTCCATGCTCGGGCCGTCCGGCTCGGGGAAGACGACGGTGCTCCGGATGGTCGCGGGCTTCGAGGAGCCCACCGAGGGCCACGTGATGCTCGGCGGCGAGGACGTCACCGGCAGGCCGCCGTACGCCCGCGACGTCAACACCGTCTTCCAGGACTACGCCCTGTTCCCCCACATGGACGTCCTGACCAACGTCGAGTACGGCCTGCGGGTCAAGAAGGTCCCCAAGAAGGAGCGCCGCGACCGCGCGCTGGCCGCCCTCGACACCGTCCGCCTCTCCGGGTTCGCCGACCGGCGCCCGGGCCAGCTCTCGGGCGGTCAGCGTCAGCGCG
>CAZQCA010000255.1:0-4650 GCA_964591845.1 uncultured Nocardioides sp.
GATCTGCCCGAACGACTTGCCGGCGATGTTGGCGAGCACGTTCAGCCGGCCGCGGTGGGCCATCCCGATGGCCACCTCGTCGAGGCCGTCCTCGGAGGACTCGGCGAGCAGGACGTCCAGCAGCGGGATGAGGGACTCCCCACCCTCGAGCGAGAACCGCTTCTGGCCGACGAACTTGGTCTGCAGGAAGGTCTCGAACGCCTCGGCCTGGTTGAGCTTGAGCAGGATGCGCAGCTGCTCCTCGCGCGGGGGCTTGCGGTGGGGCTGCTCGACCCGCTCCTGGATCCACTGGCGCTGCTCGGGATCCATGATGTGCATGTACTCGATGCCGACGGTGCGGCAGTAGGAGTCGCGCAGGATGCCCAGGATGTTGCGCATCTTCATGAAGCGGCGCTCGCCGCCGAACTCACCGGTCGCGAACTCCCGGTCGAGGTCCCAGAGCGTCAGCCCGTGCGACTCGACCTCGAGATCGGGGTGCGAGCGCTGGCGGTACTCGAGCGGGTCGGTGTCGGCCATCATGTGGCCGCGCACCCGGTAGGCGTGGATCAGCTCCAGGATGCGCGCCTGCTTGCTGATCTCGTCGTCGTGGCTGGTCGAGATGTCGTTGGCCCAGCGGATGGGCTCGTAGGGGATGCGCAGCGACCGGAAGATCTCGTCGTAGAAGCCGTCCTCGCCGAGCAGGAGGTGGTGCACCCGACGCAGGAACTCACCGCTCTGGGCGCCCTGGATGATCCGGTGGTCGTAGGTCGAGGTCAGCGTCATCACCCGGCTGATGGCGTTGCGGGTGAGGGTGTCCTCGGACGCGCCCTGCCACTCCGGGGGGTACTCCATCGCACCGACGCCGATGATCGCCCCTTGGCCCTTCATCAGCCGCGGCACCGAGTGGTTGGTGCCGATCGTGCCGGGGTTGGTCAGCGAGATGGTGGTGCCCTGGAAGTCCTCGACGGCCAGCTTGCTGTCGCGGGCCTTGCGCACGATCGTCTCGTACGCCGTCCAGAACGCCGCGAAGTCCATCGACTCGGCCGCCTTGATCGACGGCACCAGCAGCTGACGCGTGCCGTCGGGCTTGGGCATGTCGATGGCCAGGCCGAGGTTGATGTGGGCCGGCTGGATGAGGTTGGGCTTGCCCTCGACGGTGTCGAAGCCGACGTTCATCTCCGGCATCGCGCGGAGTGCCTTGACCAGGGCGTAGCCGATGATGTGGGTGAACGACACCTTGCCGCCGCGCGCCCGGGCGAGGTGGTTGTTGATGACGATGCGGTTGTCCCACAGCAGCTTGACCGGCACCGACCGCACCGAGGTGGCCGTCGGCACCGTCAGCGACACGTCCATGTTCTGCACCGTGCGCGCCGGCGCGCCCCGGAGCACGGTGTAGGTGGGCTCGTCGCTGGCGGAGGCCGGTGCCGTCGGGGTCGGGTCCTTGGCCACCGGCGCCGTGGTGCCGCGCGCCGGCTCGGCCGCGGCAGCGGCCGGGCGGGGCTGGGCGACCGGGGCGGGGGTGGCGGCAGCCGGCTTCGCGGCAGCCGGCTGGGCGGCTGCGGGCTTCTCCGCTGCGGGCTGCGCGGAGGCGGGCGCGGGCGCCGCGTCGGCTCGAGGGTCCTCCTGACCGGGCGGGGTGTCCGCGGGACGTGAGGATGCGGGTGCGCTGCCGTTGGTGCTCGAGCCGGTCGCCACGCTGCCGGGGGCCTCGCCGCCACCCGGTGCCCCATGGGCCTCGAACCAGGCTCCCCACTCCGCAGGCACGCTGTCCGGATCGGCGGCGTAGCGGTCGTACATCTCTTCGACGAGCCACTCGTTGGCGCCGAACTCCGCCGGGAGGGCGGCCGTGGGAGATTCGGGACGGTCAGGGGACGGCACGACCTCGTTCGCCTCTTCCGGATTGGCGGGGAATGGGTTCGGTGGTCAAGGCTAGTCGCACGCCGCGCCAAATGCAGGCGCCCGCGTGACCCATCAGGCAAGGTGTAGCGAGCAGCACAGGAAACGGAGAGCCTCCATGACCACGATCGCGACGGCGCGCGCCTCCTCGGGCCCGCGCAGAGCCGCCGCGGCAGCCCTGGTGTCGCTTGCGGTGAGCGGTGCCCTCGTTGCGTGCAGTGGTGAGGAAGAGTCGCCGAGCGGCCCGGCCGCGCCGACCAGCTCGGCGCCACCACCGCTGACCACCACGTCCAAGCTCGGTGTGGTCGACGGACGGATCCGCCCGCGCGAGCAGGAGCGGGCTGTGACCAAGGTCACGACCGTGGTGGACGGGTGGTTCGACGCGGCGTACGTCGCGGGCGACTACCCGCGTGACGACTTCGCCGACGCGTTCCCCGGGTTCACTCCCGGCGCCGCCGACCTGGCGCGCCAGGACGCGCGGCTGATGACCAATGCCGACCTCGGGACGCGCATCGACTCGGTCGAGGCCGTCGGCCGCCGCGTCGTCGTCGACCTGCTCGGCGTCCGCGGCACCGCGGCGGCCGCGACAGCCCGCGTCCGGCTGGCGTTCGTGACCGACGGCGACGTCCGCAGGCGGGTCACCGTGACCGGCCGACTCCGACTGGTGCGCCAGAAGGACGGGTGGCGGGTCTTCGCCTACGACGTCGCCATGGGCCGCGAGGCGGTCGGGACGGAGGCGGACCAGTGACCCGACTCGCGCACCTGCTCCGCCTCACCGTGCTCGGCGTGGTGCTCGCGCTCATCGGCGTGGCCATCCCCGACAGCGCCCCGGCCCCGACGGAGGTCGCACTGGTCCGGGTCAAGCAGGCCTCGGGTGTCGACGTCACCCCCGACGTGGTGTGGATCCTGATGGTCGGCTCGGACGCTCGGCCAGGTGAGGACATGACGCGCACCCGGGGCGACGCCCTGCAGCTCGTCGGCGTCAACACGACGACCGGCGCGGCCGCCGCCATCGGCATCCCTCGCGACTCCTGGGTGGCGATCCCGGGCTACGGCTCCGAGAAGATCAACGCCTCCCTCTACTTCGGCGGCCCGCAGCTCCTCGGGCAGACGGTCGGCAACCTGGTCGGCATCCAGCCCGACTACGTCTTCGTGACCCGCTTCCCGTTCTTCATCGAGATGGTCGACTCGATCGGCGGGATCGAGGTCAACAACCCGATCTCCTTCAGCGACACCTATCTCAAGCCGGGCGGCTTCCCGTCGGGCCGCATCCACCTCGGCGGCTACAACGCGATGGCGTTCTCGCGCATCCGGCACAACCTGATCCGGGGCGACTTCGACCGCTCCGCCAACCAGCAGCGCGTGCTGCGCGGCATCCAGGCCAAGATCCGCGAGCGGGCCGACCGGCCGGGCTTCCTCGAGCGCGGCGTGCTCACGGTGATGAAGAACATGGCCACCGACCTGTCGCCGGCCGAGCTCTTCCGGCTCGCGGAGGCGGCGGCCCAGGTCGACCCGCGCAAGATCACCAACTGCGTCGTGCAGGGCGGGATCGGCGCAGTCGGCGCGGCGAGCGTCGTCCTGCCCGACACCGCGCTGGCTGCGCGGCTGGGCGACCGTGCCCGCCAGGACGCCACCCTGGAGTCGTGCGACTGACCCTCGGGGCGGCCGGCGTTCTCAGCGTCCTCTTCGCATCCGCGGGCTAGGGTCGCCGGCATGGGCTGGACGGGGGTGTCGGCGGCCGCGGGAGTGCTCCTGCTGACGCTGTCGGCATGCGGTGGCGGCGCGGCCGATCCGGGCCCCGACCCGGCGTCCGGGCGCCCGTCGGCCTCCTCGTCCGGGACCTCGGGCGGATCGTCGGGCACATCGACCGACGGCCCGACCGTCGACAAGGTCCTGGTCTTCATCGTCGAGAACCACTCGCTGGAGCAGATGCAGGCCGACATGCCGTTCACGGACGGTCTCGCGGCGACGTACGGCCATGCCGACCACTTCCAGGCGATGACCCACCCGTCGCTGCCCAACTACCTGGCCATCGCGGGAGGCACGACGGCCGGCGTGACCGACGACGACCCCCCTGCGGCGCATCCGCTGACCGGTCCGTCGGTCTTCGGGCAGGCCCTGGCGGCCGGCCGCACCGCGACCGTGTACGCCGACGGCATGCCCGAGCCCTGCTCGCTCGACAACGGCGGCAACAAGTACGTCGCCCGCCACAACCCGTGGACCTACCACGTCGACGAGCGGGAGCTCTGCCGGGAGCACGATCTGCCGCTCGGCCGCTTCGCCGCCGACGTCGAGGCCGGTGACCTCCCCGACGTGGGCATGGTCGTGCCCAACCAATGCCACAACGCGCACGACTGCCCCCTCGGGGTCGCGGACGCCTGGCTGCGGGACAAGATCGAGGCGGTGATGGCGGGCCCCGACTGGGAGAGCGGGCGGCTCGCGGTCGTGGTCACGGCCGACGAGGACGAGACCAAGGGCGACGAGGACCCCGACAACGCGGTGCTGACGGTGGTGGCCCACCCCGCGCTGCACGGGGTCGTCGTGCACGACCCGTTGTCCCACCTGTCGCTCTCGCGCGCGCTGTCGGAGGTCGCGGGCGGCGATCCGCTGGCCGACGCCGCCTCCGCGCCCTCGCTGTGGGAAGCGTTCGGCCTGGTGCCGGCCGGCTCGTGAGTCCACGGATCGGGGCCGTGGCGAGATCTCGAGACCTCGGCGGAAGTGCGCCTCCGGCAGGATTCGAACCTGCGGCACCTGGTACCGGAAACCAGTGCTCTA
>CAZQCA010000256.1:0-4638 GCA_964591845.1 uncultured Nocardioides sp.
AGAACGTGGCGGTCCTGGGCTACGGCAGCCAGGGGCACGCGCACGCGCTCTCCCTGCGCGACTCCGGCGTCGACGTACGGGTCGGTCTGCCGGAGGGCTCGTCGTCGCGGGCCAAGGCCGAGGCCGAGGGACTGCGGGTGCTGGCTCCGGCGGAGGCCGTGGAGGAGGCCGACGTCATCGTGATCCTGGCGCCCGACCACGTGCAGCGGAGGCTCTACGCCGAGGCGGTCGAGCCCAACATCACCGAGGGCGACACGCTGGTCTTCGGCCACGGCTTCAACATCCGCTTCGGCTACATCACGCCTCCTGCCGGCGTCGACGTCTTCATGGTGGCGCCCAAGGGGCCCGGCCACCTGGTGCGGCGCGAGTACGTCGACGGACGGGGCGTCCCCGTGCTCGTCGCCGTGGAGAAGGACGAGTCCGGCAACGCCTGGCCGCTGGCGCTGTCCTACGCGAAGGGGATCGGCGGCCTGCGTGCCGGCGGGATCCGGACGACCTTCAAGGAGGAGACCGAGACCGACCTGTTCGGTGAGCAGGCCGTGCTCTGCGGCGGCGCCTCCCAGCTGATCATGTATGGCTTCGAGGTGCTGACCGAGGCGGGCTACCAGCCCGAGGTCGCCTACTTCGAGTGCCTCCACGAGCTCAAGCTGATCGTCGACCTCATGTACGAGGGCGGCATCGCCAAGCAGCGCTGGTCGGTCTCCGACACCGCCGAGTACGGCGACTACGTGTCGGGTCCGCGGGTGCTCGACGCCCACGTCAAGGACAACATGAAGCAGATCCTGGCCGAGATCCAGGACGGCACGTTCGCGCAGCGCTTCATCGACGACCAGGACGCCGGCGCGCCGGAGTTCAAGGCCCTGCGCGCCCAGGGGGAGCAGCACCCGATCGAGGCCACCGGCCGCGAGCTGCGCAAGCTGATGGCGTGGGTGAAGTCGCACGACTCCGACTACGTCGAGGGCACCGCCACCCGCTGACCCCTGGAGTCGTGTGCCTGTGCCGTCCTAGTCCGAGCGGGGGCCAGGCACACGACCCCCGGGTCGCGGGGCCGCGGCATGGTCCTCGGCGGTGATCAGGTAGACCTCCATCGCGACGTCGTACCACGGCTGCTCGCGGCCGACGTGGCGCATGCCGATCCGCTCGCACACCCGGCCTGAGCGGTCGTGGCCGAGGTGCGTGAGCGCCCAGATCCGCGGCAGGCCGTGCGCGAAGCCGTGCCCGAGCAGCGCGGTCGCCGCCTCGGTCGCGTAGCCGTGGCCCCACGAGTCGGGGTGGAAGTGCCACGCGACCTCGACGGCCTCGTCGGCGCCGCCGCTCGCCGACCCACCGCCGGCGAGGTCGGCGAGGAGCACGGTGCCGGCGACCGTCCCGGTGTCCAGGACCTCGACCGCCCAGAAGCCGAGCGGGGGAGTGGTCGACAGCTCCTCCCAGCGGTCGATCGTGCGCAGCGCCTGGTCGAGCGTCTCCATCACCCGGGGAGGGCCGTCGCCCAGCCAGCGCACCACCTCGAGCCGGCCGTAGAGGTCGAGCACCCGGTCGGTCTCGTCGACCGACCACGGCCGTAGCCTCAGCCGTGCGGTCTCCAGCAGCGGGGCAGCCACGACCACCACTGTGGCAGAGGTCACGGTCCCGCAGCGCGGAACCCGGGTTGCGGCGCGGAGGCCGGTGCCTGTTAGGTTAGGGTTACCTAATTAGGGTGACCTAACTCCGAGGGAGGTTCGGCGATGCTCGGCAACTACCTGATCGGGCTCCGCGAGGGGCTCGAGGCGGCGCTGGTCGTCAGCATCCTGATCGCCTACCTCGTCCGCACCGACCGCCGCGAGCTGCTGCCGCGGATCTGGGCCGGGGTCGGGCTGGCGGTGGCCGTGAGCCTCGGCTTCGGAGCGCTGCTGACCTTCGGGCCGCGCGGCCTCAGCTTCGAGGCCCAGGAGCTGATCGGCGGCACGCTGTCGATCGTCGCGGTCGGCTTCGTCACCTGGATGATCTTCTGGATGGCGCGCGCGGCCCGCGGCCTCGGCGCCCAGCTGCGCGACGCCGTCGACAGCGCCGCCGAGGCGGGCCGGTGGTCGCTCGCCGTCGTCGCCATGCTCGCGGTCGGCCGCGAGGGTCTCGAGACGGCGCTCTTCCTGTGGGCCGCCACCCAGGCCGCCACCAGCGAGGGCGGGTCGGGGGGCGCCGCCCTGTCCGGAGCGGCGCTGGGGCTGGCCACCGCGGTGGCGCTGGGCTGGGCGATCTATCAGGGCGCGCTCAAGATCAACCTCACCCGGTTCTTCACCTGGACCGGCGCGTTCCTGATCGTGGTGGCCGCCGGCGTGCTGTCGTACGGCGTCCACGACCTGCAGGAGGCCGGCGTCCTGCCTGGTCTCAACTCCCTGCTCTTCGACGTCTCCGACGCGGTCCCCCCGGGCAGCTGGTACGCCACGCTGCTCAAGGGCATCTTCAACTTCTCCCCGCGCACGACGTGGCTGGAGGCCATCGCCTGGCTCGCCTACCTGGTGCCGACGATGACGCTGTTCCTGCGCCGAATCCGGCAACCCGCCCCCACCGCTGCGCCCACGCCCACCTCGGTCGCCTGACCGCCCCCGACTCTTTCCGAAGGACGTCTGATGTCTCGCCCTGCCCGGTCGCGCGTGGAGCGCCTCGCCCTGCCCACCCTGCTGATGTCGCTGGCGGCCCTCGCCGCGTGCACCGAGAACAAGCCCGCCGAGTCCGAGACCGACCGCACCATCCAGGTCGAGTCCTCCGACGAGGACTGCACGCTCTCGTCGACCGAGGTGCCCTCGGGGTCGCTCACGTTCGAGGTCGAGAACACCGGCAGCCAGGTCACCGAGTTCTACCTCTACGCCGCGGACGGCGAGCGCATCGTGGGCGAGGTCGAGGACATCGGTCCCGGCCTCAGCCGGGACATGACCGTGGCCGCTCCGGCGGGTGACTACGTCGCCGCCTGCAAGCCAGGCATGGAGGGCGACGGCATCCGGGTCGACCTGACCGTGACCGACTCCGGCGAGGCGGTCGCGGCACTCGCCGACGAGGACCTCCTCGACCAGGCGGAGGAGGGCTACGAGGAGTTCGTCCGCGGCGAGGCCGCCGAGCTGGTGACCAGGACCCAGGACTTCGTGACGGCGTACGCCGCCGGGGACGACGACCTCGCGCGGAGCATCTACCCCGAGGCTCGCACCCACTGGGAGCGGATCGAGACGGTGGCCGAGTCCTTCGCGGACCTCGACCCCGTCCTCGACGCCCGGGAGGCCGACCTGGCGCCCGGGGACCGGTGGACGGGCTGGCACCGGCTCGAGAAGGACCTGTGGCCGGCGCGCGCCGAGGACTACACCCCGCTCACCGACGCCCAGCGTCGACGGTTCGCCGACCACCTGATGGACAACACCCGCACGCTCGAGCGGCGCATCGGCGGGCTGGCCTTCAGCGTCGACCAGATCGCCAACGGCGCGCGGGGTCTGCTCGAGGAGGTGGCGACGGGCAAGGTGACCGGCGAGGAGGAGTACTGGTCGCGCACCGACCTGTGGGACTTCCAAGCCAACATCGACGGTGCCTACGAGGCCTTCGAGCTGCTGGAGCCTCTCGTGGCTGCCCACGAGCCCGAGCTGGAGGAGACCCTCGACGACCGGTTCGAGGCGGTCCAGGAGCTGCTCGACCAGCACCGCGAGGGCGACGGCTTCCGCTCCTACGACGACCTCAGCACCGAGGAGGTCCGCCAGCTCGCGGACGCCGTGAACGCGCTCGCCGAGCCGCTCGCCGACCTCACCGCCGTCGTCGCGTGACCGGCCTCAGCCGCCGCGGCTTCATCGGCGGTACGGCGGTCACGGTCGGGGCCGCCGGCGGCGGCTTCCTGGCCGGCCGGGCCGCCGCGGCGACGGACGCGCCCGCCTCCGCGGCGGCGGCGTACTCGCTCTTCGGCGAGCACCAGCCGGGCATCGTGACCCCTGCCCAGGACCGGCTCCACTTCGTCGCGTTCGACGTCGTCACCGACTCCCGCGACGAGCTGGTCGCGATGCTGCAGGCCTGGACGGCCGCTGCCGACCGGATGATGCGTGGCGGGAGCGCCGGCCCGGTCGGCCCGGTCGGGGGCGACCCCGACCTGCCACCCGACGACACCGGCGAGGCGATCGGGCTGCCGCCCTCCCACCTGACGATCACCGTCGGCTTCGGCCCGGGGCTGTTCCGCGACGCCGACGGCCGCGACCGGTTCGGACTCGCCGACCGGCAGCCCGCGGCGCTGCGCGACCTGCCCCACTTCCCCGGCGACGTGCTCGAGCCTGCGCGCTCCGGGGGCGACCTCTGTGTCCAGGCGTGCGCCGACGACCCGCAAGTGGCGGTGCACGCGGTCCGCAACCTCGCCCGCATCGGGTTCGGCGTGGTGTCGGTCCGCTGGTCGCAGCTCGGCTTCGGCCGCACCTCGTCGACCACCACGACGCAGGACACGCCGCGCAACCTGTTCGGCTTCAAGGACGGCACCGCCAACCTCAAGGCCGAGGAGACCGACGCGCTCGACGAGCACCTCTGGGTGGCGGCCGACGACGACCCGGCCGGTGCCTGGCTGGCCGGCGGCTCCTACCTGGTGGCGAGGCGGATCGCGTCGACGTCGGCGATCGCCGGCTGCAGCTCGGCGCGGTCGGCCCC
>CAZQCA010000257.1:0-4622 GCA_964591845.1 uncultured Nocardioides sp.
TCTCGCTGCTGCCCCTGCTCGGGTCGGGCGTCTTCAGCCTCGACATCGGCGACGCCAAGCTCAACTACGGCGTCAACAAGGTGCGCTTCCCGGCACCGCTGCCGGTGGGCGGCCGGGTGCGCGCCCACGTCACGGTCGTCGGCGTGACGTCGCTGCCGGCCGGGACCCAGGTGACGCTGGGGTGGACGGTCGAGATCGAGGACGCGCCCAAGCCGGCCTGCGTGGCCGAGACGGTGGTGCTGCTGCTCGACTGAGTGCGGCGCCGAGGGTGACGCGGGCTCAGGAGATCCGGTCGATCACCAGCGGCGGGACGTCGTACGCCGTGCCCTCGGGAGCGATGTCGAAGCCGCCGTCGAGCGAGGCCAGGGCTCGCTCGAACCGCTCGGCCTCGTCGGTCAGCAGCGTGAGCAGTGGCTCGCCCGCGGTCACGACGTCCCCGGGGCGGGCGTGCCAGACCACGCCGGCGCCTGCCTGCACGGGGTCCTCCTTGCGGGCTCGGCCGGCCCCCAGCCGCCAGGCAGCGAGACCCACCGCCATCGCGTCGAGCCTGGTCAGCACACCGGAGGACGGTGCGGCGACGACATGGGTCTCGCGGGCGACCGGCAGCGGGGCGTCGGGTTCGCCGCCCTGCGCCCTGATCATCGCCTTCCAGGCGTCCATGGCCGACCCGTCGGCGAGCCGGTCGGCGGGGTCGACGTCGCCCCGCCCGGCGCCGGCCAGCATCTCGCCGGCGAGCGCCAGCGTGAGCTCGACGACGTCGGCCGGTCCACCCCCGGCCAGCACCTCCACCGACTCGGCCACCTCGACGGCGTTGCCCGCGGTCAGCCCCAGCGGGGTCGACATGTCGGTGAGGAGCGCGACCGTGTGCACCCCGGCGTCCGACCCGAGCGCGACCATCGTGCGCGCCAGCTCGCGCGCCTGGTCGGCGTCCTTCATGAAGGCCCCGGTGCCGACCTTCACGTCGAGCACCAACGAACCGGTGCCCTCCGCGATCTTCTTGGACATGATCGAGGAGGCGATCAGCGGGATCGCCTCGACGGTGCCGGTGACGTCGCGCAGCGCGTAGAGCTTCTTGTCGGCCGGGGCGAGTCCCGCCCCCGCTGCGCACACCACGGCGCCGACGGACTCCAGCTGGGCGAGCATCGCCTCGTTGCTGAGCGAGGCCTGCCAGCCGGGGATGGACTCCAGCTTGTCGAGCGTGCCGCCGGTGTGCCCGAGCCCGCGCCCCGACAGCTGGGGCACCGCCACCCCGCAGGCGGCGACCAACGGCGCCAGCGGCAGCGTGATCTTGTCCCCGACGCCCCCGGTCGAGTGCTTGTCGGCGGTCGGGCGCGAGAGCATGGAGAAGTCCATCCGCTCCCCGGAGCGGATCATGGCCTCTGTCCACCGTGCGATCTCACGACGGTTCATCCCGTTGAGCAGGATCGCCATGGCGAGCGAGGACATCTGCTCGTCGGCGACCTCACCGCGCGTGTAGGCGTCGATCACCCAGTCGATCTGGCTGTCGCTCAGCTCCGCACGGTCGCGCTTGGCGATGATCACCTCGACGGCGTCGTGCTCCATGCTCACTCCTCCAGGGATCGTGCTCGGGGGGCCGGCTGGCGCAGCCTAGCGCCCGGTCAGTCGTACGCCGCGACGCCCTCGCAGCACGAAGGTCGCGCTGGGCGCCGGCTCCTCCGCCAGCGTGCAGTCGGGGAAGCGCTCGAACAGGGCGGCCACGGACTCCGCGAGCTCCATCCGCGCCAGCGGCGCCCCGAGGCAGAAGTGCACGCCCACCCCGAAGGACAGGTGCGGGTTCGGGTCGCGGTCGACCATGAACGTGTCCGGGGCCTCGAAGGCGAAGGGATCCCGGTTGGCCGACCCCAGCAGCACGGCGATCTTCTCGCCCGCGTCCACCACGATGCCGCCGAGCTCGACCCGCTCGGTGGCCGTCCGCTCGAAGAGCTGGAGGGCGGGGTCGAAGCGCAGCATCTCCTCGACCGCGAGCGACACCTCGGCACCCGGGCGGAGCCCACGCTCGAGCATCGCCGTCAGTCCGTTGCCGAAGACGTTGACCGAGGCCTCGTGCCCCGCGTTGAGCAGCAGGACGGCCGAGGCGACCTGCTCGTCCTCGCTCAGCTCGGTGGCGGCCAGGTCGCTCAGCAGGTCGTCGCGCGGGGCCGTGGCCCGCTCACGCAGCAGGTCGCGGACCAACGCCGAGAACTCACCGGCGGCGACCACCGCTGCGTCCACCACCGCGGCGTCGGGGGCGGGCTCGTACATCCGCACGATGGCCTGCGACCAGGTGCGCAGCTGACCGACCCAGGAGCGATCGACCCCCAGCAGCTCGGCGATGACGAGCACCGGCAGCGGCTCGGCGTAGTCGGCGACCACGTCGAAGCCCCCGGGGTCGACCTCGTCGAGCAGCTCGGCGGCCAGCTGACGCACACGCGGCCGGAGCCGGTCCACGTGACCGCGGGCGAAGGCGCGGGCGACGGGCCGCCGCAGACGCGTGTGCTCGGGCGGCTCGTTCTCCATCATCTGATGGCGGTGCAGCAGGTTGAACGGCTCCAGGTAGGACGCCGGCTCGCGGTCGTGCCACAGTCGGCCGAACCGCCGGTCGCGTTGGACGGCCCCGACGCACGCGTGGTCGAAGGCCAGCCACATCCCGAGGTCGTCGTGCCAGGCCACCTGGTGTCGCGCCCGCTCCGCGGCGAACCAGGGGTAGGGGTCCGCGACGAAGCCGGGGTCGCCCAGGTCAAGCGAGGTTGTCGGGACCGAAGGCATCCGGCAGCACCTCGTCCATCCGGCGTACGCCCGAGACCGTCCACAGCAGCAGGTCGGGTCCGCCGTTCTCCCACAGCAGCTGGCGGCAGCGGCCGCACGGCATCAGCACGGCCCCGTCGCCGTCCACGCACACCACGTGGGTCAGCCGCCCGCCGCCGGTGAGGTGGAGCTGGGAGACCATCCCGCACTCCGCGCACAGCCCGACGCCGTAAGCGGCGTTCTCGACGTTGCAGCCGGTCACCACGCGGCCGTCGTCGACCCGGCCGGCGACACCCACCGGGTAGGAGGAGTACGGCGCGTAGGCGTGCCGCATCGCCTCCGTGGCGGCCTGCCGCAGCACCTCCCAGTCGGACTCGTCCCCGCTCCCGGACGAGCCCACTAGCCCGCCGAGCCCTTGCGGTAGACCTGGCCGTCGGCCGCCGGCATGCGCAGCCGCTGGGAGGCGAACGCCAGCACCAGCAGCGTGGTGACATAGGGGGCCATGCCCGTGAACTTCGCCGACACCGACTCCGTCATGGCGAACCACAGCAGGAACAGCGCGCTGCCGACTCCGAGCATCACGGCCTGCCTCATCGCCCGCTCGCGGACGTTCCACAGCGCCAGCGCGGCCAGCAGCACACCGATCACCAGCAGCAGCGAGTGCAGCGAGTCGGTGCCGCCGCGCAGGTTGATCGACTGGGTGTAGCCGAACAGCAGGGCGGCGACCAGCAGGCCGCCGGGTCGCCAGTTGCCGAAGATCATCGCGGCCAGGCCGATGTAGCCGAGGCCGAGCGTCTGACCGTTCTGGTAGCCCGAGGAGGCCACCAGGGCGAGGTAGGCGCCACCGAGCCCGGCGAAGGCGCCGGAGGCCGTGACCGCGACCATCTTGTAGAGATAGACGTTGACGCCGAGCGACTCCGCGGCCGACGGCGCCTCACCGACCGAGCGCAGGCGCAGCCCGAACGCCGTGTGCCACAGGACCCACCCGGTGGCCACCACGAGGAGCAGGCCGATGACGGTCAGCAGGGAGATCCGGTCGGTGACCGCCCCGACCAGGCCGGCCACGTCGGAGATCAGGAACCAGTTCTTGTCCTCCAGCTCCTTGGCCGGGTCGGCGATGAAGTCGAGCGGCAGCTGGTAGGGCCGTGGCAGCCCCGGCGACTGGGTCGGTCCGCCCCCGGGTAGACCCGAGAAGAAGGCCTTCGCCAGGAAGGCGGCCAGGCCGGCCGCGATGATGTTGATCGCGACACCCGACACGATGTGGTCCACACCCACGTAGACGGTGGCCAGCGCGTGGATGAGGCCGAAGATGGCCCCGAACAGGACCGCTCCGGCGATGCCCGCCACGACCCCGTAGTGGTAGCCGAAGTAGCCCGCTCCCAGCGTGCCCATGATCATCATGCCCTCGAGGCCGATGTTGACCACGCCCGCGCGCTCGGACCACAGGCCGCCGAGGCCGGCCAGCGCGATCGGGATCGCCGCGATCAGCGCCGCGCGCAGCGCTCCCGACGAGATCATGTCGTCGCTGCCGGTGACGGTGCGCACCACCGCGAGCAGCACGAAGATGCCGGCGGCGATCAGAGCGAGCCGGCCACGGCCCAGTCGTCGCTCTTCGTCGGGCGTGGCTGCCGGGCGGTGCTCCAGCGTCGGAGTGGTGCTCATGCCGCCACCTCGTCGTCGTCCCTGGCTTCCGCTTCGAGCGAGGCCGCGACGGCCGCCTGTTCGCGCGCCACCCTCACCCTCTTCACGAGCTCGTAGGCCACCACGACCGCCAGCACGATCACGCCCTGGGTCACCTGGACGATCTCGGGTGAGATCTGGGCCAGGATGTTGAGGTTGTTGGCCTGCTCGTGCAGGTAGGAGAAGATCAGCGCGCC
>CAZQCA010000258.1:0-4589 GCA_964591845.1 uncultured Nocardioides sp.
GTTGCGGGACTCGACGGCCTCGCGGCGCTTCTTGTCCTCGGCCTCGAACTTGGCGGCCTGGGCGACCATGTCCTGGATCTGCTGCTCATTGAGGCCGGAGTTGGCCGTGATGGTGATCTTCGACTCCTTGCCGGTGGCCTTGTCCTTGGCGGACACGTGGACGATGCCGTTGGCGTCGATGTCGAAGGTGACCTCGATCTTGGGCACGCCGCGGGGAGCGGGCGGCAGACCGGTGAGCTCGAAGTTGCCGAGCGGCTGGTTCTGCGCCCACATCGGGCGCTCGCCCTGGGCGACCTTGATCTCGACCGAGGGCTGGTTGTCGTCGGCGGTCGTGAAGATCTCCGAGCGCTTGGTCGGGATCGTCGTGTTGCGCTCGATCAGGGTGGTCATCACGCCGCCCTTGGTCTCGATGCCGAGGGACAGGGGCGTCACGTCGAGGAGCAGCACGTCCTTGACCTCGCCCTTGAGCACGCCCGCCTGGAGCGCGGCGCCGACGGCGACGACCTCGTCGGGGTTGACCCCCTTGTTGGGCTCCTTGCCGCCGAGCAGCTCCTTGACCAGCTCGGTGACGGCGGGCATCCGGGTGGAGCCGCCCACGAGCACCACGTGGTCGATCTTGGCGACCTCGACGCCGCCGTCCTTGAGCACCTGCTGGAACGGAGCCTTGGTGCGGTCGAGCAGGTCGGAGGTCATCTTCTGGAACTCCGAGCGGGTGAGCTTCTCCTCGAAGTGGAGGGGACCCGACTCGCCGTGGGTGATGTAGGGCAGGTGGATCGTGGTCTCGCTCGAGGAGGACAGCTCGATCTTGGCCTTCTCGGCGGCCTCCTGCAGCCGCTGCTTGGCGATCTTGTCGGCGCCCAGGTCGACCCCGTTGTTGTCCTTGAACTTCTTGACCATCCAGTCGACGATCCGGGAGTCCCAGTCGTCGCCGCCGAGGTGGTTGTCGCCGCTGGTGGCCTTGACCTCGACCACGCCCTCGCCGATCTCGAGGAGGGACACGTCGAACGTGCCGCCACCGAGGTCGAAGACCAGGATCGTCTGGTCCTCGCCCTTGTCGAGGCCGTAGGCCAGCGCGGCGGCCGTGGGCTCGTTGACGATGCGGCTCACGTTGAGGCCGGCGATCTCGCCCGCCTCCTTGGTGGCCTGGCGCTGCGCGTCGGAGAAGTACGCCGGCACGGTGATCACCGCGTCGGTGACGGTCTCGCCGAGGTAGGCCTCGGCGTCGCGCTTGAGCTTCTGCAGCACGAACGCGCTGATCTGCTGGGGCGTGAACGACTTGTCGTCGATCTCGACGCTCCAGTCGGTGCCCATGTGGCGCTTGACCGACCGGATCGTGCGGTCGGCGTTGGTGACGGCCTGCCGCTTGGCGACCTCGCCGACGAGCACCTCCCCCGCCTTGGCGAAGGCGACCACCGACGGGGTGGTGCGCGAGCCCTCGGCGTTCGCGATGACGGTGGGCTCGCCGCCCTCGAGGACGGCGACGACGGAGTTCGTCGTACCGAGGTCGATGCCGACCGCACGTGCCATGTGTGTGATACCTCCGGTGATGTGGCCCGGTCCGGGCCGCTGCTGGCCGGACGCCGTGCGGCGCCCGGGACGTCTGTCGAAGCGAACTTGAGCCGCTGTCGCTCAAGTCTATTCATGGGGGTCAACGCAACCGGCACCGGGGTTGTTCCGTCAGCGGACGCGCAGAATGCTCCCCGTGGCCCCGCAGCGGGAGGCGGAGCGGACGGCCAGCTGGGTGCCGGGCAGGGTCGCCCGCCAGGCGTAGAAGCCGGGGCGCGACAGGGTCACCGCCGACGTCGTGGCGGTGGTGCTGGGGGCGGTCACGGCGACCTCGCGCCGGCGTACCTCGCGGTCCGCGCTGCAGCGTACGGCGGAGCGCGCGACGAACGGGCCGTAGAGCCGGACGACCGCGTCGCGCGCGTATCCGGGGGGCAGGTCCGCGGCACGCACCCGCGCGCGGGCGTCGCCTCCCGGGTCGACCGCGGCCTCGACCGCGTCCACCTTCAGGGACGGCGCCGCCTTGAGGAGCACCTGCTGGCCGCACTGCGTGGCGGCGGCGTTGAAGGCGTCCGCGGGCACGGCGACCTCCCACCGGTAGAGCCCGGCGGCGCTCACCGTCAGGTCGGGCACCGGGTAGCTGCCGTCGGCCGCCACCGGGAGCGTGGCGGTCCGGAGGGCGCGGTCGCAGGCGGGTGTCTCGTCGAGCCCGAACGGCCCATGCAGGGTCAGCTCCGCCTGGCGACGCGAGGGGTAGCCGTCGGCGAGGTGCACGGTCCCGGGCACGGGATCGGCCACGGTGCGGACCTGGGCGGTGGTCACCCGCACGGTCGGGAGCGCCCGGACGGCCACGCTCGTGCGACGGGTCAGCACGATCTTGCGGCCGGCCACCACGATCCGCGACCCGCCGGGGCGGATCGGCCGTCGGACGAAGAGGCGGTCGGAGGGGACCCGGCTCACGCTGACCGTGACGGGCCGAGGTCCCGCCACCCGTGCGAGAGGGGTCACGGTCACCGCGCCGTGGTCGTCGGTCTCGCGGTGGAGGCTGCGGCCGTCGACCCGCACGCGCACGGGCAGATGGGCCACCGGGTCGCCCGACCGCGCGGCGGTCACCACCACCCTGATCCGGGTGTGCTCGCCCAGGTCGCCGCCGGTCGTGGTGACGCGGGCCCGGTAGGGGCCGGCCAGCGTGCGCGAGGCGTCGAGCATGTAGCGGGCGAGCGCGACGACCGAGTCGCCGACGCCGGTCTGCCGCAGCCGCCGTCGGGTCGCGGGCCCGTCCAGACGGTGGGCACCGCCGACCAGCAGTGCGTCGAGAGCGGCCTCGACGGCAGCGGCCTGGGCATCGGAGTCGTAGGTGCCGTACTTCGACACCAGCCATGCGGCACGGCGGACGCGCCACCGGTCGACGTCGACGGGCCCGGAGCCACGCAGGTCGCTGCGCCAGCCGCCGTCGCGGAACCCTCCGGCACGCGGCCCGGCGCCCGGGTCGATGCGGAAGACGGCTCGCCGCGACGCCGTGCGCGACCCGAACCAGCCGCCGGCGGCGGTGCCGTCGGCACGCACCCGGAAGCCGGTGCGGGGCGGGTCGGCCGGTCCGCGGGCAGCCTCCGCGGGGGCAGCGGTGACCAGGGTCGCCACCAGCGCGACCACCAGGGGGAGCAGGACGGCGCGGCTCGAGGCGGCCGTCGGACGTGACCGGGTCATGCGCTCACAGGTCGTCGGGGTCGATGGGGGTCGGATCGGCGCTCGGCCCACCGTGGCCACCGCCGCTGCCACCGCCGTTGCCGCCGCCGGCTCCCGGGCCGGGGGTGGTGGGCGCGGCGGGGACGGGCGGGGCCGGTGGCGGCGCCGCCGGGGGCAGCGACATCACGACGACCCGCCCCGTCGCCGGTCGCGCGCCGCCGGCCCGGACGCTCCACCGGGCAGGGCCCGACGCGACGTCCGCGAGGGCCACGCGACGCGGGGAGCGGGGGCCCAGCCACAGCCGGCGTACGACGACGCGGCCGTCGCTGGCCGACACCCGCACGGTGACCCGCACCCGGTGGGCGGTGGCGGGCAGGGTCAGCAGCAGCTCTCGAGGGGCCGGCGAGGTCACCGTGGCGGTCAGCACCACCCGCAGCCGCAGCGGTCGGGTGCCGACCAGGCGCGGAGCGGCGGCCGCGTCTCCGGCGTCCTGCTCCACGGAGGTCGGCGTGGTGTCGACCAGTCGCGGGGTGCCGATGCTGGAGGAGGCGGTGTCGCCGCTGCTGCCGTTGAACAGGGGCGCGACGACGACGGCGCCGGCGCCCAGGGCCACCACGCCGGCCACGGCCGCGAGGCGCCGCCGGGGGTCGAGCGATGCGCCGTCCCGCCGACGGGCTCCGGCGCGGGCCACGGACGGCGCCGGGGCACGCGGGGCCGGCACCTCGACCGGCGCACTCGCGGCTCGCACGAGCTCCTCGATCGACTCCACCGTGCCGTCGGGGTGGACCGCCAGGTGGCTCACCACCCCGCTGCCGCCGCTGACCGTGACCCCGACCGGGCGGCCGAGCGGCTCGGCGACGCCGCTCGCGACCTGCTGGAGGGCGGCCAGGTAGCGATCCTCGGGGTCGCCCTCGACCGGGACCGGGACGCCGTCGACGGCGACGGAGCCGTCGTCCAGCTCCACGCTCACCCACGGGGACGCGGTGAGTCCCGGATCGCCGCTCACGGCGCTGCCCTCCCAGTTCGGCCGGTCGCTGTGCTGGCCGTGCCGCCCGAGATCCGGCCGCCGCCCCGATAGTGACGCACAACCCGCCCCGACGGCAACGGATGCCGCGGTCCGCCCGCTCGAGAGACCCCCGGGGGAATAGTCGACCGTCCCGTGGTGTCATGCATCGGTATGACCGTTCCCACGATCACGCTCAACGACCAGACGACCATCCCCCAGCTCGGGTTCGGGGTCTTCCAGGTCCCGCCGCCCGACACCGAGGCGACGGTGGCCACCGCCCTCGAGACCGGCTACCGCCACATCGACACCGCCGAGATGTATGCCAACGAGGCCGGGGTCGGCGCGGCGATCGCCGCGTCGGGCATCGCTCGCGACCAGCTCTACGTCACCACCA
>CAZQCA010000259.1:0-4561 GCA_964591845.1 uncultured Nocardioides sp.
GTCTCCGACTTGAGGGCGATGCCCGGCCCGGACGTGGTGGTGACGCCCAGGTGGCCCGCGAACGACGCCCCCAGGGCGGCGCCGATGCCCGCGATCTCGTCCTCCGCCTGGAACGTCGTCACGCCGAAGGACTTGTGCTTGCTCAGCTCGTGGAGGATGTCGGACGCCGGGGTGATGGGGTAGGAGCCCAGGAACACCGGCAGGCCCGACTGCACGCCGCTGGCGATGATGCCGTAGGCCAGGGCGAGGTTGCCGGTGATGTTGCGGTAGGTGCCCGGCGGCATGGTGGCGGGCTTGATCTCGTAGCGCACCGCGAACGCCTCGGTCGTCTCCCCGAAGTTCCAGCCCGCCTTGAACGCCGTGATGTTGGCGTCGCGGATGTCGGGCACCTTGCCGAAGCGCCGGGTCAGGAAGTCGACCGTGGTCTCGACGGGCCGCCCGTACATCCAGGACACGAGGCCGAGCGCGAACATGTTCTTGGCGCGCGCGGCGTCCTTGCGGGTGAGGCCGAACTCCTTGACCGCCTCGACGGTCATGCCGGTCAGGTCGACGGGGTGCACGTGGAAGGCGTTGAGGGAGTCGTCGTCGAGCGGGCTTGACGAGTAGCCCGCCTTGGCGAGGTTGCGGTCGGTGAAGTCGTGCGTGTCGACGATCAACGACGCCCCCGGACGCAGGTCGCCGAGGTTGGCGCGCAGCGCGGCGGGGTTCATCGCGACCAGGACGTCGGGGGTGTCGCCCGGCGTCAGGATGTCGTGGTCGGCGAAGTGCACCTGGAACGACGAGACTCCTGGGAGCGTGCCCTGGGGCGCCCGGATCTCGGCCGGGAAGTTGGGGAGCGTCGACAGGTCGTTGCCGAACGCGGCCGACTGCTGGGTGAACCGGTCGCCGGTGAGCTGCATGCCGTCGCCCGAGTCGCCGGCGAAGCGGATGATGACGCGGTCGAGCTGCTTGACCTGCTTGGTCACCTCACGCCTGCCTTCTCTCGCGGGGCGTGCAGGGAACCCTGGCGACGACGCCCACGCGACCTCCCACGATAACGCCGCGGTCCGCGTCACCGAAGGGGTGTCCAGCGTCCGGGGACGTGTGTCGCAACACACGTCTGGACCGGCCGGGAGGGCCGTCTCGAACCTGATAAAGTCTACTAAGCAAGTGGACATACTCAGTCTTGAAAGGTCAGCACATGAAGCTCACACGCCTCTCCGGCGCCATTGCCTCCGTGGTCGCGCTCGGCGCGCTGGCGGCCTGCGCCTCGACGAGTGCGGACGACTCGGCCGACGGCCCGGGCTCCGGCGGCGACTCCCTCAGCGTGGTCGGGTTCTCCGTCCTGGAGGCCGCCAACGAGCCCGTCTTCGCCGCGTTCGAGGAGACCGACGCCGGCAAGGACGTCGGCATCACCACGTCGTACGGCGCCTCCGGCGACCAGAGCCGGGCCGTCGAGGGTGGTCTCGAGGCCGATCTCGTGCACTTCTCCCTCGAGCCCGACATCACCCGCCTCGTGGACTCCGGTCAGGTGGCGGACGACTGGAAGTCGACGTCGTCGACCAACGGGATCGTCACCTCCTCGGTCGTCTCCTTCGTGGTCCGTCCCGGCAACCCCAAGAACATCCAGGGCTGGGACGACCTGGTGAAGCCGGGCGTCGAGGTGATCACCCCCAACCCCGCGTCGTCCGGCTCTGCGAAGTGGAACATCCTCGCGGCCTGGGCCCACGTGACCGGCGCCGGCGGCTCGGACGCCGACGCGGAGGACTTCGTCAAGAAGCTGCTCCAGAACACGGTCGCCCTGCCCGGCTCCGCCCGCGACGCCACCACCGCCTTCACCGAGGGCAACGGCGACGTGCTGCTGTCCTACGAGAACGAGGCGATCATCGGGCGTGCCAACGGCGCCGAGTTCGACTACCTCGTGCCGGACGACACCCTGCTGATCGAGAACCCGGCGACGGTCCTCGAGGACGCCTCTCCGAAGGCTCAGGAGCTGCTGGACTTCCTGGTGACGCCCGACGCCCAGGCGCTCTACGCCCAGTCGGGCTTCCGCCCGGTGGTCGACGGCGTGACGCTGCCCGAGGTGACCGGCGCCAACGACCCGGCCGACCCGTTCCCCACGCCGACGGACCTCTACACGATCGACGACACGTTCGGTGGCTGGGCCGACGCCAACGGCCGGTTCTTCGACGAGGAGGAGGGCATCATCACCAAGCTCCAGGAAGAGACGGGGAAGCTCGAGTGACCTCGGTCCCCACCACCGCTGGGCCGGTCCGCGTCGCTGCGGGCCGGCCCAGGGCTCGCGTCACCAACCTGACCCGAGGCTCCGCCCTGGGCCTGGGCATCTCGGTGACCTGGTTCAGCCTCCTGGTGCTGATCCCGCTCGCCGCCCTCGTCGCGACGGCGGCGGGCGCGGGCTGGGGAGGCTTCACCTCGGCCCTCACCAACGACCAGACCTTCGCCGCCATCCGCCTGACCGTCGGCGAGGCGCTGGCGGTCACGGCGGTCAACGTCGTGGTCGGCACCGTCATCGCCTGGGTGCTGGTCCGTGACCGCTTCGTCGGTAAGCGTCTGCTCGACGTCGTCATCGACATCCCGTTCGCGCTGCCCACGATCGTCGCGGGCCTGGTGCTGCTGTCGCTCTACGGCCCGAGGAGCCCGATCGGCGTCAACTGGGCCAACACCGAGAAGGCGGTGTTCCTGGCCCTCGCGTTCGTGACGCTGCCCTTCGTCGTCCGCACCGTGCAGCCCGTCCTCGAGGAGCTCGACGCGGACGTGGAGGAGGCTGCCGCGTCCCTGGGCGCCGGACAGGGCACCGTCCTGCGGCGCGTGGTCCTGCCCAGTCTCGCCCCCGCGATCGCCGCCGGCGCCGCCCTGTCGTTCGCCCGGGCGATCGCGGAGTACGGATCGCTGGTGCTCCTCTCGGGCAACCTGCCGTTCCGCACCGAGGTGGTGTCGGTGCGGGTCCTCAGCTTCGTGGAGGGCGGCAACCCCGAGGCGGCGGCCGCACTGGCGACCGTGATGCTGATGGTCGCCCTGGCCGTGATCGTGATCCTCGACCTGATCCAGCGAAGGGTGTCGCGCCGATGGTGAGACTCTCGCCCCCTGTCACCTGGGCCCTCCGCCTGCTCGCGGTGGGCTACGTGCTGATGCTGGTCCTGTGGCCGGTCTCGCTGGTCGTGCAGCAGACCTTCGCCGACGGTCTCGACAGCCTCACCGGGGCGCTCGGCGATGCGGGCGTCCGCAACGCCCTGCGCCTCACGTTCGCGATCGCCTTCTGGGCGGTGGTGATCAACCTGGTGTTCGGGGTGACCGTGTCGCTGCTCCTCGTGCGCTACGAGTTCCCCGGCAAGCGGGTGCTGTCCGCGCTGATCGACGTGCCGCTGTCGGTGTCACCCATCGTCGTCGGTCTGTCGCTGCTGCTGGTCTACAACGGCCGGACCGGCTGGTTCGGCCCGACGCTCGAGTCCTGGGCCCTCAAGATCATCTTCTCGTCACCGGGGATGATCATGGCCACCTGCTTCGTCGCCCTCCCGCTGGTGATCCGTGAGGTGGTGCCGGTGCTCATCGAGCTCGGCGACGACCAGGAGCAGGCGGCGCGCAGCCTGGGCGCCGGCGCCTGGGCGACCCTGCGCCGGATCACGCTGCCCAGCATCAAGTGGGCGGTGATCTACGGCGTCGTGCTGTCGCTGGCCCGCTCCCTGGGCGAGTTCGGTGCCGTCAAGATCGTATCGGGCAACATCACCGGGCGCACCCAGACCGGAACGCTCGTCGTCGAGCAGAAGTACCAGAACTTCGACCAGCCGACGGCGTACGCCATCTCGTTCATCCTCGCGGCCGCCGCGGTGCTCTGCATCGTCGTGGTCTCGCTGCTACGTCCCAAGGAGCACACCTCATGAGCATCGACGTCACCGGCGTCACCAAGCGCTTCGGCGACTTCGTCGCCCTCGACGACGTGACCGTGTCGCTGCCGACCGGCCAGCTGACCGCCCTGCTCGGCCCCTCGGGAGGCGGCAAGTCGACCCTGCTGCGGATCATCGCCGGCCTCGACGCCGCCGACTCAGGGCGGGTCGTGATCGAGGGGACCGACGCCACCCGGCTGCCGGCCCAGAAGCGCAACGTGGGCTTCGTCTTCCAGCACTACGCCGTCTTCAAGCACCTCACCGTGGCGCGCAACGTGGCGTTTGGGCTCGAGATCCGCAAGCGCCCCAAGGCAGAGGTGGCGGAGCGGGTGGACGAGCTCCTCAAGCTGGTGCACCTCTCCCAGTTCGCGCACCGGCTGCCCTCGCAGCTCTCCGGCGGGCAGCGCCAGCGCATGGCGCTGGCGCGGGCACTCGCGGTGGAGCCGTCGGTCCTGCTGCTCGACGAGCCGTTCGGCGCGCTCGACGCCAAGGTCCGCAAGGAGCTGCGCGACTGGCTGCGCCGGCTGCACGACGAGGTCCACGTCACGACGATCTTCGTGACGCACGACCAGGAGGAGGCGATGGACGTCGCCGACGAGATCGTCGTCATCAACGACGGCAGGGTCGAGCAGGTCGGCACGCCCGACCAGCTCTACGACGAGCCGGCCAGCCCGTTCGTC
>CAZQCA010000260.1:0-4558 GCA_964591845.1 uncultured Nocardioides sp.
CGACGTCGAGAACACCATCGTCCCGCAGCTGCTCAGCGAGATCGACGGCGTGGAGGCGCTGGAGAACGTCCTGGTGATCGGCGCCTCCAACCGCGAGGACATGATCGACCCGGCGATCCTGCGGCCCGGCCGCCTCGACGTGAAGATCAAGATCGAGCGGCCTGACGCGGAGTCCGCCCGCGACATCTTCAGCAAGTACCTCACCGCTGACCTGCCGTTGCACGGCGACGACCTGCGGGAGTTCCACGGCGACCCCCAGGCGTGCGTCGACGGCATGATCCAGGCGACGGTGGAGCGGATGTACACCGAGTCGGAGGAGAACCGCTTCCTCGAGGTGACCTACGCCAACGGTGACAAGGAGGTCCTCTACTTCAAGGACTTCAACTCGGGCGCGATGATCCAGAACATCGTGGACCGCGCCAAGAAGATGGCGATCAAGGACTTCCTCGACCACGACCAGAAGGGGCTGCGGGTGCAGCACATGCTGGCCGCGTGCGTCGACGAGTTCAAGGAGAACGAGGACCTGCCCAACACGACCAACCCCGACGACTGGGCGCGGATCTCGGGCAAGAAGGGCGAGCGGATCGTGTTCATCCGCACGCTCATCACCGGCAAGCAGGGCACCGAGCCCGGACGCTCGATCGACACCGTCGCGAGCACCGGTCAGTACCTCTGAGATGCCGTAGCATCGTCACGACCCCGCTGCGCGGGGAGAGAACGGGGTGCCGGTCGTGATCGGTTGGGTCATCGTGGGTGTGGTGTCGGCGGCGCTCGCCGCGCTCGCCGTGGTCATCGGCGGCAAGCGGCGGATCTCCTCCGGGCCGCAGGCCCAGGACACCAGCACCAACTACCGCGTCATCGAGGCGCAGTCCCAGAGCATCCGCAACCAGGGGTCCGGCTTCTGGTGAGGCCGGCGACCCTGCGCTGAGTCGCGGCCCCCGCGCCTCAGAGCTCCTCGGAGCCGCCCGGCGACAGGTCCAGCAGCCGTACGCCGGGGCACGCGGCGGCCAGCCGCTCCCTGAACAGGCGTCCGGGCCGGGTCATCCAGTCGAGGTCGCCCAGTCCCATGCCGCGGGCGTGGAACGTGCCGTAGTGGATCGGCAGCACGGCACGCGGCCGCACCCGCCGACAGGCCTCGACCCGCCTCCTCGGGACCCATGTGACCGGCGGAGAGCCGCGGTCCCCAGCCTCCGATCGGCAGCAGCGCCAGGTCGATCGCTCCGCCCGCGAGGTCGGGAAGCCCGGCCATGTCGTCGTACAGGCTGGTGTCGCCGGCGAACCAGACGCTGCCCTCGGCGCTGCGCAGGAGGTGTCCGTGCGCGTCGCGGGGCCGGTGCGGCATCGGCCGCGCACGGTGGTCGGCGCGCACCAGCCGCACCGTCACGCCCCCCTCGGGGGCCCCCGCCCGGCCCGGGGCGGGACCGACACCCGCTCGGGACACCCGCACCCAGTCGTGGTCGGCGGCGCCGACGACCCGGGCGCCGACGCGGGCGGCCAGCCACCGCTCGTTTCGTGCGGCGCTGAGCATCGGCACCCCGGCGAGCATCCGCAGCGAGCCCACCGACGCGTGGTCGGCGTGCAGGTGGGAGACGAGCACCAGGTCGGGCTCAGCCCAGGTCGCGGGGTCGGGCGGCGGACCCACGCGGCGCAGCGGCCCGGCATGCCTGCGCAGCAGCGGATCGGTGAGCACCCGCACCCCGCCGATGTCGAGGACGACGGTGGCGTGTCCGACCCAGGTCACCCGCACGGCAGCGCTGCCGCAGCGGTCATCGGAGGGCTCGGCCGAGGGACAGCCAGCCCCAGGGGCGCGAGGCGCGGGGGCCGGGGAGGTACTGCTGGGCGAGCCGGTCGACCGCGAGCCCCGCGTCGGCCAGGAGCGCGGGCACGTCCCGCGTGAGGTGGCAGCCGCCGGCCGTGCGCCCCTGCAGCGGCTCGAGCCGGCGCTGCCACCGGGCCACGCCGGGGTCGGGGGACAGCCCGTGCTCGAGGAAGTGGACCCGGCCCCCGGGCCGCAGCACCCGGCGCACCTCGTCGAGGGCGCGCGCCACGTCGGGGATCGTGCAGAGCGTGAACGTCGTCAGCACCGCGTCGTACGACGCCGCGTCGGCCGGCAGTCGCTGCCCGTCGAGGCCGAGCCGGGACACCGGCACGTCGGAGCGGGCACGCCGCCGCTCGGAGAGCCGCCACGCGACGTCGGCGGGCTCGACCGCGTCCACGTGCTCCACCTCCGGCGGGTAGGAGCGCACGTTGAGCCCGCTGCCGAACCCGATCTCCAGGACCCGGCCGCGGAGGCCACGACAGGTGTCGTCCCGGAGGCGCCCGACGTCGTGACCACGCAGGGTCGCATCGGTCAGCCGCGGCAGCGCCTGGTCGATCCACCACCCGCCGAGCGAGAGACGTGGGTGGTCCGGCATGCGGCCAGGCTACGCGCGTACGCTCGTCGCATGAGCGTGCGCCGGGTGATGGGCACCGAGGTCGAGTACGGCATCTCGGTGCAGGGCCAGCCGCTCGCCAACCCCATGCTCGCCTCGTCGCAGGTGGTCAACGCCTACGCCTCCGCGACCGCGCGCGCCCGGCGCGCCCGCTGGGACTTCGAGGAGGAGTCGCCGCTGCGCGACGCCCGCGGCTTCGACATGTCGCGTCAGGTCGCCGACCCCAGCCAGCTCACCGACGAGGACCTCGGCCTGGCCAACGTCATCCTCACCAACGGGGCGCGGCTCTACGTGGACCACGCCCACCCTGAGTACTCCACGCCCGAAGTGACCACGCCGCTCGACGTCGTCCGGTGGGACAAGGCGGGGGAGCAGGTCATGCTGGAGGCGTCTCGGCTGGCCGGCCGGCTGCCGGGCGCCGCGGGGATCGTGCTCTACAAGAACAACACCGACAACAAGGGCGCGTCCTACGGGGCCCACGAGAACTACCTGATGCGGCGCTCCACGCCGTTCGCCGACATCGTCCGGCACCTGACGCCCTTCTTCGTCTCCCGGCAGGTCGTGTGCGGGGCCGGTCGCGTCGGGATCGGCCAGGACGGACGCGAGCACGGCTTCCAGGTGAGCCAGCGCGCCGACTACTTCGAGGTCGAGGTCGGGCTGGAGACCACGCTCAAGCGGCCGATCATCAACACCCGCGACGAGCCTCACGCCGACCCGGAGAAGTACCGCCGGCTCCACGTGATCATCGGCGACGCCAACCTCGCCGAGGTGTCGACCTACCTCAAGGTCGGGACGACGGCGCTGGTGCTGGCCATGATCGAGGAGCGGTTCCTGGCCGACGAGCCGGCGCTGGCGACCCCGGTGGCCAGCCTGCGGGCGGTCTCGCACGACCCGACGCTTCGCCACCTGGTGACACTCGCCGACGGTCGCAGGATGACCGCCGTGGAGCTCCAGATGGAGTACCTCGACCTCGCCAAGAAGTTCGTCGAGGACCGCTACGGCGCCGACGCCGATCCCCAGACCCAGGACGTGCTCGCGCGCTGGGAGTCGGTGCTCGACCGGCTCGGTCGCGACCCGCTGCTGTGTGCGGGGGAGCTCGACTGGGTCGCGAAGCTCAAGCTGCTCACGCAGTACCGCGACCGGGACGGGCTCGACTGGGACGACGCCAAGCTGCACCTGATCGACCTCCAGTACGCCGACCTGCGGCCCGAGAAGGGGCTCTATCACCGGCTGGCGGCGTCGGGACGCATCGAGCGACTGCTCTCCGACGACACGGTCGCCGCGGCGATCACCGAGCCCCCCGAGGACACGCGGGCCTACTTCCGGGGCCGCTGCCTGTCGAAGTACCCCGACAGCATCGCGGCTGCGTCCTGGGACTCCGTGATCCTCGACCTGCCCGGCCGCGAGTCGCTCCAGCGCATCCCCACCATCGACCCGCTGCGGGGGACCAGGGCCCACGTCGGTGACCTGCTCGACCGCTGCGAGGACGCGGAGGCCCTCTTCGCCGCGCTCACGCGGTCGGGCGGATAGGGTCGGGGCATGGCACAGGAGCAGAAGCAGCCCCGGCGGTCGACCGGTGCCGAGGACGCGGTCGACGAGGTCGCCGAGTCCGACGTCGCCGAGCGCAAGGAGGCGCTCGACGACGACGTCGACGCGATCCTCGACGAGATCGACGAGGTGCTGGAGTCCAACGCGGAGGACTTCGTCAAGTCGTTCATCCAGAAGGGCGGGGAGTAGCCCGTGGCCGACGGTCCTCGGCTGTCCTCGGCGTACCTGCGTCCCGGCACGCCGTCCTTCTCCGACTTCCTGTCCGAGGAGGCGCCCGACCTGCTTCCGTCGCGACGGTCGGTGCCCCAGGGCAGCGCCGCCGACCTGGCGCCACACGGCACGACGATCGTGGCCGCCACCTTCCCGGGCGGGGTCGTGATGGCCGGCGACCGGCGGGCGACGATGGGCAACATCATCGCCCAGCGCGACATCGAGAAGGTCTTCCCCGCCGACGAGTTCTCCGCCGTCGGCATCGCCGGGTCCGCGGGGCTCGCGGTCGAGCTGGTGCGGCTCTTCCAGACCGAGCTCGAGCACTACGAGAAGATCGAGGGCACCACGCTGTCGATGGACGGCAAGGC
>CAZQCA010000261.1:0-4536 GCA_964591845.1 uncultured Nocardioides sp.
AGCCCAACGGACGGATCGCGCTCAAGGCCGGCGGCCGCATCAAGAAGCTGCTCAACATCTTCTCCAACCCCAAGCTGCCCTCCATCCAGGACTACTACGAGCCGTGGACCTACGACTACGAGACGCTGCTGAGCTCCCCTCAGACCGACACCTTCCCGGTCGCGCGCCCCAAGTCGCTGATCTCGGGGGACGACATGAACGTCGAGTGGTCAGCCAACTGGGACGACGACCTCGGCGGCTCCCAGGAGCACGCGGCGCGCGACGTGATGCTCAAGGGCATCGAGGACAAGGTCAAGCTTGAGTTCGAGCAGACCTTCATGTTCTACCTGCCTCGCATCTGCGAGCACTGCCTCAACCCGTCGTGCGCCGCCTCCTGCCCTTCCGGTGCGATCTACAAGCGCTCCGAGGACGGCATCGTGCTGGTCGACCAGGATCGCTGCCGCGGCTGGCGGATGTGTGTCTCCGGCTGCCCGTACAAGAAGGTCTACTTCAACCACAAGACCGGCAAGGCCGAGAAGTGCACCTTCTGCTATCCGCGCATCGAGGTTGGCATCCCGACGGTCTGCTCGGAGACCTGCGTCGGTCGGCTGCGCTACATCGGCCTGGTCCTCTACGACGCCGACAAGGTGCTCGAGGCCGCCTCGGTCGAGGACGAGCACGACCTCTACGACGCCCAGCGCGCCTGCTTCCTCGACCCCGAAGACCCCGAGGTCCAGGAGGCAGCCGAGGCCGCCGGTATTCCCGGGGACTGGATCGAGGCCGCCCGCAAGTCACCGGTCTGGGCGCTGATCAACCGGTATCAGGTCGCGCTGCCGCTCCATCCGGAATACCGGACCATGCCGATGGTCTGGTACATCCCACCGCTCTCGCCGGTCGTCGACGTCATCAAGGAGACCGGGCACGACGCCGAGGACCGCGGCAACCTGTTCGCGGCCATCGAGGCGCTGCGGATTCCGGTGGAGTACCTCGCGAACCTGTTCACCGCCGGCGACACCGCCCCGGTCGACCGGGTCCTGCGCAAGCTCGCCGCCATGCGCTCCTACATGCGTGACATCAACCTCGGCCGCGACCCCGACGAGACGATCGCCGCAGCAGTCGGGATGACCGGTGAGTCCATGTACGAGATGTTCCGGCTCCTCGCCATCGCGAAGTACAGCGAGCGCTACGTGATCCCCACCGCGCACGCCGAGCAGGCCCACGCCCTGGAAGAGCTCGCCACCGACTGCCCCGTCAGCGAGTACGGCGGGGGCCAGCGCGACGTCTTCGGGGAAGGCTCCGGCTATCCCACGCCGGTGGCGGTCGAGAACTTCCGCATGCTTCAGGATCGGCAGACCGCCGAGACCAGCGACGAGCTGGTCGGCGGCGGGTCCAAGGCCGGCAGGGTCAACCTTCTGAACTGGGACGGCCGCGGCACCCCTGACGGACTCTTCCCCTCCCGCGGCGAGGGCGAGGACCCGTCATGAGACTCAGCCGTGCCCGAGTCGCGCGCGCGACGGACCGCACCCGTGACGTCTGGGCTGCCAGCGCGGCACTGCTGGACTACCCGACCACCGAGCTGATTGCCGACCTCGACCTGATCGAGGAGCTCTGCCCGGAGGCGGCATCGCTCGCCACCCTGCTGACGCACCTGCGGACCCGTCGGCTGGGCGAGCTCCAGCAGGAGTACGTCGAGACTTTCGACCACACCCGCAAATGTGCCCTCTATCTCACCTACTACGCCTACGGCGACACCCGCCGACGAGGCGCCGCACTTCTGCAGTTCAAGCAGGCCTACCGTCGCGGCGGCGTGGAGTGGGACGAGGAGACCGGAGAACTGCCGGACCACCTCTGCGCCGTGCTTCAGTACGGCGCGGCCGTCGACGCCGAGGTCGCCTGGCGACTTCTCAACGAGCACCGGGCAGGCATCGAGATGCTCCGCGTCGCCCTCGCCGGCTGGCGCAACCACGACGGCAGCCTCGGATCCCCGTGGCAAGGGGCTGTCCGAGCCGTCTGCGACACCCTGCCCGTGCTCGCCGGCGACGAAGCGGAGGCGGTACGCCGTCTCATCGAGCAGGGCCCACCTGCCGAAGAGGTCGGCCTCGGCGGCTACGGCACCGACCCTGCGCTTGCGGCCAGCCCCGCCCTCATCTCGGGATCCACCATCCCCGTGGGAGCCCCCCGATGAGCACCTTCCTCTGGGTCATCGTCCCCTACCTGTGCCTCGCCACCTTTGTCGTCGGCCACGTCTGGCGCTACCGCTACGACAAGTTCGGGTGGACCACCCGATCCTCACAGCTCTACGAGGACCGGCTCCTTCGCCTCGGCTCCCCGCTGTTCCACTTCGGCATGCTCGGCGTCGTGGGCGGCCACATCATCGGGCTGCTGGTGCCCCGATCCTGGACCGAAGCAGTCGGGGTCGACGACCACCTCTACCACCTCCTCGCGGTCGTCGGCGGCCTGATCGCCGGCCTGATGGCGCTAACCGGGATGACCATCCTGATCTACCGACGCCGCACCGTCGGCCCCGTCTTCAGCGCCACGACCCCGATGGACAAGGTCATGTACGCCTTCCTCGGCGCCGCCATCGTCCTGGGCATGTGGAACACCATCGCCGGCTCGATCTTCTCCCTCGGCGGGGAGTACAACTACCGCGAAGGCGTGTCCGTCTGGTACCGCTCCTTCCTCGCCTTCCAACCCCAACCCGACCTGATGGCCGAGGCGCCCCTCGGATTCCAGCTCCACGCACTCGTCGCCTTCGGCCTGTTCGCGCTGTGGCCCTTCACCCGCCTCGTGCATGTCTTCTCAGCACCCCTCGGATACCTCACCCGCCCCTACATCGTCTACCGATCTCGCGACGACCAGATGGGCAGCCGACCCACCCGGCGCGGCTGGGATCGAGTGGGGTCCTGAGTCATGCAAGAACTTTCAGGGAAGGACGTCTTCGATGTCGTCGTACGCCTGCCCAAGACGCTCGGCTCAGACGCCAGCGTGGCCCAGGCCCGAGCCGCCCTCCAGGACGACCACGTCCACATGCTCCTCATCACCGACGACGAGGGCCGACTCCTCGGCACCATCACCCGCGACGACCTGACCGGGCTCGACTCCGGTGCGCCCGCTCTTCAGCACGCCGTGCTGCGTGACCGAACGATCGACCCCGCCACACCCGCCGCCGAGGCCCTACGGCTGATGACCGCTCGAGACGAACGTCGTCGAGCGGTCGTCGACCACGACGGCCACCTCCTCGGCCTACTCTGCGTCCAACGACGACTGAGCGGCTTCTGCAGCGACGCAGACGCTCGCGCCCGGAAGTCTTGAACGCCGATACGACGCAGTCGCTGGCGCCCTCACCTTCGTGCACAACGAACGCACCTGGACGACCACGGTCTGACCTCGAGGCGCTCGACGGGGATTGGCTCCGCGCAGGCGCTGCACCTGCCGAATTGCCCTTCCTCCAGCCGGCCGAGGGCTGAGGTGATCTCCTTCAGCACCTGCTCCAGCGCGTCGCGCTGCGCGCGAAGCATCGGGTCGCCCTCGGCTCGTGGGAGATCCTCGAGCTGGCTTCGTCGCATGTCGGCGGCTTCCATCAGCGCCTTCCTGAACTGCTCTCTCTCATGCCGGCTCGCGAAACGCGACGGCGTACGTAGCTGTGGTGACACGGTCATGACTCTCCTTGAAGTGAATGGGTTCAGTCGGGCGCGGGGCCGGCTCACAAACTGAGCTCGCACCGAACGCACCGGGGGGTCCAGGGCTTCTCGATGAGTCGGGCGAGCGAGACCGCCGCAGAGCAGAACTGACAAGCACCGTAGGTGCCGGCTGCTAGGCGCGCCTTGGCCTCCGTTGCCTCCCGCAACGTTTGCTCGAGACGAAGGCGGTAGTGCGTTGAACGCCTTCCCAACACACTGCGATGCGGCATCCGACGAAGTCGCTGCGCAAGCGAGTCGATGACGTTGTCGAGCAGCCCAGGCGCGTCGATCGGTAGCGCCACGACGTCGGCATGTGCCCCCTCAGACCATGCAACCGACGCCGACGCCGGCGTCGGTGTGCCGACACGCCACGCACGCCACTGCAGCGACCGCTGTCCGGGGGTCGGCGTGGCATAGGCGGCCCCACGGGCCTCGATCATCGATGCTCTGCGGCGTTGCCGGCCACCGGGCGTGGATTCTTGGTCGTCGGCTCGTTGTCGCTGATCCCTTTGCTTGTCGCCGCTGCTGGTCTGAACGGCCCTTGGGTCCTCCCCGAGAACATGGCGGTGCCTGGTCAACCACACTGCAGCGAAGAGGCCCACCCAACTGCAGGCAGTTGAGGGCACCATTTCGAAGGTCATAGAGCAACTCCTGTCAAAAACCCCTATTCCGTAGCCGCATCGGCCACACGGATAGGGCAATGCCAAGCCCGACGACAAGCCGCTGAACCGACTGCAAATACACTCGATCAGGAATGCGCAAGCGCAGTCCTGACGGATGCTTCCTGTCGCAGCTCGCTTCGCACCCGCGGAGCGATCATCAGCGAGACGCCTTCGGCCCGGAAGAACCGTTCCTCATCTAGAGCGTGAGGACG
>CAZQCA010000262.1:0-4514 GCA_964591845.1 uncultured Nocardioides sp.
GTCGGCGCGGTGAAGGCCAACAACGGCGAGTGGTGGGACCCGCCGCTCACCCCGCGCTTCGTGCGCTGAGCCGTCAGCGGGGGCCTCGGTGGGCGTCGGCGGCGGCCTGGATGCGGGCGACGTACGCCGCCCGCTCGGCGTCGTCGTCGCCCACCCGGCCGGGCCTCCTGCTCTCGTCGATCAGCTCCCGCAGGATGTCGGCGTGTCCGGCGTGCTGGGCGGTCTCGGCGACCACCCTCGCCAGCAGGTGTCCGACGGTGGTCCGCCGTCGCCCCTCGTCCCACCAGGCCACCTCGGCCGGCGCGTCCAGCGCGAGGGTGGCGATCGACTCCTCGGAGTGCCGCCAGGCCGTGCGGTAGAGCTCGAGGAGAGACTCCCGCGACTCCTCCGCGGTCGCCCACATGTCCGCGCCGTCCCAGATCGTGCCGTCCTCGACCCACGGGAGGACGACGGGGGAGGGGCGACCCAGGCACTCCCCGAGGTAGCTCAGCTCGATGCCGGCCAGGTGCTTGACGAGGCCGAGGAGGTTGGTGCCCGAGGTCACCACGGGCCGGCGTACGTCGTGCTCGCTGAGGCCGTCGAGGGCCTGGACGACGCTGTCGCGGCCCTCCTGGAGGTAGCCGAGGAGGTCACCCGCCAGCGGTGTGGCGTGCGGCGTCATGGCGCCGTCGCCGGACCCATGCCGTTGCGCAGGGTGTTGCCGCGGCCGGTGGGCCACGGCAGGCAGGCGGTGCCCGACCCGGGCACGGTGTAGACGTCGATGCCGTGGTCGATCGTGGTGAGCACGATCTCGAGCGTGCCGTTGCCGGTGAGGTCGGCGATCGACGGCGCCGCGGCCACGCCGATGCCGTTGCCGTTGCGGGTCTGGTGGCGGAGCGTGACGGAGTGGAGCAGCCGGCCGTTGGGCTTGAGCACGATCAGCCGCGCCGCCCCGCGCGTGAGCGAGTAGGTCGCGAACACCAGCTCCGGTCGCCCGTTGCGGTTGAGGTCGGCCGCGACCACCTCGGACGCGAACCTCTTGGCACGTCGTGGGGCGTAGGAGAAGCTCCACAGCCGCTTGCCGGTCGGCCCGACGGCATAGACCTTGCCGCCCGGCACGGCCGCCACGATCTCGGGGCGCGCGTCGCCTTCGATGTCGACCACGGTCGGCGCGGGGATGCCCGAGGGTGGGTACCAGTCGCCGCCGCCGCGGTACGCCGGCTTGGCGGTGAGCCGCAGGTCCTCGAAGCCCGCGTGCCGTCGCGCCGAGCGCGAGCCGTCGCCCTGCGCCCCGTCGAGCACCATGAACGCGTAGCCCTGGGTGACGTAGGGGACGTGCCTCTCGGCGTTGGGCAGGCCGATCACCTCGTTGCGGCCGTCGCCGTCGAGGTCGGCCACCGACGGCGGGGACGCCGTCCACTGCAGCCAGGTCTGTCGCGCCGGATGCGGCCACGGGCCCGTGTGCCGGTGGTAGTGGCGGCGCTCGACGTCGGGGCTCAGCCAGCGGATGAACTGGCCCCAGCCCATCCGCCGCCCCGACGCCGACGAGTCGCGGTTGGTGAACCACTTCGAGGCGAGCACCGACGTGCCGTCGTGGTTGAAGAGGTTGATCTGGTGGTTGTCGAAGGTGGTGACGACCTCGAGCGCCGCGTCGTCGTCGAGGTTGCCGATGCCGACGTTCTCGCCGTAGGCGCCGTAGCCGTGGTTGCCGACCTTGTTGAACGTGCGGTCGTTGCCCTTGCCGCGCAACGTGTTGTAGCGCGGCCAGGCGGGGTGGTGGCCGGTGCGCGGCTGGTAGCGGCGTCCCTGGGCGTTGAACACGAAGACCTGCGCGCCGGTGCCGGAGGTGTTGGTCGTCGTCACGACCACCTCGGTGGTGCCGTTGCCGTCGAGGTCGGCGGCCGCCATGCCGCGCGCCTCGGGGCACTGCCCGCCGCTGCAGGTGGAGGCCTTCCACTGACGCACCAGGCGCTTGCCGTGCATCTCGTACGCCGCCACGGTGCCCTCGTTGCCGGCCACCACGATGTCCTGGCGCCCATCGCGGTCGAGGTCGGCCACCACGCCGGGGGCGTAGACCCGGCCCGCCGTCGCGCCCGCCCGGTCCAGCAGCCGGCCGGCGGCGTCGTAGACGAGGGTCGAGTAGAACGGCGCCACGATCTCCAGCTTGTCGCCACCGGTGACGTCGACCAGGCTGGGGGAGGAGAACCACCCGGTCTCACCGGTCGCGATCCGCCGGACGAACCTGGGCCTGCTCACGGGGTCGGTGCCGCCGTCGGCGTCGCAGGTCAGCGCGGGCGTCGCCGCCGGCCCGGACGCCGGGGGCCGCGCCGACACCTGCTCGACGGCGGTCGTGCGCGTGGGGGTGGGGCCGCAGCCGCTCAGCGGGAGCACGAGGGCGCACGCGGTGGCCGCGATCGCGGCGACGGCCCGGGGGATCGGCATCCTCCGAGGCTAGCGGCCGAATCCGCCGCGCGGGCGACCGGCGGCCCGGGGTAGGATAGCGGCATGCGCGGGAGCCTGCTCCTTACCTAGCCGCGTCGACACGCTTCACCTCGACGCGGCTGCCCCTCGTGCCCGAGGGGCTTTTCCATGTCCGGAGCAGAGCAGCATGAGAGAGAGCAGATGAGCGAGCAGACCCACCCGGCGCCGGAGACGGCCCGCGACAGCTACGACATCGAGGCGGTCCAGGCGAAGTGGCTGCCCGTCTGGGAGCGGCTGCAGCCGTTCCGCGCCAGCGACGACGTCGTCCGCTCCGGCGAGCGCGAGAAGCGCTACGCGCTGACGATGTTCCCCTACCCCTCCGGCGACCTGCACATGGGCCACGCCGAGGTGTTCGCGCTGCACGACGTGATCGCGCGCTACTGGTGGCAGCGGGGCTACGAGGTGCTGAACCCGATGGGCTTCGACTCCTTCGGGCTGAACGCCGAGAACGCCGCGATCCGCGACAACGCGCACCCCGCGACGTTCACCTACGCCAACATCGCCATGTCGACCGAGTCCAGCCGGCGCTTCGGAGCGAGCTTCGACTGGACCCGCACGCTCAACACCAGCGACCCGGAGTACTACCGGTGGACGCAGTGGCTGTTCCTGAAGTTCTACGAGCGTGGGCTGGCCTACCGCAAGAACAGCCCGGTCAACTGGTGCCCGAACGACCAGACCGTGCTGGCCAACGAGCAGGTCGTGGACGGTCGCTGCGAGCGGTGTGGGGCCGAGGTCACCAAGCGCGAGCTGACCCAGTGGTACTTCAAGATCACCGACTACGCCCAGGAGCTGCTGGACTGCCTGGACGACCTGGCGCCGACCTGGCCGGAGCGCGTCATCACCGCCCAGCGCAACTGGATCGGGCGGTCCGAGGGCGCCCACGTCACGTTCCCGGTGGAGGGGCACGACCCGATCACCGTCTACACGACGCGGCCCGACACCCTGTTCGGCGCGACCTTCATGGTGGTCGCCGCCGACGCCGCGCTGGCGGGTGAGCTGGTGACCGACGACCAGCGGCCGGCGTACGACGCCTACCTGGCCGAGGTGCGCAAGGCCAGCGACATCGACCGGCTGGCGACCGACCGTCCCAAGACGGGCATCTTCCTGGGCGTGCACGCCACCAACCCGGTGACCGGCACCCGGATCCCCATCTATGCCGCCGACTACGTGCTGGCCGACTACGGCACCGGCGCGATCATGGCCGTGCCGGCCCAGGACCAGCGCGACTGGGAGTTCGCGGCCGTCTTCGACCTGCCCATCGTCCGCACCGTGCAGCCGCCGGAGGGCTGGGAGGGCGAGGCCTACGTCGGTGAGGGTCCGGCGATCAACTCGCGCAACGACACGCTGACCCTGGACGGGCTGGACATCGCCAACGCCAAGCGCGCGATGATCGACTGGCTGGAGGCCCAGGGCATCGGCCGGGGGGCGGTCAACTTCCGGCTGCGCGACTGGCTGCTGTCACGGCAGCGCTACTGGGGTGCCCCGATCCCGATCATCCACTGCGACCGGGACGGCGAGGTGCCGGTGGCCGAGGACCAGCTGCCGGTCGTCCTGCCCGAACTGCGCGGCGAGGACCTGACGCCCAAGGGAGTCTCGCCGCTGGCGGCCGCCACGGACTGGGTCGACGTCGAGTGCCCGGTCTGCGGCGGACCGGCCACGCGCGACAGCGACACGATGGACACCTTCGTCGACTCCTCGTGGTACTTCCTGCGCTACTGCAGCCCGAACGACCACACCCAGGCGTTCGACCAGGAGCTGGTGAACGCGTGGGGTCCGTGCGACATCGATGTCGGCGGCGTCGAGCACGCCGTGCTGCACCTGCTGTATGCGCGCTTCTTCACCAAGGTCCTGGCCGACATGGGCCTGCTGCGCTTCCGCGAGCCCTTCTCGGCCCAGCTGAACCAGGGCGTCGTCATCAACCAGGGCCGCAAGATGAGCAAGTCGCTGGGTAACGGCGTCAGTCTGGGGGATCAACTAGCGGCCTTCGGCGTGGACGCGGTGCGGCTGACCCTGGTCTTCGCGGGCCCCCCGGAGGACGACATCGACTGGGCCGA
>CAZQCA010000263.1:0-4508 GCA_964591845.1 uncultured Nocardioides sp.
TAGCGACGTAGGTTCGACTCCTACCCGGGGAGCTGGCTGCCACCGTACGCCGTGGCGCACGGCCGCACACGAGCCCGCCGAACGAGGGAGAGGCACCGCATGCCCCACGACCTGACCGCCGTCGTCCTCGCCGCCGGGGGCGGCACGCGGATGAAGTCCAAGCGGATGAAGGTCCTCCACGAGGTCGGTGGCCGCAGCATGATCGGCCACGTGCTCACCGCCGTCCAGGCCATGGAGCCGGCCAGGGTGGTCGCCGTCGTCGGCCACCAGCGCGACGAGGTGGAGGCCCACATCCGCGGCTACCTCCCCGACTGCCTGGTCGCCGTGCAGGAGGTGCTCGACGGCACCGGCGGGGCGGTCCGGGTCGCGGTGGAGGCGCTGGGCGCGGTCCACGGCACGGTCGTCGTGGCCTACGGCGACACCCCGCTGCTCGAGGGGGACACCCTGCGGGGCTTCGCCGCCGAGCACGAGGCGGCCGAGCGTGCGGTGAGCGTGCTGACCGGGGTCGTCGACCATCCCTTCGGCTACGGCCGCATCGTGCGCGGCGCGGACGGCGAGGTGGAGGCGATCGTCGAGGAGAAGGACGCCACCGCCGAGCAGCGTGAGATCCACGAGATCAACAGCGGCATCCTCGCCCTCGACGCGACGTTCCTGGTCCAGGCGCTGCCCCGGCTCAGCAACGACAACGCCAAGGGCGAGCTCTACCTCACCGACCTGGTCCGGCTGGCCCGGGAGGACGGCCTCGCCGTCGGCGCCCATGTCATCGACGACGTCATGCAGACCGAGGGCGCCAACGACCGCGCCCAGCTGGCCGCCCTGGGCCAGGAGCTCAACCGCCGCATCGTCACCCGGTGGATGCGTGAGGGGGTGACCGTGATGGACCCCGCCACGACCTGGGTCGACGCCGACGTGGTGCTCGCGCCCGACGTGGTGATCCTGCCCGGCACGCAGCTGCTCGGCGCCACCGTCGTGGCGGAGGACGCGGTGATCGGCCCCGACTGCACGCTCAAGGACTGCGAGGTGGGGGCGGGCGCCCGGGTGGTGCGCACCCACGGCGAGCTGGCGGTCGTCGGCGACGGCGCGACCGTCGGCCCGTGGTCCTACCTGCGTCCGGGCACCGTCCTCGACGAGCGCGGCAAGATCGGCGCGTTCGTCGAGACCAAGAACGCCCACATCGGCCCCGGCGCCAAGGTGCCGCACCTCTCCTATGTGGGCGACGCCGAGATCGGCGAGGGGACCAACATCGGGGCGGGCACGATCTTCGCCAACTACGACGGGGTCGAGAAGCACCGCACCACCATCGGCCGCCACGCGCGCACCGCCTCCCACAACACTTTCGTGGCGCCGGTGGAGATCGGCGACGGGGCAGCGACCGGCGCCGGCACCGTCGTACGACGAGACGTGCCGCCGGGCGCGCTGGCCGTGTCGACCGGGCCGCAGCGCAACATCGACGGCTGGGCGCAGCGGCGCCGCGCGGGCACCGCCCAGGCCGCCGCCGCCGAAGCGGCGGGCCAGGAGGCGTCCGAGCCGCTGGGTGGCACCGACTGAGCCACACCGACCGAGCCACACCGACCGAGCCAGACCGCCGGACGCCCCGGAGTTGGGCCCCCCGGCCCGATGCGGGACAATCGGCACGGGTCAGGTGAGCCACGGCGACGTAGGGGAGCGGGACGCGTGAGCGGAATGAAGCGGGCGACCGAGAAGAACCTCATGGTGTTCAGCGGCCGCGCGCACCCCGAGCTCTCGCGAGAGGTGGCCGCGCTGCTCGGCACGGGGCTGGTGCCCACCACGGCCTACCAGTTCGCCAACTCCGAGACCTACGTCCGCTACGAGGAGTCGGTGCGCGGCTGCGACGCGTTCGTGCTGCAGAGCCACACCGCGCCGATCAACGAGTGGATGATGGAGCACCTGATCATGGTCGACGCGCTCAAGCGCGCCTCGGCCAAGCGGATCACGGTGGTGGCGCCGTTCTACGGCTATGCCCGCCAGGACAAGAAGCACCGCGGACGCGAGCCCATCTCCGCACGGCTGATGGCCGACCTGTTCAAGACCGCCGGTGCCAACCGCCTCATCTGCGTCGACCTCCACGCCGACCAGATCCAGGGCTTCTTCGACGGTCCGGTGGACCACCTGATGGCGCTGCCGATCCTCGCCGACCACGTGCGTTCCAAGTACGGCGACCAGCAGCTCGCCGTGGTCTCACCCGATGCGGGCCGGATCAAGGTCGCCGAGCGCTGGTCGGCCAGCCTGGGCGGCGCGCCCCTGGCGTTCATCCACAAGAGCCGGCGTACCGACCGGCCCAACGAGACCGTCGCCAACCGGGTGGTCGGCGACGTCCGCGGGCGCACCTGCGTCCTCGTCGACGACATGATCGACACCGGTGGCACGATCGTGAAGGCCGCCGAGGCGCTGATGGCCGACGGAGCGGCCGGGGTGGTCGTGGCGGCGACCCACCCGATCCTCTCGGGCGACGCGGTCGACCGCCTCAAGAACAGCTCGGTGACCGAGGTGGTCGTCACCAACACCCTGCCGCTGAGCGACGACAAGCAGTTCGACTCCCTCACCACGCTGTCCATCGCGCCGCTGCTGGCCCGCGCCATCCGCGAGGTCTTCGAGGACGGCTCGGTGACCAGCATGTTCGACGGCCACGCCTGACCACTCGGCTCGCCGCCCACCCACCGCCCGCCCATCCGCGGCGCCCCGGGGTTCCTCCCGACTCCCACGCGGATTCGCCCCGCGGGTGCCCGGGGCCCTAGACTGACCCGGTTGCCTCGGCGAGGGAGGCGCCACGCGTGTGGCGGCTCCGTGATCGACTGGGCCGGCCCCGCGCCGCGCTGACTCGATCGCGCGGCGTTCTCTCTTGCCGGCACCCGCACGTCCCACTGCTGAGGAGTTGGAGAGAACCATGGCTGCCGAGAAGATCAAGGCCGAGCTGCGCACGGAGTTCGGCAAGGGCGCCGCGCGGCGCATCCGCCGCGACCACAAGATCCCCGCGGTCGTCTACGGGCACGGCAACGACCCGATCCACCTGGCCCTCCCCGGCCACGACACGATGATGGCGCTCAAGCACGGCGGCGCCAACGCACTGCTCGACCTCGACATCGAGGGGAGCTCCCAGCTGGCGCTGACCAAGCAGGTGCAGGTCGACCCGATCCGCCGCGTGCTCGAGCACATCGACTTCGTCGCGGTCCGTCGCGGCGAGAAGGTCACCGTCGACGTGCCCGTCCACCTCGTCGGCGAGGCGGTGCGCGACACGCTCGTCGTGACCGAGCAGGCCACCGTGCAGCTCGAGGCGGAGGCCACCCACATCCCCGAGTCGATCGAGGTCAGCATCGAGGGCGCCGAGGTCGGCACCCAGATCCACGCCTCCGACCTGCAGCTGCCCAGCGGCACCGTGCTGCTCACCGACCCCGAGGTGCTGGTAGTCAACATCACCAACGCGCCCACCGAGGAGCAGCTCGAGTCCGAGCTCGACCTCGAGGGCGCCGGTGTCGAGGAGGAGGCTCCCGCTGCCGAGGCCGCGGAGGACGAGGCCCCGGCCGCCGAGGCCGAGGGCGGCGACACGGAGTGATCCTGTCGCGGCTCGGCAGTCTGGTGGCCAGGCTGGCGGGCCGGGTCGGGCGGCGGGTTCCGGCGGAGCCCGTCACCGACCAGACGACGGTGCGCACGGAGGACGGTGTGGCGAGGCAGGACGACGCGCGGACGACCTCGGACGTATGGCTCGTGGTCGGCCTCGGCAACCCCGGCCCGGCATACGCCGGCCACCGTCACAACGTGGGCTACCTCGTCGTGGACGAGCTGGCGAGCCGGATGGGGTCACGCCTGCGCGCGCACAAGTCGGGTCGTGCCGAGGTGGTGGAGGGCCGGCTGGGCGCGCCCGGCGCGGACTCTCCCCGGGTGGTGCTCGCGCGCACCCGCTGCTACATGAACGAGAGCGGCGGACCGGTGTCCGCGCTGGCGAAGTTCTACCGGGTCGCGCCCGAGCGCGTCGTGGCCGTCCACGACGAGCTGGACCTGCCGTTCGGCACCCTGCGCCTCAAGCTCGGTGGCGGCGACAACGGCCACAACGGCCTGCGCTCGCTGCGCTCCTCCCTCGGGACGGGCGACTTCCACCGGGTCCGGGTCGGCATCGGCCGCCCGCCCGGCCGGCAGGACGTGTCCGACTTCGTGCTGAGCGACTTCTCCACCGCCGAGCGCAAGGACCTCCCCTTCAGCGTGTACGACGCGGCTGACGCGGTCGAGTCCCTGGTGACCGTCGGGCTCGCCGAGACCCAGCAGCGGTTCAACTCCTGACCGGATGCGGGCCCGGTCGACGCCCGGAAGGACCGCAGAGAGGTGCTGGTCGGGGTCGGCATGGTCTGGACCACCTGCAAGAAAATGCAGGTTCTCGGCAAAGGCCTGAAGTTGTGAGTTGACTCGTGGTACAGCGCGGAGAGAGACTTGCCCCACGTTTGAGTCGTGGGGTCTCAAACGGGTCCCGAGGAGGTCAAGATCTCTTGGCGGCGCAG
>CAZQCA010000264.1:0-4500 GCA_964591845.1 uncultured Nocardioides sp.
TTCCGTGGACATGCGGCACCGGTCGACGCCGGGCGACCGACCCACGGTACGCGAGTCTTCTCCACAGGGTCAAACCCGCGTCCCGGCCCGGCCGGACAGCCCTGTGGATGACGGCTTGCCGTGGCGTACGTCGGCTTGTTACGTTCGCTGTCACCGAGGTTCCCCGCCCCCGCGGCGAGCGCCTGCCGACGGTCCTTCCCAGCGCCGACCAGATCGTGGCCCGATGGCCCCTGACCTGCGACGACGAGGCTGTCAGCGGCCATCGCGGAGGGTCTCGGCCAGGCTCCACGCATGCCTACGCAGGTGTTGCACAACCTGTGGACAAACTTGTGGAACCGCCACCGAGAAAAGCTCGACCCCGATGTGAACGAAGGCGGAACCCGTGGAGCAGGACGAACTCACCCAGGTGTGGCAGCGCGTGGTCGGGGAGCTGCAGCCCCATCAGCGCGCCTGGCTCGACACCACCCGTCCGGTGACGCTCCACGAGACGACGGCGATCATCGCCGTGCCCAACGACTTCACGCGGACCCAGCTCGAGGGCCGGCTACGCGGGCAGCTGGAGGACGCCCTCAGCGAGTCGTTCGGTCGCGAGATGCGGATGGCGGTCACCGTCGACACCACGCTGGAGCCGGCACCGGCCGTCGAGCCCGAGCCCCTGGACCAGTCGACAAGTCGTGATATCGGTTTGTCGACAAGTCTCCAGGAGCCGCCCGCCGCAGCCCCACCCCCGGGCGACGCCGGCGAGGCCGGCGCCCAGCGTCAGCCGTCCTCCCTCGAGACCCGGCTCAACCCCAAGTACACCTTCGAGACCTTCGTCATCGGCTCCTCCAACCGCTTCCCCCACGCGGCCGCGGTCGCGGTCGCCGAGGCGCCCGGCAAGAGCTACAACCCGCTGCTGATCTACGGCGAGTCCGGCCTGGGCAAGACCCACCTGCTCCACGCCATCGGCCACTACGTGCGCAGCCTCTACTCCGGGGCCCGCGTGCGCTACGTGTCCAGCGAGGAGTTCACCAACGAGTTCATCAACGCGATCCGCGACGACCGCCAGGACCGGTTCAAGCGCCGCTATCGCGACGTCGACGTGCTGCTGATCGACGACATCCAGTTCCTGGAGGGGAAGATCCAGACCCAGGAGGAGTTCTTCCACACCTTCAACACCCTCCACAACGCCAACAAGCAGATCGTGCTCACCTCCGACCGCGCCCCCAAGAAGCTCGACGAGTTCGAGGACCGCCTGCGCAACCGCTTCGAGTGGGGCCTGGTCACCGACGTCCAGCCCCCCGACCTCGAGACCCGGATCGCGATCCTGCGCAAGAAGGCGGCGATGGACCGGCTGACCGCCCCACCCGACGTGCTGGAGTTCATCGCCTCCAAGATCCAGACCAACATCCGCGAGCTCGAGGGCGCCCTGATCCGGGTCACCGCCTTCGCCAACCTCAACCGCCAGGAGGTCGACATGACCCTGGCCGAGATCGTGCTCAAGGACCTCATCCCCGAGGGCGGCGAGCCCGAGATCACCGCACCCCTGATCATCGCCCAGACGGCCGCCTACTTCGGCGTCTCGATCGAGGACCTCACCGGACCCAGCCGCGGGCGCCACCTCGTCCAGGGACGGCAGATCGCCATGTACCTGTGCCGCGAGCTCACCGAGCTCTCCCTGCCCAAGATCGGCGCCCAGTTCGGCAACCGCGACCACACCACGGTCATGTACGCCGACCGCAAGATCAACCAGCTCCTGGCCGAGCGCCGCTCCGTGTTCAACCAGGTCGCCGAGCTCACCAACCGGATCAAGCTGCAGGCCCGACAGGCCTGACCCGCCGGGGCACGACCTGTGGACGGAGCCGGGCACAACCCACCCTCCGCGTCCACAGCACCTGTGCACACGCGGCCGCGCCCTGTCGACGGCCGGCGCGGGTTCCACCGGGCCACCGGGTCCTCCCGACCTCCCTCCACACCGCCTGTGGACGCCCATCCACGCTCTGACCTGCGCAAACAGGGGTTCTCCACAGTGTCCACCGATGCTATGACTACTCCCGTACTCCAGAGACTCCAGAGTTCCGCCAACGCCCTCCACCCCACTCCCCTGGGGAAAACCCGTGCCGCGACGTCTCCCACCCGCGGGCCGACCCTCCCCCGCCCACGCGGCACGTGGCAGGATGCACTCGCGGCTCCGCCTGCTCGGCGCCGCCTGGAGACGGGTGCGCTTCGGCCCGGCTCGCGGCTCACCCACATCCGGAGGTCCACACCGTGAAGTTCAGTGTCGAGCGCGACGTCTTCGCCGACGCCGTCGCCTGGGCCGCTCGGAGCCTGCCGATCCGCCCGAGCGCACCCGTGCTCGCCGGCCTGCTGATCGAGGCGAGCGACGAGGGGCTGGTGCTGTCGAGCTTCGACTACGAGACGTCCGCGCGGGCGACGCTGTCGGCCGACGTGAGCGACGAGGGCAAGGCCCTGGTCAGTGGCCGCCTCCTCGCCGACATCTGCCGGTCACTGCCCGCCAAGCCGATCCAGCTGTCGCTCGAGGGTGCCCGGGTCTCCCTCACCTGCGGTGCCGCCCGCTTCACCCTCCAGACGATGCCGGTCGAGGACTATCCCTCGCTGCCCGCCATGCCCGCGGCGACGGGCACCGTCGACAGCGAGGCCTTCTCCCACGCGGTCGGCCAGGCGGTCACCGCGGCGGGGCGCGACGACATGCTGCCCGTGCTGACCGGCGTCCGCATCGAGATCGACGGCTCCACCATCAGCCTGCTGGCCACCGACCGCTTCCGCCTGGCCCACCGCGAGCTGGGCTGGAGTCCCCACACCAGCGACGAGTCCGTGGCGGCGCTGGTGCCGGCCAAGGTGCTCGCCGACACCGCGAAGTCGCTCACCGCGGGAGCGGAGGTGACGATCGCGCTCTCCCACGGCGGTGCGGGGGAGGGCATCATCGGCTTCGAGGGTCACGCCCCGGGCGGCGTACGCCGCACCACCACTCGCCTCCTGGACGGCGAGTTCCCCAAGGTGCGCAGCCTCTTCCCCAGCGAGCACACCACCACCGCCCTGGTCGACAAGGGCTCCCTGATCGAGTCGGTCAAGCGCGTGGCGCTGGTCGCGGAGCGCAACACCGCCGTCCAGCTGGCGTTCAGCGACGGCGTCCTCACGCTCGACGCGGGCGCCGGCGACGAGGCCCAGGCGTCGGAGTCGATCGAGGCCACGATCGACGGCGACGACATCACGACCGGCTTCAACCCGCAGTTCCTGCTCGACGGCCTCAGTGCGATCGACGAGCCGGTGGTGGAGCTGGCCTTCACCCAGGCGTCCAAGCCCGTGGTGATCAGCGGCTCGGTCGATGACGCGGGCGACGACTCCGGGTTCCGCTACCTGCTGATGCCTCGCCGACTGCTGTCCTGACGGCATGCGACACGCCTCGCGCTCCGCGGGAGCGCGAGGCTAGGCTCCCGGCATGGACATCGGACTCGTGGGGCTCGGCAAGATGGGCGGCAACATGCGCACCCGCCTGCGCAACGCGGGGCACACCGTCGTCGGCTTCGACCGCAACCCCGACGTGGCCGACGTGGGCTCCCTCGAAGACCTCGTCGCCGCGCTCCCCACACCCAAGGTGGTGTGGGTGATGGTGCCGGCCGGCGACCCGACGCGCGACACCGTGCGTGCCCTGGGGGAGCTGCTCGGCGAGGGCGACGTCATCGTCGACGGCGGCAACTCCCGCTGGACCGACGACCTGGCGGCGGCCGAGCACCTGCGCGACAAGGGCATCGGCTACGTCGACTGCGGCGTCTCCGGTGGCGTCTGGGGGCTGCAGAACGGCTACGCCCTGATGTACGGCGGCGAGCCGGCCGACATCGCCAAGGTCCAGCCGGCCTTCGACGCACTCAAGCCCGAGGGTGAGTTCGGGGCCGTGCACGCCGGCAGCGTGGGCGCCGGGCACTTCTCCAAGATGGTCCACAACGGCATCGAGTACGCCATCATGCAGGCCTACGCCGAGGGCTGGGAGCTCCTGGAGAAGGTCGACCTCGTCGACAACGTCACCGAGGTCTTCCGCTCCTGGCGCGAAGGCACCGTGATCCGCTCGTGGCTGCTCGACCTCCTGGTCGCCGCGCTCGACGAGGACCCCGGCCTCGCCGGGATCCGGGGCTATGCCGCCGACTCGGGCGAGGGACGGTGGACGGTCGAGGCCGGCATCGACCACGCGGTCCCGACGCCGGCGATCACCGCGGCGCTCTATGCCCGCTTCGTCTCCCGGCAGGACGACTCTCCGTCCATGAAGGCGATCGCGGCGATGCGCAACCAGTTCGGCGGCCACGCCGTGCAGACCTCGCCGCCTCCGGGCGGCGACGCCTCCTCGAGCTAGGCGGCGGCCGGCGCGCGTGTACGTCTCCCACCTCCACCTGCACGACTACCGCTCCTACGCCGACGTCGACGTCGAGCTCGGTCCGGGGGTCACCGCGTTCATCGGCCGCAACGGCCAGGGCAAGACCAACCTGGTCGAGGCCGTCGACTACCTCT
>CAZQCA010000265.1:0-4433 GCA_964591845.1 uncultured Nocardioides sp.
GTTGTAGAGGCCCTGGTTGGCCGCGAGCGCCTTGGAGCGCTCGGCGAAGTCGGGGTCGAGCCCGAACGTGCGGCGTCCGGTGGGGGTCGTCCACAGGAACATCTCGAGCACCAGGAAGTAGCCGTGCAGTGCCGCCACGAGCACCACCAGCACCTGGGTCACCAGCGTCATCGGCGCTCTCCTCCTCGTCGGTCGGCTATCGGACCCGAGGCCGGTGGCGCGCGACGGCCACGCCGACGAGAGCCAGGATGCCGCCGAAGTAGGCCAGGGTGGGTGGCGCCTCGCCGAGGAACACCAACCCCATCACGATCGTGAGCGGCGGGACCAGGTAGGTCGTGACGCCCAGCTGGCCGGCGCCCATGTGGCGCAGGGCGTAGGCGTAGGTGGTGAAGGCGATGGCCGTCGGGAAGACGCCGAGGTAGACCACCCACCAGACCGAGGAGGCGGACGCGGCCCGGGTGTCGTGGACGAGGTCGGCGGCGAACGGCAGGCACGCCACCGCGCCGACGGTGCACGCGAGCCAGGTGACCTGGAGGGCCGGCACCCGGCCGACGACCGGCTTCTGCAGCACCAGGGCGATCGAGTAGACCAGCGCGGACAGCAGGCACAGAGCCACCCCCACCACGTCGTGGTCGCCGCTGCGGCTGCTGCCGAGCGCGATGACGGCCACGCCGCCGAACGCCAGGACCAGGCCCAGCCCGAGGAACAGCGTGAAGCGCTCACCCAGGAAGACCGCCGCCAGCACCGCGATCAGGACCGGCGACACCTGGATCAGCATGACCGCGGTGCCGGCGTCGACGCTCTGCTCGCCGGCGTTGAGCGCGACGTTGTAGATCCCGAACCATAGGACGCCGATCGCCACCACCGAGGCCCAGTCGCGCCCCGACATGCGGGCGCGGGGCCGGGCGAGGGCGACCGCGCCCAGCGCGACGGACCCGACGACGAGCCGGCCCAGCGACAGCGAGCCGGCCGAGAAGTCGTGCTTGAGATAGCGGATCGCCACGAACGCCGAGGCCCAGAGCACCAGCGTCACCCCGACGGCCGCCAGCGGCAGCCAGGCCGGCGGCTCGTCAGCGCTCGGAGCGGTCGCGGGTGGCTGGGAGGCGGCGGTCGTGCGGTCGGCGGAGCTCACTGATCGAACCTAGGGCATGGCGCCGACGGCGTACGCGCGGATTTCGGACCTGGCGCCACACTGCCGATTGGTCCCACACGACACGTCCCGGGCCGTCCGGCATGCCGATTTGGACCAATCGGCACTTACGCGGCCGGCCACCTGGAAATCGGACCGTACGCCGGGGTCTCAGGCGTCCAGCTTGTAGCCGAGCCCCCGGACGGTGACGAGCAGGGCGGGCGAGGAGGGGTCGTCCTCCACCTTGGCGCGCAGGCGCTTGACGTGGACGTCGAGGGTCTTGGTGTCGCCGACGTAGTTGGAGCCCCAGACACGGTCGATCAGCTGGCCGCGGGTGAGCACCCGGCCGGGGTTGCGCAGGAACATCTCGAGCAGCTCGAACTCCTTCAGCGGCAGGCGCTGCTCCTCGCCGTGGACCGTGACGAGGTGGCGCTCGACGTCCATCCGGACCGGGCCCACCTCGAGGACGTCGGGCAGGAGCTCGGGCTCGCCGCCTCGGCGGAGCACCGCGCGGATCCGCGCCACCAGCTCACGGGGCGAGTAGGGCTTGGTGACGTAGTCGTCGGCGCCGAGCTCGAGCCCGACGACCTTGTCGACCTCGTCGTCCTTTGCGCTGACCATGATCACGGGCACGTGCGAGACGGCGCGGATCTGGCGACACACCTCGGTGCCCGGCAGGCCGGGCAGCATCAGGTCCAGGAGCACGATGTCGGGGCCGAACCGGTCGAACTCCGCGAGCCCGTCGGGACCGGTCGCGGCGATGGCGACGTCGTAGCCCTCCTTGCGCAGGAGGTAGCCCAGCGCGTCGCTGTAGCTCTCCTCGTCCTCGACGACCAGGACACGGGTCATGACTGTTCCTCTTCAGAGCGGGTGGGGAAGGTGAGGGTGAACGTCGAGCCCTGGCCCTCCACGGACCAGACGCTCACGTCCCCGCCGTGGACGGCGGCGACGTGCTTGACGATCGACAGGCCCAAGCCGGTGCCGCCGGTCGAGCGGTGCCGGGCGGGGTCCACGCGGTAGAAGCGCTCGAAGATGCGTCCCAGCTCCTCGGCCGGGATGCCGATCCCCTGGTCGACGACGCTGATCTCGACCGCGTCCGGCACGGCCTTGCTGCTGACGACCACCGAGGTGCCCTCGCCGGAGTAGGCGACCGCGTTGGCCACCAGGTTGCCCACGGCGGTGCGGATCTGCTCCTCGCTGCCGGGCACGGCCAGCCCCGTCTCTCCCTTGACGACGACATCGATCCCGCGCGCCTCCGCGTCGGTGCGGCTGGCATCGACGGCATGGGCGACCACGGTGTCGATCGACACCGGCGCGGTGCGGTCCAGCGGGTCGTCGTCCTGCAGCCGGGAGAGCTCGATGATCTGCTGGACCAGGCGGGTCAGCCGTTCGCTCTCGGTCAGCATCCGCCCGCTGAACCTGGTGACGGCCTCGGGGTCGTCGGCCGCGTCCTGGACGGCCTCGGCGAGCAGGCGGATCGCGCCGACGGGGGTCTTCAGCTCGTGGCTGACGTTGGCGACGAAGTCGCGTCGCATGCGTTCGAGCTGCCGCTCCCGGGTGCGGTCCTCGACCAGGACCAGCACGAGCCGGGCGCCGAGCGGTGCCACCCGGGCGCTGACCGTGCGCGGCGGGCCCGTCGGCGCGGCGAGCAGCAGCTCGGTCTGGCCGATCTCCCCGGTCCGGCGTACGTCGGCCACGAGCGCGGACAGCTCGGGATGGGTGAGGGAGTCACCGGCGACCAGGCCCAACGCGTACGCCGGCGCCGACGCCTTGAGCACCAGGTCGTCCTCGTCGACGACCACGGCGCTGCTGCGCAGCACGGACAGCACCGTGGCGATGCCGGCCGGGATGTCGGGGTCCTCCGGGGGTGCGCAGACGGCTCGGAGCTGTCGCTCCGAGACGAACCACGCGAGGAAGGCGCCCGAGGTGACGAGCGCACCGACGAGCGCGGCCACGGCGGCCTGGGTCGTCGGGCTCACGCCTCGATGGTACGCAGGACAGGCGCGCAGGCCCGACTCGGCGAGGGCTCCGCCATCGACTGTTCACGCGGCGTTCATCGGAGCGCGCCGGGGGTTCACCCGTGGCCCCTACCGTCCTGGACATGCGTGAGGCCTTCCACGAGCAGCTCGAGTCCCTCTTCTCCGACCTGGCGGCGATCTCCCGAGAGGTCGAGAACGCCGTCCACTACGCCACCAACGCCCTGCTGACCGGCGACGCGGCCACCGCGGAGCAGGTCATCAGCGCCGACCACCAGATCGACACCGCGGCGGCGCGCATCGAGGACGACGCGATCTCGATCCTGTCGCTGCAGCAGCCCGTCGCCGGTGACCTGCGCACGCTGGTGGCCGCGCTGCGCATGGTGAGCGAGCTGGAGCGGATGGGCGACCTGTCGGTCCACGTCGCCAAGATCGCCCGTCTGCGGGTGCCCGAGATCGCGGTCCCCGTGGACGTCCGACCCACCCTCGCCCGGATGGGCAAGGTCGCCGAGGAGATGGTGGCCGCCGTGACCCGCGTGATCTCGACCCGCGACGCCGAGGCGGCCAAGGAGCTCGAGCAGATGGACGACGAGATGGACCGGCTGCGACGGCAGACGTTCACCGACGTCCTGGAGGGGACCTGGCCCCACGGCGTGGAGCCCGCGATCGACATCGCGCTCCTCGGGCGCTACTACGAGCGCATCGCCGACCACGCCGTCACGGTCGCCAACCGGGTGGTCTTCGTGGTGACCGGGGAGCAGCCCGCCGACTGAGCGGCCGAGTCGGTCAGCGTCCCTGGTTGGCGACCGCCGCCGCCGCGGCCGCGGCCGCCTCGGGGTCGAGGTACTCGCCGCCGGGAACGGTCGGCGCCAGCGCGTCGTCGAGCCGGTAGATCAGGGGCATCCCGGTGGGAATGTTGAGGCCGACGATGTCGTGGTCGCTGACCTGGTCGAGGTGCTTGACGATCGCGCGCAGGCTGTTGCCGTGCGCCGCGATCAGCACCGTCAGGCCGGCGCGCAGGTCGGGCACGATGCCCGACTCCCAGTAGGGGAGCATCCGGGCGATGACGTCCTTGAGGCACTCACTGCGCGGCATCTCGTCGCCGAGGTCGGCGTAGCGGGGGTCGCCGGCCTGCGACCACTCGTCGTCGTCGTCGATCGGGGGCGGCGGGACGTCGAAGCTGCGGCGCCAGAGCATGAACTGCTCCTCGCCGTACGCCGCGAGGGTCGCCTTCTTGTCCTTGCCCTGCAGGGCGCCGTAGTGGCGCTCGTTGAGCCGCCAGGACCGCCGCACGGGGATCCAGTGCCGGTCGGCGGCGTCGAGGGCCA
>CAZQCA010000266.1:0-4425 GCA_964591845.1 uncultured Nocardioides sp.
GCACGCGGACGAGCGTGACGTCGATGCCGAGGTAGGTCGCGACGCCGGAGCAGACGCCGCCGATCATCTTGTCGTCGGAGCGGCGCACCAGGCGGCGCGCGGCGGGGGCGGGGGGCGGGGTGTGCTGGGTCATCGGTCGTCCTCCTCGTCGGTGGCAGGGGTGTCGTCGTCGGGCGCGTCGTCGGCCTCAGGCTCGTCGTACGACGCCGCGGAGGGGGTCGCGGCGGGGCGCCGCGACCGTCGGCCGGAGAAGACCGCGGCCAGCAGCCCGGCGGCGCCGGCCACCACCCACGGCAGCGGCAGCAGCCAGCGCACGTCTGCGGTGTCGACCGCGCCCGACTGGACCACGGCCCATATCCCGACCAGGCCGAGGAACGCCAGGCCCATCACCAAGTGGCCGACGTGGGCGGGATGGGTGCCGCGCTCGTCGTCGATGTCGGGGAGCCGGGTGGGGAGCTGGGTGCTCATCGGGTGACCTCCGTCGGGCTGGTGGTGGACGCGGGCTCGACGTGGACGTCGATCTCGCCGACGCCCAGGTCGATGGCGAGCGTGAGCGTGGCCTCCTCGTCGGCGACGTCGCGGCGTTCCACGAAGTCCAGACCGAGTCCGTCGCGGCTGGAGTTCAGCACGCTCGCGTTGCCGGCGCCGAGGGTCGTGCTGACCTCGACGTCGATGTCGCGCGGCAGGATGACCTCGACCCGTCCGGCGCCCTGGTCGATGTTGAGACGACGCCCGTCGAGCGCCTCGAGGTCGGCGACCTGGGTGAGGTCGTAGACGGTCTCGCCGGCGGCCTGCGACCAGGTGTTCGGGACGTCGGCGGCCGTGACCGGCCGGACGACGTCGTAGCGCGTCTCGATGCGCTCCCCGATCGTCGCCCCGACCATGGCCGTGGTCGCCACGAGGCCGAGGAAGATGATCCCGCCGGCTCGCCCGAAGAACGCGCCGACGAGCAGCATCAGCCCGGCGACACCGGTCGCCAGGGCCGGGTAGGCGGACACCGGGATGTCGTGGCCGGCGACGTCGACCATGCCGAGCACGCCCAGGCTGAGGGTCATCAGCGCCAGGGTGAACCAGAAGAGGAGCGGGCCGCGGCGACGCGGGTCGCGCAGGGGCGGCAGCGGCGGCTGCCACGTGGGGCCGGCCGGTGGGCGCGGCGGCGCCGGCGGGAGGGTGCCGCTCTGGTAGCCGGTCGGAGGCGTCGCGGCGGACGCCGGGCGCGGGGGCGCGGCCGGGAGCGGGGGCAGGGTGGACTGCAGGGTGGACTGCGGGGTGGCCTGCGGGGTGGACTGTGTGGCGCTCGTGCCGGCGTACGCCGGGGGCGGTGCCGTCGGCTGGGCGGGGGCGCCCGGATAGGGGCCCGATGGGTACGACGGCGGGCGCCGGTCGCGCGCGGAGGCCACGAGCAGGACGACCAGCGCCACGGCCGCGAGCGGCCAGGAGATCCACCGGGCGTCCGACCAGGTGCCGACCAGGGCCAGCGCGGCGATCACGCCGACGCCGACGAGGGCGACGGTGAGGCTGCGCTCGTCGAGCCGGATCGTGGCGCCGTCGGCGCCGTCCTCGGGCAGCAGCAGCCACAGCGCGCCGTAGAGGATCACGCCGGAGCCGCCGAACAGGGCCAGCACGACGAACGCGACGCGCACCACGAGCGGGTCGATGTCGAAGTGCCGCGCCAGGCCGCCGGCGACGCCGGCGATCTTGCGCTCGCCGAAGACCGTGCGCCGCAGCCGGCTCACGTCACGCATCTGGAAGGACGTGACGCGAGGCCCGTGATCGGGCCCGTGATCGGGCCCGTGGTCGGGCCCGTGGTCGGGGCCCTGGTCGGGACGTGGGTCGGGGCCGGGCTGGGCCGCGGGGCCGGTGGGTGCTTCGGGCGGAACGCTGGTCATGGCTCCACTCTGGTCCGCCGGCGGTCCGCGGACCATCGGGGACCACCCTGGTCCGTACGCGATCCGCGTCGCGCGCGCTCAGGGTCGCCCCGGGGATCTGCCTCATGGTCCGGGCCTCCTCGCTGTGTGACGATGGCGGTGTCATGTCCACCACCGCGCCCCCGCAGGCCCCCGGCGCCGACGCCCCGGCCGCGCGAGAGATCCGGCGGGCCTACCGCGACAGCCAGCAGCCGCTCATCGGCGGCGTGGCCTCCGGGCTGGCCCGGCATCTCGGCCTGCCCGTGCTCTGGGTGCGGGTCGGCTTCGTCGTGGCGACCGTGCTGGGCGGCGTCGGAGTCGCGTTCTACGCCGGTCTGTGGATGGTGCTGCCGAGCGACGCGAAGTTCCACGAGTCCACGCCGGGCCTCGAGAGCGCCACCCGCACCGGCAAGCGGCCGGGTCGCGTACGCCGGATGACCGACCTCGGCCCCGCCGTGGCGCTGGGCGCCCTCGCGATCGGCCTGCTCTTCCTCGTCGAGGCGGTCCTCGGCACCGGGGCGGTCTTCTGGCCGATGCTCATCGGACTGGTCGGCATCGCGCTGCTGTGGCGGCAGGCCGACGAGGTGCAGCGCGAGCGGTGGCTCGACACCGGCGGCCGGATGGACCCGTTCCGTGCGGTGTTCGGCAGCGGCGGCTGGGCGGCCTACGCGCGCGTGGCCGCCGGCCTCGGGCTGGTGCTCGCGGCGGTGGTGGTCTTCGCCCTGCACTCCGGCGACCTGGGGGTGGCGCGCGACATCACCGTGGCGGCGCTGCTCGGCATCGTCGGCCTCGCGATCGTGGTGGGCCCGTGGGTCTTCCGGCTCGCCTCGGACCTGACCGCCGAGCGCGCCGAGCGGGTGCGCAGCCAGGAGCGCGCCGACGTCGCCGCCCACCTGCACGACTCGGTGCTGCAGACCCTCGCGCTGATCCAGAAGAACGCCGCCGACGGCCCGATGGTCGCGCGGCTCGCGCGGTCGCAGGAGCGCGACCTGCGGTCGTGGCTCTATGCCGGGGAGTCGACCGACGAGCGTTCGCTCGCGTCGGCCCTGCGCGGCGTGGGCGCCGACCTCGAGGACACCCACGGCGTCACCGTCGACGTGGTGACGGTCGGCGACTGCCCGATGAGCGAGGCGGTCAGGCCGGTGGTCAACGCCGCGCGCGAGGCCGTCACCAACGCCGCCAAGCACGCCGGCACGGGTCGCGTCGACGTCTACGCCGAGGTGGTCGGGCGGCACGTCGAGGTCTTCGTCCGCGACCGGGGGGCGGGCTTCGACCCCGACCAGGTGCCCGCCGACCGGCACGGCGTACGCCACAGCATCATCGACCGGATGGAGCGCCACGGCGGCACGGCGCGCATCCGGTCCGCGCCCGGAGAGGGCACCGAGGTCAGGCTCAGCCTGGAGCTGGCCGAGAGTCCGACGGAGGAGGAGTCGCATGGCTGAGCGCGCGCGCGTGCGCGTCGTGATCGTCGACGACCACGCCATGTTCCGGCGAGGTGTGCGGGCCGAGCTCGGCGACGCGGTCGACGTGGTGGCCGAGGCGGGCGACGTCGGTGAGGCGGTGGCCGCGGTGGCCGCGCACCACCCCGACGTGGTCCTGCTCGACGTGCACCTGCCGGGCGGCGGCGGGGCCGAGGTGATGCGGCAGGCACACCTGTCGGCGCCCGACACCCGCTATCTCGCGCTGTCGGTGAGCGATGCCGCCGAGGACGTCATCGGCACCATCCGTGGTGGCGCGCGCGGCTACGTCACCAAGACCATCACCGGGCCCGAGCTGGTGGCGGCGATCCACCGGGTCTCCGACGGCGACGCCGTCTTCTCGCCCCGGCTCGCGGGCTTCGTCCTCGACGCCTTCGCCGGCTCGATCGAGGTGTCGGCCGTCGACGAGGACCTCGACCGGCTCACCGAGCGCGAGCGCGAGGTGATGCGCCTGATCGCCCGTGGCTACGCCTACAAGGAGGTCGCGAAGGAGCTCTTCATCTCGATCAAGACGGTCGAGACCCACATGTCGTCGGTGCTGCGCAAGCTGCAGCTCTCCTCCCGGCACGAGCTGACCCGCTGGGCCTCCGACCGCCGGCTGCTGTGAGGCGCGGGGTCGCGGCAGGTCCGCGAGCCGCCGCCCGGCCCCCGTCGCCCCACCAGTAGCCTGAGCGCCATGGAGCTGGCTGAGCACGTCCTGGTCTTCCTGCACTTCGTCGGCTGGGCGTCCCTGCTGGGCGGCATGGTCGTCCAGATGCGCGACGAGCAGAAGTCGGTCAACGCGGCGATGCGCGACGGCATCGGGCTGGCGTTCCTGGCGGGGCTGCTGCTGGTCGGCGTGCTCGAGGGTGGCGACGAGACGGTCGACCACACCAAGATCGCGGTGAAGTTCACCGTGGGCCTGGTCGTGCTGGTGCTGGTGATGGCCAACATGCGCAAGGAGCGCATCCCCGACGGGCTCTTCTGGGGGCTGATGCTGCTCACGCTCGGCAACATGGGGGTCGCGATCTTCTGGTGAGCGCCCTGTCGTCGCCTGGACG
>CAZQCA010000267.1:0-4415 GCA_964591845.1 uncultured Nocardioides sp.
CCTCGAGCTCGACCGCGGCAAGACCCACCCCTACGAGGGCAACTACTCGACCTACCTCGAGACGAAGAAGGAGCGGCTCAAGATCGAGGGGGCCAAGGACGCTAAGCGCGCCAAGATGCTCGAGCGTGAGCTCGACTGGGTGCGCTCCAACCCGAAGGCCCGCCAGGCCAAGAGCAAGGCGCGCCTCCAGCGCTACGAGGAGCTGGCGGCCGAGGCCGAGCGCAGCCGCGCGATCGACACCTCCGAGATCAACATCCCGGCCGGTCCGCGCCTGGGCGACGTCGTCCTCGAGGCCGACGGCCTGCGCAAGGGCTTCGGAGACCGGCTGCTGATCCACGACCTGAGCTTCACCCTCCCCCGCGCCGGCATCGTCGGCGTGATCGGGCCCAACGGCGTCGGCAAGACCACGCTGTTCCGGATGATCACCGGGCAGGAGCAGCCCGACGGCGGCGAGCTGCGGCTCGGCCAGACCGTCAAGATCTCCTACGTCGACCAGAGCCGCGGCGGGATCGACCCGGGCAAGAACGTCTGGGAGGTCGTCTCCGACGGGCTCGACCACATCAAGGTCGCGAGCTTCGAGATGCCCTCGCGCGCCTACGTCGCGTCGTTCGGGTTCAAGGGACCCGACCAGCAGAAGAAGGCCGGCATCCTGTCGGGCGGGGAGCGCAACCGGCTCAACCTCGCGCTCACCCTCAAGATGGGCGGCAACCTGCTGCTCCTCGACGAGCCGACCAACGACCTCGACGTCGAGACCCTGCAGTCCCTCGAGGACGCACTGCTGGAGTTCCCCGGCTGCGCCGTGGTGACCTCGCACGACCGGTGGTTCCTCGACCGCGTCGCGACCCACATCCTGGCCTGGGAGGGCGACGACGAGGACGACGCCAAGTGGTTCTGGTTCGAGGGCAACTTCGCGGCCTACGAGGACAACAAGATCGAGCGGCTCGGGGTCGAGGCGGCACGCCCGCACCGGGTCACCCACCGGCGTCTCACCCGCGACTGACTCCGTCGACTGTCCGCGGGACACCCCGGCGCGCCCGCGACGCCCCCGTCCCGAGGACGCCCGACGGCGTTCTTAGACTGCTGTCATGAGCGGGGGCACACGGTGGCTGGATGAGTCGCAACAACGCTCGTGGCGGGCACTGCTGGTCGGCATGACGCTGCTGCAGGACCGTCTCGACGACGAGCTGCGAGCCAAGCACGGGCTGTCACTGGCGGAGTACGAGATCCTCGTCCGCCTGTCCGAGAGCGACAACCGCGAGCTGCGGATGGCTCGGCTGGCCGGCGCCATGGCCCACAGCCGCAGCCGGATCACGCACACGGTGACCCGGATGGAGGCACAGGGCCTGGTCGAGCGCTGCGAGTCGCCCGACGACCGCAGAGGCGTCCTGGCGCGGCTGACACCCCAGGGCTGGGAGCTGCTGGTCGCCGCGGCCCACACCCATGTCACCGGCGTGCGCGAGCACCTGGTCGATCTCGCGGCCGCCCCGGACTTCGAGGCCCTGGGCCGGGTCATGAACGCCGTCGCCGACAAGCTGGTCGTCGCCCACCCCGAGATGGACATCCGGCAGTAGCCGGGCCCGACTCGGCCTCGTCGACCTGGGGCCTCGTGGGTCAGAGGCGCTCGAGGATCAGGGCCATGCCCTGGCCGCCGCCGACGCACATCGTGATCAGCCCGGTCGTCTTGTCGTGCCAGTCGAGCGAGTTGAGCATCGTCGCCTGGAGCCGCGCGCCGGTCATGCCGAACGGGTGCCCGACCGCGATCGCGCCGCCGTTGACGTTGAGCCGGTCGAGGTCGATCCCGAGATCCTGGTAGGACGGCACGACCTGGGCCGCGAACGCCTCGTTGATCTCGACGAGGTCGATGTCGCCGATGGTCATCCCGGCGCGGGCGAGTGCGCGGGTGGTCGCCTCGACCGGCCCCAGGCCCATGATCTCGGGCGACAGGCCGGACACCCCGGTCGCGACGATCCGGGCCAGCGGCGTCACGCCGAGCTCGGCGGCCCTCGTGTCGGACATGACCACCACGGCCGCCGCGCCGTCGTTGAGGGGACAGCAGTTGCCGGCGGTGACCACGCCGTCGGGGCGGAAGACCGGCTGCAGTTGCGCGACCGCCTCGTAGGTGACGCCCGCACGGGGGCCGTCGTCGACGGTGACGAGTGTGCCGTCGGGGGTGGTGACCGGCGTGATCTCGCGCGCCCAGAAGCCGTCGGCGGTGGCCTTCTCGGCGAGGTTCTGCGAGCGCACGCCGAACTCGTCGAGCTCCTGGCGGGAGAGGCCGCGCAGCCGGGCGACGTTCTCGGCGGTCTGTCCCATCGCCACGTAGGCGTCGGGCATCCGGCCGTCGTCGCGAGGGTCGTGCCAGTCCTGCCCACCCTGCGCCAGCTCGCTCGTGTGCGACACCGCGTCGGCGAACCGGGGGTTCTGGGTGTCGGGCCAGCTGTCGGAGGTGCCGCGCCCGAAGCGCGAGACCATCTCCACCCCGGCGGACACGAAGACGTCCCCCTCTCCGGCCTTGATGGCGTGGAAGGCCATCCGGGTGGTCTGCACCGACGACGCGCAGTAGCGCGTGACGGTCGCGCCGGGCACGTCGTCCATGCCGTTGAGGACGTTGACGATCCGGGCCAGGTTGAACCCCGACTCGCCGCCCGGGAGGCCGCACCCGAGATAGACGTCGTCGACGGTCGCGGGGTCGAGGGCGGGCACCTGGTCGAGCGCGGTGCGCACGATGGTGGCGGCGAGGTCGTCGGGCCGCAGGTCCTTGAGCGAGCCCTTGCCCGCGCGACCGATGGGGGATCGGGCGGCGGACACGATCACGGCCTCGGGCATGGGGACCTCCGTCTCGGGTCGCGGCAGGGACTTCGCGATCAGCCTAGTGACGTGGGTCAGGGACCGCCGACTCGCGGCACGAGGGTCAGGTCGGCTGGTCGCCGGCCAGCACCGCCCCGAAGACCAGGCCGAGGTGGTCCTCCAGGGCGCGTCGTCGCTCGGCCGCGGGGCGCAGCAGGGTGGCCAGCAGGACGCCGTACGACGCCGACACGAGCGCCTCGGCCCGCTCCTCGGCCCGCGCGTGGCCGTTCTGCGCGAGCGAGTCGGCGACCACCCGGACCAGCTCGGCGCGCCAGCCGCCGACGGTGACGGCGAGCTCGGGGTCGCGGGTCGCCTCGAGGGTGAGCTCCAGCAGCCCCGGGAGCAGGTCGGCGGTGCGCAGCCAGCTCAGGAACAGCGCCGAGGTGAGCTCGGTCGCCCGGCCGACGTCCCCGGGAGACTCGCGCATATCGCACGAGAGGTCCTCGACGTCGGTGGTGAGGCGGTGGGCGACGAAGCCGGCCAGTGCGTGCTGGAGGGCCTGCCGGGTCCGGAAGTACGCCGAGCAGGTGCCCTCGGGCAGGCCGGCCTCGCGGTCGACGGCGCGGTGGGTCAGACCCCGGAGGCCGTGTCGGGAGGTCACGGCCAGCGCCGCCGTCAGCAGCTCGCGCCGACGAGGGCTCAGCGTGTCGGGCACCGGACGTCCTCTCCCGCGACGGTGGATGTGACCGGGTCCACAGCCCGGACGGGAAGGCCAGACTAGCGGTCACGGTTTCTACAGATGTAGATTTCTACAAACGTAGAAGAAGGAGAGAGACATGACCTACGACCTGCTTCCCGGCTTGACCTACTTCCTGGTCGCCCTGTTCGCCGTCGCCGCCGTGGCGGTGGCACTGTCCGTCGCCGCCCTGGCGTCCGAGATCGTCCGCCACCGGACGGCCCGTCTGGCCCGCCACCAGTCCGTCCCCACCTACTACCGACACCTCGTCCTCGCCCACTGACCGGGAGGCGGCCGCCGGGTCGCCGGCCGGTCTGCGACGATCGAGGCGTGCGCCACGTCTACGAGTGCCCGTTGAGGTGGGCCGACCTGGACCTGCTCGGACACGTCAACAACGTGGTCTACGTCGACTACCTCCAGGAGGCCCGTGTCGACATGCTCCGGGTCCACGCCCCCGACCGGCGCGCCGACGACCTGGCCGAGGGCGTCGTGGTGGTCCGGCACGAGGTCAGCTACCTGGCGCCGCTGACGTTCCGGTTCCAGCCGGTGCGCATCGAATGCTGGGTGACCGAGATCCGGGCCGCCTCGTTCACGATCGCCTACGAGGTGGTCGACGAGGACGCCCGCGCGACCTACCTGCGCGCCAGCACAATCCTGACGCCGTACGTGTTCGGGAGCGAGCGACCCCGTCGGCTCACCGAGGACGAGCGGGAGTCCCTCTCCCGCTTCCTCGAGCCCGCCGAGCGGACGCCTCGGACGCCGCGTGCCGTCGTCGTGCGCCACGCGGGCGGGCACTACGCCGTGCAGGTGCGCTTCTCCGACGTGGACGTCTACGGACACGTCAACAACGTGAAGTACTTCGAGTACTTCCAGGAGGCCCGGATCGCGCTGC
>CAZQCA010000268.1:0-4404 GCA_964591845.1 uncultured Nocardioides sp.
CGGTGAGGGCCAGGGTCACCTCCGCGGCCACGAGCGCCTGCATCCGCTCGACCAGGCCCTCGGGCACGGGGTCGTGGTCGGACCACATGGACTCGAGGCGGTCGAACATCTCGTCGCGGGTCATCGGGAGCCCCTCTCGTCGGTCGTGGTCGTGTCGTAGGCCGGGTCGTGGGCACCCGGGTCGTGGAAGTCGGCGCCCTCCAGGGCGACGCGCAGCTTGGCCAGGCAGCGGCTCCGGGTCGGGCCGATGCTGCCGACCGGCATGTCGAGGGCCACCGCCACCTGCGAGTAGTCGGGCCGGTGCTCGAAGGCGACGATCCGCAACAGCCGCTGGCAGCGCTCGTTGAGGGTGGCCACGGCCGCCCACAACCGGTCGCGCTCGTCGTGGACGACGGCCTCGGTCTCGGCCGAGCGCTGGCTCGGCATCCGCACGTCGAACTCCTCGTCCTCGACCGGCAGGTCGCGGCCCGACTTCTGGCCGACCCGCCACGCCTCGCGGCGCGCGGTGGTCGTCAGCCAGCCGCCGACGGCGAGAGAGTCCTCGATGGCGTCGCGACGGCGTACGAGCGCCAGCCAGGTGGACTGGATGACGTCCTCGGCCGACTCGGGGGAGAGCCGGTAGGCGCGGACGACGTGCCACAGGACGGGCGTCATGACCGCCACCAGGTCGCCGAGGCCGTCGGCGTCGCCGTCGAGCCAGCGTCCGAAGGCGTCGGAGGCATCGCTCCACACCCGGTTCGGGCGGTCCTGCTCCGTCCGGTCCTGCTCTCCTGCGTCGTCGACCACTGACGCCCTCTTCCACGTCGGCGCTGCTGGCGCAGCCTGGACTGCTGAACGTCTTGCTGTCACGGGGGTCGACTCACCTGGAGTCGGCCGCCGAGCAGCCGCTACACCGGTCGTCACATGCAGTCAGGAGCGGCACCTCGCCGCGCTGATACATCCCGATCGGTCTTCCTGCGACCACTGTGCCGAGGAAACCGTCGGTTGGCGAGCGGGAAACGCGCGCGAACCGCATCGGACCGGCCGCGGCGCGTCCTCGCGGACCCCGACGGGCCGTCTCGAAGAAAGTCGTGCCGGACATGTATCTGGCAGGGCGCCCCCGTCTCCATGGGGAGTGCCGACGGAAGTCCGGACCTCGACGAGGCCTCGGACAACCACCAGGGGCTCGACCGGTGCGGGGGACCGGTCGGGCCCCTTGGCGCATTTCGGTCGCACCTCACGGCGCCGGGTAGCCTGCCTACCCGTGACGACCACCTCCTCCGCTGCCGCGCTCGCGCCGGTCACCGTGCGGGCGATCGGGGCGGAGGAGCACCTGGACTTCCTCGATCGACGGTGGCGCGAGGACGGCCGCTCGGCGAGCTTCCTCCAAACCCCCGCGTGGGGCGCGGTCAAGGCGGACTGGAGACCGGAGTCGGTGGGCTTCTTCCGCGACGGCGAGCTGGTGGGCGCCGGCCTGGTGCTCTATCGCCAGGTGCCGCGGCTCAAGCGCTACCTGGCCTACCTGCCCGAGGGCCCGGCCATCGACTGGGACTCCGACGACCTCGCCTCCTGGCTCGAGCCGCTGGCGGCCCACCTGCGGAGCCGGGGTGCGTTCGGGATCCGGATGGGCCCGCCGGTGGTCACCCGGCGGTGGAGCGCCGAGCAGGTCAAGGACGGCATCGCGCGCGCCGACGTACGCCGGCTCCAGGAGCTGCCCGCGCTGGAGCGGTCCGTGGCCGGGGCGCGCGTCGTGTCGCAGCTGCAGGAGCTCGGCTGGCGCCCCCAGGCGGTGGAGGGCGGGTTCGCCGCCGGCCAGCCGCAGTACAACTTCTGGATCCCCCTCGTCACGAGCGACGAGGGCGGCGACCGGGTGTCGCGCAGCGAGGCCGACGTCCTCGCCGGCATGAACCAGCTGTGGCGGCGCAACATCCGCAAGGCCGACAAGGCCGGGGTGGCCTGCACCGTCGGTGGGCGCGAGGACCTCAAGGCCTTCCACGACCTCTACGTGCACACGGCCGAGCGCGACCACTTCACCCCTCGCCCGCTGACCTACTTCGAGACGATGTACGACGCCCTCTCGGCCGAGGACCCGGAGCGGATCACGCTCCACCTGGCCCACCACGAGGGCGACCTCGTGGCGGCGACGATCGCGATCCGGGTCGGCGGCCACGCGTGGTACTCCTACGGCGCGTCCTCGACCGCCAAGCGCGACGTCCGGGGCTCCAACGCGATCCAGTGGGCGATGATCCGGCAGGCGCTCGCCGCCGGGGCGGAGGTCTACGACCTGCGCGGCATCACCGACACCCTCGACGCCGACGACCCGCACGTGGGGCTGATCCAGTTCAAGGTCGGCACCGGTGGCGAGGCGGTGGAGTACGCCGGCGAGTGGGACCTGCCGTTGCAGGGACTGCTCTACCGGGCCTTCGACCTCTACATGCGGAGGCGCTCGTGAGCCTCACCCTGAGCGTCGACGGCGAGCGCTGGCGCGGCCACCTGCGCGCGGTCGCGGCGGCCCACCCCGGGCTGGTGCCGGTCGCCAAGGGCAACGGCTACGGCCTCACGCTCGGCCGGCTCGCGCGCAAGGCGCAGTGGCTGGCCGACCACGCCGAGGAGATCGGGTACGCCGTCGACACGGTGGCCGTCGGCACCTACCACGAGCTCGGCGAGATCGCCCCGCGGTTCCGGGGCGACCTGCTGGTGCTCACGCCGTGGCGACCGTTCAGCCCCGTCCTCGAGCCGGCGCTCGCGCAGCGCGTGGTGCACACCGTCAGCCGACCCGACGACCTGCGGGCCCTGCTGACCCGCGACCCCGACGCCCGCTTCGTCCTCGAGCGGCTCACCTCGATGCAGCGGCACGGGATGACCGCGACCGAGCTGCGTGCCGCCGCCGAGGCGGCGCCGCGGCGACTGTGCGCCGGCGTGGCGCTGCACCTGCCGCTGGCCGGCGGGCCGGGCGACCACCTGCCCGAGGTGGGGCGCCTGCTCACCGACGTCGTGGCCGCCGGCCTCGAGGGGAGCACCGTCTGGGTGAGCCACCTCGAGCCCGACGAGCTCGACCGGCTGCGGACGGCGTACCCCGGGACGACGTTCCGGCCGCGTGTCGGCACCCGGCTCTGGCTCGGCGACCGCGGAGCGCTCCGGGTCACCGCGACGGTGCTCGACGTGCACCGCGTGGCGCGCGGCGACAGGTTCGGCTACCGCGGCCGGCGCGCACCGCGGGCCGGACACCTGCTGGTGGTCAGCGGCGGCACCGCCCACGGGCTCGGCCTGGCGGCCCCCACCGGCGACCTGTCGGTGCGCTCACGTGCCTCGGCGCTGGCGCGCGGCGGGCTGGACGCCGCCGGCGTCGCGCGGTCGCCGTACGTCCTCGGCGGCAAGGCGCTGACCTTCGCCGAGCCGCCCCACATGCAGGCATCGATGCTGTTCCTGCCCGACTCGGCCGCCGAGGTGCCCGCGATCGGCGACCCGATCGAGGTCCGGGTGCGCTTCACCACCACGACCTTCGACGCCATCGAGATCGCCTGACCGTCGCGGCCGCGGGTCGCGCATCCCCACTCCCGCTGCGCTGTGGGGACCTCCACAGGCGCCGGCGGGACGCCCAGTCCCCTCAACGCAGCAGGAGTGGGGGGTCGGCGGAGCCGACGGGCTCCGGCTCGTCGTCTTCCGGCCGGTCGACGGGGTCGTGCCAGGGCCGGCGTACGTCGCGGACCACGACGGCGACCAGGTAGAGCTCGGCGAGCACCCGCACCAGGATCGCGACCCAGTAGGCCCCGCTCTGGCCGCCACCCGCCGGGTCGAGATAGCCGCCGAGGTAGAACCACACCATCGCGAAGTAGAAGACCTCGCCCGCCTGCCACACCAGCAGGTCGCGCCAGCGCGGCCGGGCCAGGACGGCCAACGGCAGCAGCCAGAGCACGTACTGCGGCGAGTAGACCTTGTTGACCAGGAGGAAGCCCGCCACCACGAGGAAGCCCAGCTGGGCCAGGCGGGGGGAGCGCGGCGCGGTCACCCCGACGATGAGCACCGCCGCGCACCACAGCACGAAGAACGCCCACGAGACGCGGTTGATCAGGTCGGACGTCGGCACCCAGCCCGTCGCCTGCTGCGCGAGCAGCCACAGCGACCCCAGATCGGCGCCGCGGTCGGAGTTGAACGACCAGAAATGTGTCCACTCGGACCAGCCGGTCACCCAGGCGGGCGCGTTGGCGACGACGTACGCCGTCGCGGCGGCCGCCGCTGACATCCCCAGCTCGCGCCAGCGGCGTTCGCGGGCGCAGATCACGAGCAGCCCTCCGAGAAGGAAGAGCGGGTAGAGCTTGGTCGCGGTGCCGAGCCCGATCATCACGCCGGTGAGCAGGGGCCGGCCGCGCGCCCAGGCCCACAGCGCCCCGGCGGTGAACATGACCGCGAGCAGGTCCCAGTTGA
>CAZQCA010000269.1:0-4334 GCA_964591845.1 uncultured Nocardioides sp.
CAGGTGCCGTTCGCCGCCCGCGACGGGGTGGCCCACACCCTGGGCATCCCGCAGAGCCAGGTGCGGGTGATCGTGCCGCTGCTGGGCGGCGGCTTCGGGTCGAAGTGCGACTTCCACTTCGAGGGCCACGTGGCCGCGCTGGCCCGGGCCGCGCGCCGACCGGTGAAGCTGGTCTTCACCCGGCGCGAGGAGTTCCTGGCTCCCGACCACCGGCGCGAGGGCATGGTGCTGGAGTTCGAGACGGGGGCGACCTCGGAGGGTCGACTGGTCGCCCGCCGGGCCACGCTCCATCTCGACAAGGGGGCCTACACCGGTGAGGGCGGCTTCTTCGCGCAGATGGCCGCGATGCACGCCTGTGGTCCCTACGAGCTCGACAACGTCGCGGTGCGCGCCATGCTCACCTACTCCACCAACCAGCCGTCCTCGTCGATCCGCGCCCCGACGGCGCCGCAGGCCTGCTGGGCCCTCGAGCAGCACATGGACCAGGTGGCCTCGGCGCTCGGGATGGACCCCGTCGAGCTGCGCCGGCGTACGTTGATCCGTCAGGGCTCCCGCGGCCCCACCGGGCAGGTCTTCGACGAGATCGGGATGCTCGACACGCTCGAGGCGGCGGCCGAGATGATCGGCTACGGCCAGGAGCTGCCCGACGACGAGGCGATCGGCTTCGCCTGCGGGTGGTGGCCGTCGATGGCCTCCCCGTCGGGTGCCTACGTCAAGCTCAACGGCGACGGCACCGGCACGATCGTCACCGGGGCTCAGGAGTGCGGCACCGGCGCGGTGATGGCGCTGCCGCTCCTCGCGGCCGAGCAGCTCGGCATGAGGGCCGAGGACTTCTCCATCCTCTACCAGGACACCGACGCAGGTCCGTGGGACATGGGCGCCTCGGGCTCGCAGACGACCTTCAACAACGGACGCGCCGTGGTGGCGGCCGCCCAAGAGGTCCGGTCGCAGCTGCTGGCGCTGGCCGCCGAGAGGCTCGAGATCGACCCCGGCGACCTCGAGCTGGTCGACGGCACGGTGCGCGCCGTCGGCGCGCCCGCGACGTCGGTGTCGATCGCCGAGCTGGCGGGGTCCGGGACGCCCCTGCTCGGCAAGGGGTCGGGCGACCTGCCCGAGAACCCGCCGACCGAGATCCCGTCGGCCTGTGTCGGGCGGCTGGGCATCGACTCCTTCCTCGCCCCGCAGCTGATCACCCACGCCGCGCGGGTCAAGGTCGACCGCGAGACCGGCGTGGTGCGCGTGCTGGCGTTCGCCGCCGCCCACGACTCCGGCGTGATCGTCAACAAGATCGGCGCCGACGGACAGGTCTACGGCGGCGTGATGATGGGGATCGGGCAGGCCCTGTCGGAGGCGACGTACTTCGACGACGAGGGCCGCCAGCGCAACCCCGGTCTCCTCGACTACAAGCTGCAGACCGCCAGCGACGGCCCGCGCATCGACGTGCGCTGGATCGAGGTCGACACCCCCAACGCCGGCCCCAAGGGCTCCAAGGGCGTCGGCGAGCCGCCGAGCGTGCCGACCTCCGGGGCGATCGGCAACGCGATCGCGCGGGTGGTCGGGCGGCACGTGACGCAGCTGCCGATGACCGCCGAGCGGGTGTGGTCGACGATCCAGGAGGAGGGTCGATGAGCACCTACGTCGAGGCGCGCGACGTCGCGTCGGCGGTGGCGGCGATGGGCGCCGGCGCGCGGCCGGTCGCCGGAGGGACCGACCTGGTCGTCGGCGCCCGCCACGGCAAGGCGCCGCTGCCCGAGTCGATCGTGGGCATCCACCGGATCCCGGGGCTGACGGGTGTGTCGGTGGCCGACGGCATGATCCGGATCGGCGCCCTGACCTCGCACGCCCAGATCCTGGCGTCGCCGGAGCTGGCGGCGGTCGCGGCGGGGCTGCTCGACGCGTCGGCGATCGTCGGGTCGCACGCCACGCGGGCCAACGGCACGCTCGGCGGCAACGTCATGAACGCCTCGCCCGCCATGGACACCGGCGCTCCCCTGCTGTGCCTGGGCGCCGAGGCCGTCCTCACCGGACCGGGCGGGACGCGGCGCGTCGGGCTCGACGCGCTGTGGACCGGCCCCGGACGGACGTCGGCCTCCGCCGACGAGCTGCTCGAGGCGATCGAGCTGCCGGTGCCGCCCGCGAGGTCGGGCAGCGCCTACGTGCGGCTGCAGTACCGGCGGCAGATGGAGATCGCTGTCGTCGGCGCGGCGGCCTACGTCGCGCTCGACGACGACGGCGTCGTGTCGAGTGCCCGGGTGGCCATCACCGCCCTGACCCCGGTGATCTGTCGGGTGCCAGGTGCCGAGGCGGCGCTGCAAGGGCGCCGATTGGTCCAAATCGGCAGTTCCGAGGCACGAAATCCCCCCGATTGGTCCAAATCGGCAATGGCCGACCCCGCCGGAGAGGCCCTCCGGGCCGCCGGCGAGGCGGCGGCAGCGGCGGCCACACCGATCTCCGACGTCCGGGCCTCGGCGGACTACCGGCGGGCCATGGCGGCCGTGATCACCCGCCGCGCCGTCACCGCGGCCCTCACGAGAGCGGCCGGCGGCAGCGTCGGCATCCCGGCCAGCGACTGGAGCGACGCCCGATGACCACCGACATCACCCTCACCGTCAACGGCGTCGACTACCCGCTCGCCGTCGACGCCCACGCCAGCCTCCTCCACACGGTGCGCGAGCAGGTCGGGCTGACCGGGTCCAAGGAGGGGTGCGACGACTCCGAGTGCGGCGCGTGCATGATGCTGCTCGACGGCCGGCCCGTGAACGCCTGCTCCTACCTCGCCGTGCAGGCCGACGGCGCCGAGGTCACCACGGTCGAGGGTCTCGCCGACGGCGACGACCTCTCCACGCTGCAGCGGACGTTCCTGGAGAAGGGCGGCGTGCAGTGTGGCTTCTGCACGCCGGGCATGCTCGTCTCGGCGACCGCCCTCCTGCGCGACAACCCGCGGCCGACGGAGGACGAGATCCGGATCGCGATCTCCGGCAACCTCTGCCGGTGCACCGGGTACGACGGGATCGTCGCCGCCATCGCGGCCGTCGCGGCCGACTGACGCCGGGTGCGGGAGGGCGTCAGCCCTGCCACCACGAGGGCATGTCGGCGCTCTCGTCGGCCAGGTCCTGGGTCGTCAGTGCGCCGAGACGCGGATCGCGGAGCAGGCACACCACCTCGCCGACCGGCACCTGGGCGTCGCGGCCCCGCGGGTCGCGACCGACCCGGTCGCCGCTCCATGTCGTGGTCACCAGCTCGCCCGCGCGCCAGGTCGCCGCGCGGATCTCGCCGGGGTCCGCCCCCCGGGCCCGCTGCCAGGCCACCAGCGCCTCGCCCTCCCAGTCGCAGCCGTCGGCCACCGCCGCGGGCTCGCAGCCGTCGGCGGCGTCGCAGTCCAGCAGCGCACGCAGCCCCGCGTCTCCCGGGTCGGCCGCCGTCCGGGCCGACGCGCGCAACGTCACCGCGCGCCAGCCGCTCTGGGCGGGGAAGTCGAGCTCGACGCCGAGGCCCGGCGACGCCTCGGGATCCGGTCGCGCGGCCTCGAAGCTCCACGCGAAGTGGTCCTCGGCGAGCAGGGCCAGCGTGGCCGGCGTCGCGGGCTGGGTGAGGTCGGGGTCGGCGATGTCGCGGCCGGGGGTGGCCGGGTCGTCGTACGCCTCGAAGTGCGCGCCCTCGACGAGCGCCTCGGCCGACGTCGTCATCGCCACCCGCGGGTCGCTGGCCAGGTCGACCAGCGCCTCCACGGGGACCGAGAGGTCGAGGTCGCGAGGGTCGCCCGAGATCTCCGGGCCGGCGTACAGCACCAGCACCGAGACCTCAGAGGTGCTGCGCAGCACCAGCACCGCGCCGGGGTCCTCCTCGGGAGCCGCCGTCTCCCAGAGGACCGTCACCCCGTCCGTCACGAAGCAGTCATCGGCATCCGGCGCACAGGTCAGCTCCTCACGGAAGTCACGCTGCCCCGGGCCCCCGGCCGGTGCCACGGCGAGGCGCACCAGCTCGCCGTCCTCCGCCTCCGCGGGCCGGAACCGTACGTCGGTCCCGACGGCTCGGGGGCCGAGCGCCTCGCGCTGCTCGCTCGGCTCGGCCGAGGCAGCCTCGCCCGGGACGTGCTGGTCGACGATCCAGGCGAGAGCCGCGGGCGTGACCGGCCCGCTCCCGCCCGGCGGCGCCGCCCCGGGCGTGGCGTCGCCACACCCTCCGAGGACCGCTCCGCAGACTCCCACCACCCCGGTGAGCAGCGCTCGCGTCACACGCAGCCTCGCCCCCGGTCTCGCCATCTGCCCAGGCTACGGGTGGCGCTACCGTGACATCACTGTGCCGGACACTTGATGTCATTCTGCCCTTGACAT
>CAZQCA010000270.1:0-3864 GCA_964591845.1 uncultured Nocardioides sp.
GTCATGTACACCCCGTTCAAGCTCGCCCCTCGAACCGAGGACGCCGAGTCGGCAGCCCACGATCCGGTGGCCCGCGGCCGGATCGGCGCGATCATCGCGGGCGACAGCGCCCCCTCGTCGAAAGGCGCCTGGAAGTTGACTCCACGCGACGCGAGACGGAACTGTTGACGGCCAAGATCTCTGTCATCGTGCGAATCGAAGTACGGCCGGACAAGGTCGACGACTTCCCGGATGCGTGGACCATGGTGTTCGACCATGTCGGGGCCAACGAACCCGACACGGAGCACTACATGCTCCACCGAGCGAGGGACACGCCGGACGTCTTCTACGTCAGCGAGGTCTACAGGGACCAGGCTGCGTTCGACACCCACATCGGGAGCGATGCGGTGGCTGAGCTGTTCGGTTCCCTCGAGGACTACATCGTCAAGCTCGACATGGACATCAGCGAGCCGATTCGCTCTGCTCGGGGCTGATCGTTCAGTGCGGTACCCGCGAGGTCGTTGGATCGCGATCGTGTCTGCGATCGTCGCCCTGGTTGTCACCGGGTGTGCATCAGATGGGTCTGGCGCCAGTAGGTCGGCCGATCCGGCGCCGGACACCACTCGGCCTGGCAGCCGGGAGGCGACCGTCGACGCCGACCGCGTACCCAACCCGACGGTGACCCCGGCCCGCGGCGGACGGGGGGAACCCACCGGCGGGCTCCGCTACGACGTCGCCGACTTCGGCTACCAGGAGAACGAGTTTCTCTTCGGCGGCCGCGCCAAGACCTACCCACCGCTCGACCTCCCCCGGGCGCGCTACCGCAGTCGCATGATCGTGTGGACCCCGACCGATCCGTCCGATTTCAACGGCACGACCGTCGTCGAGTGGGCCGAGGTGAGCGACGCCGGCGAGTTCGAGCTGACCGTCGAGGTCCACGCCCAGTCCTCCATGCTCATCGAGGACGGTTACGCCTTCGTCCTCGTGAGCGCGGAGCCGCGCGGGGTGTGCAACCCGGTCCCCAGCACCTGTCCGTCCACCTCGTTGAGGGGGGCTGACCCCGGGCGGTATGGCACCCTGCGCCACCCCGGCGATGCCTACAGCTTCGACATCTTCAACCAGGCCCTCCAGGCGATCCGATTCCCGACCCGGGTTGCTCCGCTCGGCGGGCTGGAGACGCGCTACGTGATCGCCGAGGGCTTTCAGCGGTCGATCGACAAGTACTTCCCGCACGGGACGCCGGACCCCCCGCCGGCGACCACGCCGCTCGGCATCCATGGTCCGCTCAACGCCTACCTCGCCAGCGGCGCCGACGACGACGCCCGCTTGGCTGACGCCTTCCTCATCGACGGGGCGGCGCCCGCCACCGAGCCTTCCGGCTATCGGGTGCCCACCCTGCACCACCTCGACGAATCCGCCATCCGGTCGGCTCCGACCCCGGACAGCCCCAACAACGTGACCTGGGAGGTCGTCGGCGCACCACACGCCGACCGATGGGCCGGCGACCACGTCGAGCTGCCTTCGTCCGATGAACCCGAACCCAAGCTGTCCCGGGACGATGAGCTCGCGCGGCGCGAGCGATTGGCGGACTATGGACTGGCCCCCGGCCCGTCAGCAGCCGTCTGCTCGCCCGGCTCAGAGACCGGAAGCATGTTCCCTCGACGGTTCACCCTGACCGCCGCGTTGGCCGCCATCCACCGATGGCTGGAGACCGGCGTTCCGGCTCCCGCGGCACCCCGGGCCGAGCGGGCCAGCCCAGTGCCCGATGACCCGTCGGGCACGCTCCTGCGGGATCCTGACGGCAATGCCGTCGGCGGCCTGCGCTCTCCGATCATCGATGTCCCGGTGGTCGCCTACCAAGGGGAGGCCTGCATCTCGGCCGGGACGACGACACCGCTGTCTCCGGAGCGCATCGCCGAGCTCTACCCGACCCACCAGCACTATGTCGAAGAGCTGCGGGCGGCCACCGACGCTGCGGTCGACGAAGGGTTTCTCTTGTGCAGTGACGCCGAGACGATCCTGCGGACGGCATCGGCCTCGGACATCGGGGGCCACGCCCCGTTCACGGCCGCCCCGGCCTGCGCCTGACGGCGTCCCGCCCGGCACCCGGGGCTGACCGTGTCGATCAGTCTGACCGCTGCACCAGCAAGAGTTGAACACCTGTTCAAAATCAACTAGACAGCAGGTATGCAAAGGATTGCGGCGTTCCTGACGATGCTCGTGTTCCTGGCTGTGGGCTGCGGCGCAGCCGACGACGACGCCGAGGAGCCGAACGCCTCGGCCCCCGCGACCTCGGAGGTCGCGCCGAGCACGAGTGTCGTCCAGATGAGCATCCCCGACCTGACGACGCCCTCGTCCACCCCGGCCGACCCGAACGGGGCATCGGGGGAGATCATCATGCTGAAGCTCCACGTCGATGACATCGACGTCGGCGAGGCCTTCTACACGACCGTGTTCGGCGCCACGCGTGCGATCGAACTCGGTGACGGCATCCGGGTGATGACGATGACCGACGGGCCGGGCTTCATCCTCATCGAGGACGACCCCGACGAGGCCGACGCCTGGAACGCCCAGTTCCTCATCCAGGTCCCCGAACTGGACGAGGCGGAGGCCCTCGCCGTGGACAACGGCGCCACCCACCAGCAGTCCTTCGAGGGTGCGCCCGGGGGGCAGGAGGCGGCGTCGGTCGACCTGCTCGACCCCTGGGGCAACCAGATCGAGATCCTGCAGCTGGGCTGACCCTGCGAGGGGTTAGCGACCGCCCCGTTTTCCGTCCTCGATCACTGCGTCGAGGACCTCGGCCATGTGTGTCGTCTCCGCCTCACGGGTCTGGCCACCGGCGGCCAGGAAGCGCAGCATCCGACCGCGGTGACCGCCGGTCGCGAGGAGTTGGGCGACGGCGTTGCTCTCGACGACGAGCGCCTGATCGGGGGGTGCGTCGACGACCCGTTTGATCGCGGCGACGGCCTCGGTCGGCATCGCTGCGATCCACCGAGCGACGTCGAGCCCCGTCGGATCGAGGTCGGCCGAGGGGACCAGTCGATCGAGCCAACCGATGGCGAACAGTTCCTCGGCCGCGACGTCTCGGCCGGTCAGGAGGATGTCGAGGGCGCGGCCGCGGCCGACCACAGCCGGCCAGCTGGTCGTGCCGCCCGCGCCGGCGATGATCCCGAGTGCCACTTCGGGTTGGCCGACGATGGCTCGTTCTGAACCGAAGCGCAGGTCGACACCGCAGAGCAGTTCGCACCCTCCCCCTCGGGCAAATCCGTCGAGCAGTCCGATGGTGACCAGGCGTCCCGTCTTCAGGCGCCCGAACGTGGCGGCCGCGATGTTCGGCTCTGCGACCTCAGCGTAGGGCGGGGCGAGGTCCTTGAGCATGTCGACATCGCCGTGCATCAAGAAGAAGTCGGGGTCCGCGCTGCGTAGGACGAGTACGCGGACGGCGTCGTCCGCCTCGAGGGCGGCCAGCAGGTCGAGCAGCGCGATGAAGAACGGGCCGTCCACGAGGTTCGACGGTGGGTGGTCGATCGTGGCCACCGCCACACCGGCATCGATCTCGCAGCGGAGCGTCATGGGCCGACAGGGCTGGCCGGGGGTGCGGCCGGCGAGGTCCAGTGGCCGTGCCATCGGCCCGGCCCCGCGGCGTGGTGTTGGCCGTCGGGGAGGTCGATCTCGGCCGACGTCCCCGGCGGCACCAGGACTTCGATGGTCGTGCCACCGGTGTCGTCCTGGTGCCAGGTGACCTCGATCCGGCCGTGGGGGGAGTCGAGGGCCGCATCGGCGGAGGTGATCCCGCCGCCGGGCCGGGGGGCCACCCGGAAGCGGCGGTAGGCCGGGTCGAGGGGCTGGAGACCGGCGGTGTGGGTGTGCAGGAAGTGGATGACC
>CAZQCA010000270.1:3890-4332 GCA_964591845.1 uncultured Nocardioides sp.
GGCGTCGAACTTCTCCCAGGACTCCCAGACCGTGGTCGCGCCCTGGTCGATCATCGGGAGCCATGCGGGTGGCGTGTCCTGGAACAGCAGCTCGTAGGCGACACCCCCGTGACCGGCGTCGGCCAGCGTCGGGAGCAGGAGCGGCGTGGCCAGGAAGCCGGTCGTGAGGTGGCCGTCCGCCGCCCGGACGGCAGCGACCAGCTGGTCGGCGACGGCGGCTCGGGCCTCGTCCGGGACCAGCCCGAACGCCAGCGCCCGGACCAGGGTCGCCTGGTCATACCGGATCACGGACCCGTCCTCGCCGAGGTACTCCACCTGCCATGCATCGCGAGCGCCCTCAGCCAGGTCCCGGTAGCGCTGGGCGGCCTCGTCCCGGCCCAGGAGCACAGCCATGCGGGACAGCAGGTCGGCGGAGCGGTGGAGGTACGCCGTGGCCAGGTGG
>CAZQCA010000271.1:0-4325 GCA_964591845.1 uncultured Nocardioides sp.
GGTGGCGCGCCGTGGTTGAGGAGGCTGCGGAGCAGCCGTCTCGAACCCTCCATCGCCTGGGGTGGCGCGCGGTGGTTGAGGAGGCTGCGGAGCAGCCGTCTCGAAACCACCCCGTTCAGGTGAAGTCTCCTCGTCGTCGGGCCAGGTGGGGGAGGTCCTCGAAGCGCCCTTCGATCAGGGCGAGCCGCTTGTTCCGGCTCCAACCCTGGATCTGCTTCTCACACCAGAACGCCTCATCCACACGGGCGAACTCGGCACACCAGACGAGGCGAACGGGCAGACGGTGGCGGGTGTAGGCCGCGCCGAGGCCCCGTTGATGCTGCTCGACGCGGCGTTCGAGGTCGGTGGAGCTGCCGACGTAGAACGAGCCGTCGCGGCACTCGAGGATGTAGACCCAGGCCATGCCGGGGGTCTACCCCGCGCGCAACACCCGGAACCCCTCGAATCTACGCCTGTGGACAGCGGTGGTGTCGGCCGTTGGACGTGTGGTTTCGAGACGGCGCCTGCGGCGCCTCCTCCACCACCTGGGGTGATGGTTTCGAGACGGCGCCTGCTCCACCACCTGGGGTGGTGGTTTCGAGACGGCGCCTGCGGCGCCTCCTCCACCACCTGGGGTGATGGTTTCGAGACGGCGCCTGCGGCGCCTCCTCAGCCATCGGGGGGCCAGGCTCCTGAGTTTCCTCATTCCGCTCTCGCGGGGCGCACGCACCACCTAGCCTGACGACGACCCGGCTAGACCAGCCGCCACGACCTGGACGGACCATGACCACCACCCTCGAGCCCGCTGTCTCCGCGGAGCAGGCCCCCGCGCCTCGCCCCGCGTCCTGGGGCGTGCCCGCGCTGTTCACTGCGACGACGTTCCTGGGGGCCGGCCTGCTGTTCATGGTGCAGCCGCTGGTCGCCCGCCTGCTGCTGCCGTCGTACGGCGGCTCCTCGACCGTGTGGAGCACGGCCTCCCTGTTCTTCCAGGTGCTGCTGCTGGTCGGCTACGGCTACACCCACCTGACGACCAGCCGGCTCGGCAGGCGGTGGCAGCCGCGCGCCCACGTGGTGGCCCTCCTGCTCCCGCTGGCCCTGCTGCCGATCGCGGTGCCGACCGACGCCGTACCTCCGGCGGACAGCTCGCCGGCCCTGTGGCTGCTCAAGACGCTGCTGCTGATGGTCGCGCTGCCCTACGTCGTGCTGTCCACCACGGGTCCCCTCGTCCAGCGGTGGTACTCCTGGACCGGCGGCCCCCGGGCCGACGACCCCTACTTCCTGTTCGCCGCCAGCAACCTCGGCAGCTTCGGCGGTCTGCTGGCCTACCCGTTCCTGGTCGAGCCCCACCTGACCCTCAGCGAGCAGCGCGTCGCCTGGTCCTGGGCGTTCGTGGGCTTCGCCGTGCTGGCGCTCCTGTGCGGCGTCGTGGCCGCGCGCGGCTCCGCCGCAGCCGTGTCCGCCGGACCGGCCGAGCTCACCCCGCGGCCCACCGGACGTCGGATGCTGGTGTGGGGCCTGCTGGCCTTCCTGCCGTCGACGCTGTCGCTGGCCGTGACCGCCCACCTGTCGACCGACGTGGCCCCGATCCCGCTGCTGTGGGTGGTGCCGCTCTCGATCTACCTGGCCACGTTCGTCCTCGCGTTCGGCCGCACCAGCCGCCGGGTGCCGCTGACGGCGACCAGGCTGGCGGTGGCGGCGGCGTTCGTCTCGAGCGTCTCGCTCGCGAGCAACAACCACCTGCCGCTGCCGGTGACGCTGGCGGTCGACCTCGGCACGCTGGCGCTCGTCGGGTACGCCGCCCACGCCCGCCTCGCGGCCGACCGGCCCGCGCCGGACCACCTCACGCTCTTCTACATCGTGATCGCCACCGGCGGCGCTGCCGGTGGCCTGGTCAACGGGCTGCTGGCTCCGGTCGTCTTCACCACGGTCATGGAGTTCCCGCTGGCCCTGGCCGGCGTACCGCTCCTGCTGCTCGGCGTCGTCTCCCGGCGCCGGGGGCGCTACCACCCGGTCGCCGGCGGGGTGGCGTCCGCGCTGGTGGCCATGATCGGCATCGCGGCCGCAACGGGCCTCTTCATCCGGTACGGCGAGGAGCGAGCGTGGACCGTCGCGCTTCTCGTGGCCGGTGCCGCCGGCATCGGCTGGCTCCTGTCCACCCGGCCCCGCGCGCTGGCGGTGGGGCTGCTGGCCATGGCCGTGGGCGTGACCGTCGGCCTGACGTCGGTGTCGCTGCACAACGAGCGGACCTTCTACGGCTCCTACCGCGTCCTCGAGGACGACACGACTCGCCAGTTCGTGCACGGCACGACGTCGCACGGCCGGCAGCTCCTCGACCCGGCGCTGCGCGACACCCCGATGGCCTACTTCGCCGAGGAGACACCCCTCGGCGACATCTTCGAGACGCTCGGGCCGCGCGACGTCGACGTCGTCGGCCTCGGCGCCGGCACGATCGCGGCGTACGGCCGGCCGGGCGACCACTACACGTTCATCGAGATCGACCAGGCGGTCGTCGACATCGCGCGTGACCCCGACCTGTTCACCTACCTCTCGGACAGTCCCGCGCGCGTCGACACGCTGGTCGGCGACGGGCGGCTGCTGCTGGCCGAGCAGCCCGACGCGTCCGCCGACCTGCTCGTGCTCGACGCCTTCAGCTCCGACTCGATCCCGGTGCACCTCCTCACCGAGGAGGCGATGGAGGGCTACACCAGGCTGCTGAAGTCCGGCGGTGCGATCGCCGTCCACATCAGCAACCGGTCCTTCGACCTCGAGCCGGTGCTGTCGTCGGCGGCCCAGCGACTGGGCTGGGCGGCCGGCTTCGGCGACGGGGCGTCCGGGCCCTATGCCCAGCGCTCCGTCTGGGTCGTGATGGCGCCGGACCAGGCCACGGTCGACCGGGTCCTCGGGTCGTCGGACCGCTGGCGGCCGATCGACGAGTCCCGCCAGGTCCGCTGGACCGATGACTACTCCTCGGTGCTGTCGGTGCTGCGCTGAGCGCCCAGAGTTGACGTTTGAGCCCAAACGTCAAAAAATCCCGCCCCCGGGCTGCAGTCTTCGCACAATCGTGAGGCCGGCGCCCCGCTGGGCGCGCAGGCCAGCGGCCGCGCCGCCGGCGGGATCAGCGGCCACGCCGCCGGGGCGGTCAGCCCTTCAGCTCACACAGCACCGCGCCGTTGCCGACGATCGCACCGACCTCGGCGGCGAGCCCGGTGACCGTGCCGGCCTTGTGGGCCTTGAGCGGCTGCTCCATCTTCATCGCCTCGAGCACCACGATCACGTCGCCCGCCTCGACGACGTCGCCCTCCGCGACGGCGACCTTGACGATGGTGCCCTGCATCGGGGAGCTCACGGCATCGCCGGAGGCGGCCGCGGCCGCCTTGCCGGCGGCGCGCCGGGCCGGCTTCCGGGGGCCGGAGGAGGCGCCGCCGCCGCCGAGCCCGCTCAGCCCACCGGGGAGCACGACCTCGAGCCGCCGGCCGCCGACCTCGACGACGACCTTCTGCCGCTCGTCCTCCTCGGCCGGCTCGCCCGCCGCCCCGGCGTACGGCGCGATCTGGTTGTCGAAGTCGGTCTCGATCCAGAGCGTGTAGATGCCGAACCGCTCGCCGTCGCCGACGAACGCCGGGTCGTCGACGACGGCGCGGTGGAACGGGATCACCGTCGGCATGCCGTCGACCTCGACCTCCGCGAGCGCCCGGCGCGAGCGCTCCAGCGCCTGGGTGCGGTCGCGGCCGGTCACCACGAGCTTGGCGATGAGGGAGTCGAAGGAGCCCGGGATCGTCTGGCCGGCCTCATAGCCCCCGTCGACGCGTACGCCGGGCCCGCTGGGCGGCGCCCACCGGGTGAGCGTGCCGGGTGCGGGCATGAAGCCGCGGCCGGCGTCCTCGGCGTTGATGCGGAACTCGATCGAGTGCCCGACCACCTCGGGGTCGTCGTAGCCGAGCTCCTCGCCGGCGGCGATCCGGAACATCTCCCGCACCAGGTCGAGGCCGGTGACCTCCTCCGACACCGGGTGCTCGACCTGGAGCCGGGTGTTGACCTCGAGGAAGGAGATCGTGCCGTCCTTGCCGACCAGGAACTCACAGGTGCCGGCGCCGACGTAGCCGGCCTCGCGGAGGATCGCCTTGGAGGCGGCGTAGATCTGCTCGACCTGCGCCGAGGACAGGAACGGCGCGGGCGCCTCCTCGACCAGCTTCTGGTGGCGACGCTGCAGCGAGCAGTCACGGGTCGAGACGACCACGACGTTGCCGTGCTGGTCGGCGAGGCACTGGGTCTCCACGTGGCGCGGGTGGTCGAGGTACTGCTCGACGAAGCACTCGCCGCGCCCGAACGCGGTCACGGCCTCGCGC
>CAZQCA010000272.1:0-4324 GCA_964591845.1 uncultured Nocardioides sp.
CCGTGACTGGGCGGCCAAGGGCACCGCGCTGCTGGGCGTCAAGGCGGTCATCGCCGAGTCCTACGAGCGCATCCACCGCTCCAACCTGATCGGCATGGGGGTGCTTCCGCTGCAGTTCCCGGCGGGGGAGACCGCGGAGTCGCTCGGGCTGACGGGCGAGGAGACGTTCTCCTTCACCGGCATCACCGCCCTCAACGACGGCACCACGCCCCGGACAGTGCGGGTCACCGCCGGCGACGTCGCGTTCGACGCGGTGGTGCGGATCGACACCCCGGGCGAGGCCGGCTACTACCGCAACGGCGGCATCATGCAGTTCGTGCTGCGCAACCTGCTGCGCGGCTGACCGGCGCCCCCTGAGGGACTCCCGCCGTGCTGGGAGTCTCCGCCGGGGCGGTGGTCGTGCTCGCCGTCGCCCTCGTCGCGGGCGCGGCCGTGCAGGGCACCATCGGGCTGGGACTCGGACTGGTCGCGGCCCCGGTGGCCGCCCTGGTCATGCCCGAGGCCGTGCCCGAGCTGCTGTTGTGGCTGGCGGCCGCGATGGCAGCCGCCACCCTGGCTCACGAGCACCGCGGCGTCGACTGGCGGGGACTGGTCTGGGCGGTGCCGGCGAGAGTGCTCGGGACCGTCGTCGGCGTGATGGTGGTGGCGACGCTCTCGGCACGCGAGATCGGCATCGCCGTGGCGCTCATGGTGCTGGTCGCCGTCGCACTCACCGCCCGCACCGTCATGCTGCCGGTGAACCGCGCGACGCTGCCCGTGGCCGGCTTCGTCTCGGGGGTCACCGGCACCGCGACGTCGATCGGCGGCCCGCCGCTCGCGCTGCTCTACCAGCACCGGCCGCCGACCGTCGTACGGCCCACGCTGGCGGCGTACTTCGTCATCGGCGCCTGTCTGTCGCTGGTCGGCCTCGGCGTCGGCGGACAGCTCGAGGCCCGCTACCTGTGGCTCTCCCTGGCGCTCTCGCCCTCGCTGCTGGTGGGCTTCGCGGTCGCCGTGCCGCTGCGCGAACGGCTGCCCGTGGCCGCCGTACGCCGGGCGATCCTGGCGGTCTGCGCCCTCTCGGCCGCGGCCCTCTTGGTGCGGTCACTGGTCGGGTGACTCGGTCCGCACGGCCCTTGTGAACTGGTTCACATTCGCCTGGGCCGGGGTGTCTCGAGCGTCACCTGTGACACACCAGTCAAACGCTGGCAGTCGGAGGTCCGACGGGCAGATGGTTGAGGAGTCAACCAAAGCCGGAGAACCCGGCGGACACCCTGGAGGAACCATGAACACCGCCACCGTCACCCCCACCGGGACCGACCACGTCCTGTTCCAGGACGAGGTGGTCACCCACGCGACGGCCCGCAAGGCGCTGGCCGTCCTGCGCATCGCCTTCGGCCTCACCTTCCTGTGGGCCTTCTTCGACAAGCTGCTCGCCCTGGGCTTCGCGACCGGACGCTCGGTCGACGAGGCCGGCGTGGAGACGGTGGACCGGTTCGGCCCCGCCGCCTGGATCCACGACGGCAACCCCACGATGGGCTTCCTCAAGTTCGGCGCCAAGGGCCCGTTCAAGGACTTCTACAACAGCCTCGCCGGCGACGCCTGGGTGAACTGGCTGTTCATGCTCGCGCTGCTCGGCATCGGCCTCGCGCTGACCTTCGGCATCGGCATGCGGGTCGCGGGCGTGGCGGGCTTCGTCCTCTACGTGATGATGTGGACCGTGGCGCTGCTCCCCGAGAACAACCCGGTGCTGGACGACCACATCCTCGGCGCCGTGAGCGTGGCGGTGCTGGCGCTCACGCTGGCCGGCGACACCTGGGGTGCCGGCAAGGCCTGGGCCAGGACGGGCCTGGTCCGCAAGCACCCCGTGCTGCGGTGACCGCGGCCGTGCGGGCGCCCGTCTGACGGGCCCCCACGGCAGCACCACCGCACACAGCGGCCGCCGAGACCCCATGCTCGGCGGCCGCTGGCGTCTCTCCGGTTGGGCAGGATGGAGGCGTGGACACCCAGACGCTCACAGTGCGCACCGGCGACCGCGAGGTCGTGCTCGACCTCACCGCCCGCATCCAGGAGTACGCCGCGGCCAGAGGCGACGGGCTTCTGCACGTGTTCGTCCCGCACGCCACGGCCGGGCTGGCGATCCTGGAGACCGGGGCGGGCAGCGACGACGATCTGCTGGCGGCGCTGCGCGACCTGCTGCCGGCGGACGACAGATGGCGACACCGGCACGGGAGTCCGGGCCACGGCCGCTCGCACGTGCTGCCGGCGCTCGTGCCGCCGTACGCGACGGTGCCGGTGGTCGGCGGCCGGCTGGCTCTCGGCACCTGGCAGAGCATCTGCCTGGTCGATCTCAACGTCGACAACGCTGTGCGCGAGGTGCGGCTCAGCTTCCTCGGCGGCTGATCACGTGGGCGGCAGCGACTCGGCGTAGGCGACGCCGACCTCGACCCAGCGCGTCAGCTGCTGGTCGGTGTCGACGGCGGCCGGGTCGACCCGGAGCCATCCCGTCATCGCCTTCCCGCGCATCTCGAACGGCTCCACATGGGGCTCGGCCGACCACGTGTCGGTGTCGTGGGGGTCGCAGCGCAGCAGCAGGCCGCCCTGGCTGCTCGCGCCCACGGCCATGTGGCCGTGGACCAGGAACGCCACTCCGCCGAACATCTTCTTCTCGCTCAGCCCGGCCTGCCCCGTCAGGTGATCCCGCAGCCGGTCTGCGAGCTCCGCGTCGTACGCCATGGCGTCAGGGTAAAGGGTCGGCTCCGACAGGCGGCCGGCTCAGCCCAGCAGCCGTCGCGCCAGGTCCACGTGGAACTCCACCGAGAGCAGCAGGTCGTCGACGTGCACCCTCTCGTCGGCGTTGTGGTAGCCGGCGTCGAGCACCTCAGTCGGCGTCGAGCGGAAAGGGCTGAAGCCGTACGCCGCCGTGTCCCCCGCAGCACGCAGGAACGACGAGTCGGTGTAGCCGGTGCAGAGCACCGGCAGCACACCGACGCCCGGCTCCACCTCCTCCAGCCACGCGGCGACGGCCCCGGGCAGCGCGGCGTCGGGCGCCGAGACGGAGCCCGGGACCATCGGCTCGGGCAGCTCCAGGTCGTAGTCGACGCCCTCCTCGAGGTCGCCGAGGCGGGCGCGCACCGCGGCCAGCACCTCGTCGGGGGACGCGCCGGGCAGCACCCGGCAGTCGAGGTCGACCGAGGCCCGGGCGGGCATCACGTTGCGGGCAGCCGACCCGGTCAGCAGCGTGGGCGCCATCGTCGTGCCCGCGAGCGGCGGGAGCGCGGCGGGGAAGCTCGGGTGCAGGGGCAGGGCGGCGGCGAGCCGCGCCTCGAGGCTCGCGCCCGCGACGCCCAGGGCCTCCAGGGTGGCGTCGAGCAGGGGGGACTCGGCCGGGTCGGCGAGCCCGGGACCGATCCTGCGGAGCAGCTCTCCCAGCCTGGGCACCGCGTTGTCACCGAGCGTCGGCATCGACGCGTGACCGGCCTCGCCCAGGGCCGTGACCCGCACGGGCTGCGTGCCCTTCTCCCCGATCGAGAGGGTGAGCACGGTGCGGCCGTCCGCGAGGGGCAGCCGCTGGCCCCCACCCTCGTTGACCGCCAGGGCGGGCCTGATGTCGGGTCGCGACTCGAGCAGCCAGCGCATGCCGACGTCGTCGGCGCCGTCCTCCTCGTCGGCGACCATCAGCAGCCACAGGTCGCCACGCGGGCGGAAGCCGGATCGGGCGAGCTCGGCCGCGGCGACGCAGCGGGCGGCCACCTCGTTCTTCATGTCGACCGCGCCCCGGCCGAAGAGCCATCCGTCGTCGACGACCGCCTCGAACGGCGGGTGCGTCCAGTCGCGCGGGTCGGCAGGCACCACGTCGAGATGGCCGACGTACGCGAGCGACGGCGCGTCGCCCGCGCCCGGCCACCGCGCCACCAGATTGCCGCGCGCCGGGTCTCTCGCCACGACGTCCGCCTCGACACCGGCCGAGGCGAGGTAGTCCTGGAGGTAGGCGGCCGCCTCGGTCTCGTTGCCGTTGGTGGTGTCGATCCGGATCAGGTCCCGGGCGACCCGGAGCGCCTCGTCGCGCAGGTCGCTCATGCCCGCGCCTCGTGCGGCAGTCCCAGGCGGTCGATCAGCCAGGCATAGACCTCGGCCTCGTAGTCGAGGTGACCGAAGCGCCCGGACGGACCGACGTGCGCGCCCGCCCCGGTCTCGCAGCGGAACAGACAGCGCGGCGACCATTCCGGGTCGCCGGCCCGCAGCGCCGCCACCCACTTCGCGGGCTCCCGCACCATCACCCGCGGGTCGTGGACCGCGCCGGTGACCAGCAGGTCCGGTCGGGAGCCGGCCGCAGGGAGGTTGT
>CAZQCA010000273.1:0-4244 GCA_964591845.1 uncultured Nocardioides sp.
GCAAGCTTCACGCCAAGATCCACGGGTCGGACCTGCTCGAGTGCGACGGGGCCGGGCACATGGTGATCCTCGAACGGCCCGCCGACGTCAACGCCGAGCTCAGCCAGCTCTTCACCACGGCCCTGGACGCGGCGGCCACCGGATGAGCCTGCACGTGCGGCGCGTCGGTCCGGAGGCCGCCGCGGAGATGCTGGGCGTGGTCCGCGCCGCCTTCGCCTCCCGCCCCGCCCTCGACCCACCGGCGGACGCCCTGGCCGAGACCGCCGAGACGCTGGCGACGGCGCTGTCGGGGGGCGGCGGTCTGCTCGCCGTCGAGGACGGAGTGGCGGTGGGCTCGGTCGTGCTGGACCCCCAGGACGACGTGACCTACCTGCGCCGGTTCGGGGTGGTGCCCGGCTCCCGACTCCATGGAGTGGCGCGGGCGCTGGTCGTCGCGGCGCTCGACGTGGTCGAGACCGACGAGGTCGCCGTGCTCGCGCGCGAGGAGCTGCCGTCCACGGTCGCGTTCTGGGAGGCGCGCGGCTTCGCCGAGGTGCGCCGGGCGACCCCCTACGTCGAGCTGCGGCGGCGTCTCGCGACGGCGTACGACGTGCCGGACGGCGAGGCGATGCGCGCCCTGGGACGACGGCTGGCGGGGGAGCTGCGACGCGGCGACCTGGTCGTGCTTGCGGGGGGGCTGGGCGCCGGCAAGACGACGCTGACCCAGGGGCTCGGCGCGGGGCTCGGCGTGCGCGGTGAGGTCACCTCTCCGACCTTCGTGATCGCGCGGGTGCACCCGGCGCCGGCCGGCGGGCCGCCGCTGGTGCACGTCGACGCCTACCGGCTGGGCGGGCTCGCCGAGCTCGACGACCTCGACCTCGACGCCTCGCTCGAGGACTCGGTGACGGTCGTCGAGTGGGGTGAGGGCATGGCCGAGACGCTGGCCGACTCGTGGCTCGAGGTGCGGATCGAGCGGTCGGTGGGCGACGAGACGGCCGGCACCACCGGCCCCGGCGCCGACGGTGACGGCCTGCCGCTCGACCCGCGCCGGGTCATCGTGCGGGGCTTCGGGCCACGCTGGGTCGGCTGAGGTCGCACCGGGTTACCCTCGTCCCGTGCTGCTGGCGTTCGACACCGCGACTCCGCGGGTCACCGTGGCCGTCGCCGAGGGACCGACCGTCCTCGCCGAGCGTGCGTCGGAGCAGACGATGCGCCACGCGGAGCAGCTCGCGCCGCTGGTCGAGTCGGTGCTCGCCGAGGCGCGGGTCGACCGGCGCGACCTGACCGCGGTGGGGGTGGGCGTGGGTCCGGGCCCGTTCACGGGCCTCCGGGTCGGGCTGGTGACCGCGCGCACGCTCGGCTTCGTGCTCGACGTCCCCGTCCTCGGCGTGTGCAGCCTCGACCTGCTCGCCGCCGAGGCGGTGGCCACGGGCGCGGTCGACGGGTCGTTCCAGGTGGCCACCGACGCCCGTCGCAAGGAGGTCTACCTCGCGGCGTACGACGAGAGCGGCGCCCGGGTCGATGGCCCCGCCGTAGCGCGCCCGGCCGACGTCGCAAGCTCCGGGCCGGTCGTCGGTGAGGGGGCAGCCCTCTATCCCGAGGCGTTCCCCGACGGGCGCCTCCCGCTGCGTCCCGGCGCCGCCTGGCTCGCGAGACTGCTCGCCGGGGGCGCCGCTCCGTTGCCCCCCGAGCCGCTCTACCTCCGGCGCCCCGACGCCGCCGAGCCCCATCGTCCCAAGCCGGTCTCATGATCCGTCCCGCCACCGACGACGACCTCGACGAGATCCTCGCGCTCGAGGAGGTGCTCTTCGGCGACGAGGCCTGGTCGCGGGAGCAGGTCGTCGCCGAGCTGCAGGGCACCGGGCGGATCGTCCAGGTCGCGGCCGAGGACGACGCACCGGTGCGCCTGGCGGCGTACGCCGTGACGCTGGTCGTCGGCGACACCGCCGACCTGCTCCGGCTGGGCGTGCGTCCCGACCGGCAGCGGGCTGGCCTGGCCACCGCCCTGACGGCCGCCGCCGCGCGCGAGGCCAAGCGGGCCCGGGCCCTGCGGATGCTGCTCGAGGTGGCCGACTCCAACGAGGCCGCGCGGGCGCTCTATGACGCGGTCGGCTTCGTCGAGATCGATCGCCGGCCGCGCTACTACCGCGACGGGTCCGACGCGCTGGTGCTCGCACTCGACCTCTGATCACGCTCCGCCATCAGCACGCTCGTGCGCTCCTCGGGGTCGCGCACCACAGCGACGACGTAGCCGCGCCCGACCAGGGCCGACGTCGCATCCTCGACCTGGCGGTCGGCCAGCTCGACCAGGAGGACCCCGCCGGCCGCCAGCCAGTCCGGCGCCTGACCCGCGAGCCGCGTCAGGACCGCCAGCCCGTCGGGGCCACCGTCGTGGGCGAGAGCCGGCTCGTGCGCGCGGGTGTCCCGCGGCATCAGCGGCAGCTCCCCGGTCGGCACGTGCGGCACGTTGGCCACCATCACGTCGACCCGGCCGCGCAGCTCGCGGGGGAGTGCGGCGCACAGATCGCCCGCCGCGACCTCGAAGCCGTAGGTCGCGCCGTTGTCGCGGGCGCACACCACCGCGGCGGGGTCCAGGTCGCACGCCACCACGCGGGCGTCCGGCAGTCTTGAGGCCACGACCGCGGCCAGCGCCCCCGTGCCGCAGCAGACGTCCGCCACCACCGCCGGGGCCGCGGCGGCGGCCGCTCTCGCCACGGCGGTCCGGGCCAGCAGGCTCGACCGGGGCCGGGGCAGGAAGACGCCCGCTGCGACGCGCACGCGGACGCCGGCGAAGTCGGCGTACCCGACGAGCACCTCGAGCGGCACGCCGTCCGCGCGGCGCTCCACGAGGCCGGCCAGGACGGCCGGGTCGCGGGTCGTCGCGAGCAGCACGGCCGCCTCGTCCTCGGGCGCCACGCAGCCGACCGCGGCCAGGGCCGCGGCGAGCGCCTCCGGGGAGTCGAGCACCGGCCCAGTCTGACCGATCGTCCACGTGCACCCGGCACAATGGCCGCGTGGACGACGGCCCCCTCGTGCTCGGCATCGAGACCTCCTGCGACGAGACGGGCGTCGGCATCGTGCGCGGCCGCACCCTGCTGGCCGACGCGGTCGCGAGCAGCGTCGACGAGCACGCCCGCTTCGGCGGCGTGGTGCCGGAGCTGGCCAGCCGCGCCCACCTCGAGGCGATGGTGCCGACCCTCGAGCGCGCGGCGACGACCGCGGGCATCCGGCTCGACGACGTGGACGCGGTCGCGGTGACCAGCGGCCCGGGGCTCGCCGGCACCCTGATGGTCGGCGTCGCGGCGGCCAAGGCCCTGGCCCTGGCACTCGGCAGGCCGATCTACGGCGTCAACCACCTGGCCGGACACGTCGCGGTGGACCAGCTGGAGCACGGTCCGCTGCCCGAGCCCTGCCTGGCGCTTCTCGTCTCGGGCGGGCACTCCAGCCTGCTCCGGGTGGAGGACGTGACCGTCGGCGTCGAGCCCCTGGGGTCGACGATCGACGACGCCGCCGGCGAGGCGTTCGACAAGGTGGCCCGGCTGCTCGGGCTGCCCTTCCCGGGCGGTCCGCACATCGACCGCGCGGCGCGCGAGGGCGACCCGGCGTACGTCGACTTCCCGCGGGGGCTCACCTCGCGGCGCGACCTCGAGCGCCATCGTTTCGACTTCTCGTTCTCGGGCCTCAAGACCGCCGTGGCGCGCTGGGTCGAGGCCCGTGAGCGCGCGGGCGAGCCCGTGCCCGTGGCCGAGGTGGCGGCATCGTTCCAGGAGGCCGTCTGTGACGTGCTGGTGCGCAAGGCCCTCGACGCGGCGACCGCTCATGGCATCGGCGACCTGCTCATCGGCGGCGGAGTCGCCGCCAACAGCAGACTCCGGGCCATGGCCGAGCAGCGGGCCGCCCGGCTCGGGATCCGGGTGCGCGTGCCCCGCCCCGGGCTCTGCACCGACAACGGCGCGATGATCGCGGCCCTCGGTGCCGAGCTGGTCGCGCGCGGGCGGGCGCCGTCGGCGCTCGACCTCCCCGCGGACTCCTCCCAGCCGATCACCACCGTGGTGGCGTAGGAGTCACCTCCGCGGCAGCTGCAAGGTCGTCAGCGTCGGGTCGTCGACCTGCTCGCCGACGCCGGTGAGCTCGAACGACCCGTCGAGCCCGAACCTCGCGATCACGACCTGCCGGCCCTGCGCCAGCACCTGCAGCAGGTGGCTGTCGTCCTCCCAGACCGGGTCGCCCAAGGCGCTGGCGCCCTCGCCCTCGGACCACTGCCA
>CAZQCA010000274.1:0-4242 GCA_964591845.1 uncultured Nocardioides sp.
GAGACCTGGTCGGAGAAGTCACCCTTGAGCAGCGAGGGGATGCCGCAGGCGAACTCGACCACCTCGATGCCGCGCTGGACCTCGCCGAGCGCGTCCGACAGCACCTTGCCGTGCTCGTCGGTGATCGCCTCGGCCAGTCGGGCGGCGTGGGAGTTCACCAGCTCGCGGAAGGCGAACATGATCTTGGTGCGTGCGCTCACCGAGGTCTGCGACCAGGCGGGGAACGCGTCCCAGGCCGCCTGGATCCCCGCCTCGACGTCGGCCTGCGTGCCGAGAAGGACCTCGGCCTGTTGCTGCCCGGTCGCGGGGTTGAACACGGGGGCCGTGCGGGTGGACTCACCGGCGTACGGCTGTCCGGAGACCCAGTGCTGGATGGTCGTCATGCGAGCTCCTCGGGATGATCGTTTGTCCTAACATACTGCCTAATGGCCGGACGCGACAACCCCGGGTGCTGTCAGCTCGTGAGGAAGTCCCTCGACGCCCGCACGTCCACCACCGGTCCCGAGCCCGAAGGCTCTCCCGGCAGCATCACATCCTGCTCCAGGACGTACCAGCCCTCGTAGCCGGCCGCCTCGAGGACCTCGACCATGCCCGCGATGTCGACGTCACCCTCCCCCAGCGGCCGGAACATCCCGTCGCGGACCGCATCACCGAAGGGCAGCGACCCGTCGGCGACCCTGGCGGCCATCGCGGCGTCGACGTCCTTGAGGTGCACGTGCCGCACCCGCTCGGGGTGGGCACGCGCGATCGCCACCGGATCCGCACCGGCCGCGGCCAGGTGGCCGGTGTCGATGCAGAGGCCGATGTGGGAGCCGTCGAGCACCCGCTGCACGTCCGCAGCGTTCTCGACCATGGTGCCGATGTGCGGGTGGATCACCGCCTGCAGGCCGCGCGCGGCCGCATGGTCCGACAGCCCGTCGAGGTTGGCGAGCAGCGTCGCCCAGCCCAGCTCGTCCAGCACCGGTCGGGTGTCGTAGCCCTCGCCTCCCGTCGCGGCGGCCAGCACCACGACCCCTGCGTCCGCGGCCAGGCACTCGTCGATGAAGGCGTCGACCCCGGGCAGCGGGTCGTGGCTCGGGTCGTGCAGGAGGACGACGAAGAAGCCCCCGACCGCCGCGAGGCCGTACTCGGACAGCTGCGCGACACGCGCCCGGGCGTCGGTGGCGAGGAACCCGGGGGGTCCGAACTCCGTGGCCGCGAGCCCGAGATCGCGCATCTCGCCGAGCACGCGCTCGGGGGTCAGCTGGAAGCCCCAGCCGGGCACCTCGCACAGTCCCCACGAGATGGGAGCACCGGCGATGCGCTCCGGTGAGAGCAGGGTGTGAGTCATGACAAGATCTCCCATCTGTTCGTACGTTCTGACATACTGACTAAATGCCCAGCCGAGATGCCGCAGTGGACCGCGTGGTCCAGGCCTTCGCCATCGACCGGGCGAGCCCGATCCCGCTCTACTTCCAGGCGGCTCAGCACTTCGAGCACGCCATCGAGTCGGGGGCCCTGCCGCCCGGCACCCTCTTCGAGAACGAGATCGTGCTCGCGGAGCGACTCGGGGTGTCGCGCCCCACGATGCGTCGAGCCATGGAGCACCTCGTGGACAAGGGTCTGATCGTCCGTCGGCGCGGCATCGGGACCCGGGTCGTCCAGCCGAAGGTTCGCCGCCCGCTGGAGCTCACCAGCCTCTACGACGACCTGGCCGGCGGAGGTCAGGCGCCCACCACCGAGGTGCTCGGCTTCGACATCGTGGGCGCCGGCGCCGAGGTGGCCGGCCGGCTCGCCCTGGTCGAGGGCGACCCCGTGGTCCACATCGAGCGGCTGCGGTCGGCGCGCGGCAACCCGATCGCCAAGATGACGAACTACCTGCCCGCCGACGTCGTCGACTTCGACCGTGCGGCACTGGAGACGGCCGGTCTCTACGACCTGCTCCGCCGCAACGGCGTCCATCTGCACTCCGCGACGCAGACGGTCGGAGCCCGACCTGCGAGCACGGCAGAGGCCAGGCTGCTGGGTGAGCCTCGGGGCGCGGCCCTGCTCACCATGCAGCGCGAGACCCTCGACGACACCGGCACGGTGGTCGAGTACGCCACCCACCTGTATGCAGCGAGCCGCTACAGCTTCGAGATCCACCTGGTCCGTCCGTGAGTTCCGGCGCCGTCGGCGCTAGCTGAGCGGGACCGGGCCGCCCGCCTCCGCCTCCCGGCGGAGGGCGCGCAGCTGGTCGTGGATCGGGCGGGCGACGGTGTCGAGCCGCGCCATGGTCGCGTCGGCGGACATGCTGGTGTCGACAGGGACCGGGGCGGGCAGTCGCGCCTCGTCGGGCGGCGGCCCGAAGTCGACCAGCCCCGGGTCGAGCTCGAAGACCTCGCACGTCGCCATCGCCAGCTCGCGTCGGGTCACGGCGGTGCCGCCGGCGAAGTGGAGGACGCCGTCGACGCCGCGGTCCACCGCCCTGCCGAGCAGAGCGCCGATCTCCGGCGAGACGATCGGGGTCGCCACCGAGTTGATCGCCGGGTCCTCCCACACCGTGAAGCGCCGTCCCTCACGCAGCGCGTCGGCCAGCGCCAGCACGAAGTAGCCGAAGCCGACGTCCTGCGTGCGCGGCCCCTCCTGCCGAGTCTGGTGCAGCCCCTGCACTCCCCCGACCCTGGCCACGAAGCCCGCATGCGCGCGCTCGAGCACCACCAGCTCCGAGGCGGCCTTGAGGAAGCCGTAGAGGTTGACCGGGTTGGGCGGCTCGTCCTCGGCTACCAGGTGGCCGGTGCCGTCGAAGACCCAGTCGGTGGAGACGTAGCCCACGCGGGTGCCGGTCAGGTTGGCGGCATCGACCACCCGGCGGGTGAGTCCGACGTACCCGTCGTAGGCCGCCCGCCGGTCGGCGTACATCCCGTGGAAGTCGTTCATGATCGCCAGGTGCACCACGGCCTCGCAGCCCTCCAGCGAGGCCGCGACCGAGTCGGTGTCGGAGGTGTCGGTCAGCCGGGTCGGCCAGGGGAAGCCGGCGCCGGGATCGCGACGCACGAGACACACGACCTCGTGGCCCTTGCCGGCGAGCACCGCCGCCACGGTGCCTCCGACGAACCCGGTCGCCCCGGTGACCGCAACCCGAGCCATGGTCAGCCGATCTCCTTGACCTGCACCGGCCGGCTCTCGCGCAGCGACAGACCTGCGGCCAGGGCCACGGCCGTGGTCGCGCGCGCTCCCTCGATCCCGGACGGGGACTCACCACCTTCGACGACGTAGCGGTGGAAGGCCCGCCACTCCTGGCGGTAGGACTCCATGTAGCGATCCAGGAAGAACCACGGGAGCGGCTCGGCCGTCGTGGCCGCACGGTTGCGTCGCCAGCCGGCGTGTCGCGCCGGGTTGTCGGAGACGGCCATCCCCTCGGAGCCGAACGCCTCGACCCGCTGGTCGAAGCCGTAGACGGCCTCCCGGCTGTTGTCGATCGTGGTGATCGTGCCGTCGGCGTGGGTGAGCACCGTGACGGCGGTGTCGACGTCGCCGGCCTCTCCGATGCGCGGGTCCACGCGGACGGCTCCCTGGGCATAGACCTCGGTCACGTCACTGCCCACGACGTAGGCCGCCATGTCGAAGTCGTGGATGACCATGTCGAGGAAGATGCCGCCGCTGACCGCGACGTACTCCGGAGGCGGCGGGGCGGGATCGCGGCTGGTGATCCGCAGCACGTGGAGGTCGCCCACCTCACCTTCGGCCACCGCGTCGCGGACGGACTTGTGCCCGGGGTCGAACCGCCTGTTGAAGCCGATCATGAAGGGCACCCCTGCGGCCTTCACGGCCGCCACGGCCCGGTCGACCTGGTCGAGGTCGAGGCTCACCGGCTTCTCGCAGAAGATCGCCTTGCCGGCCTCGGCCGCCGCGACCACGAGGTCGACGTGGGTGTCGGTGCTGGAGCAGATCGCCACCCCGTCGATGTCGTCGGCGGCCAGGAGCTCGCCGATCGACAGGACCCGGGCGCCCGTCGCCGCGCCGACGCCCTCCGCGGCCGCGGGCACCGCATCGGCGACCGCCGTCAGCGCGAAGCCCGGCACGTCGCCGGCCACGATGCCTGCGTGCATCCGACCGATCCGGCCGCAGCCGATCAGCCCGATCCGCACCGTCTGCAGCTCCGGCCCCGCGTCCACCGCGAAGCCTGCGTCCCGGTTGCTCATGACAGGGTCACCCACTCTCCCGTTCGATGCGAGGTCACCATCGCGTCGAGCGCGCTGGCGCTCGCGACGGCGTCGTCCA
>CAZQCA010000275.1:0-4221 GCA_964591845.1 uncultured Nocardioides sp.
CTCGTGGGCCATCACGTGGCACCAGTGGCACGCGGCGTACCCGACGCTCAGGAGGACCGGGACACCGCGGCGACGCGCTTCGTCGAACGCCTCGGGTCCCCACTCCCACCAGTCCACGGGGTTCTCGGCGTGCTGGAGGAGGTAGGGCGACGTAGCGCTGGCGAGGCGGTTGGGCACGTGGTCCAACCTACGGGCCCTCCGCGAGGGTGGTCAGGCGATGGTCTGCAGCACCCAGGCACCGCGGGCGGCGGCCGCCGTGTAGAACGCGCGCAGCTCGTCGACGGATGGCAGCAGACACTCCTCCAGGATCCGCGACTCGGTCCACACGTCGGGATAGACGCCCGCGGCGGTCATGGCAACCGGGTCGAAGCGGGCGCGCAGGTCGTCGGAGGACACCGCGCGCAGGGCCGCGGAGACAACGCCGACCTGCTGAGGCGCGAGCAGGCGGGGGGCCCGTAGCCGCCGTCCTCGCCGATCTCCTCCCCACCGAGGATCACCTGCCCGAGCGGGCCAGCGGCGTCCCACGCGGTGCCGGTCAGGATCCAGTGGGCGCCGTGCCACATCTTGTCGAGGTCGAGGGTGGTGCTGTTCGGCTCCGCCTCTTCCACGAGGTCCCAGGCGGAGTCCGGATCGGCGCGCACCTCGTCCGCATGATCGGTGGTCAACGCGAGCGCCAGCCAGGTCATACCCATGGAGGCATCGTGCACCGCCCGACCGCTTCCCGTGGGCGGACGAGGCGATCGGCAGTTCCGGATGTGGACGAGGGGCTGGACGAGTCTTGACCAATCGGGTACACTCGGCGCCACGCACTTTGGAGCGAATGCCGGGTCACCCCAGGTCCGGATCTAGCGTCTCCACGCCAGCCGCGAGGGTGTCTAAGTGACCCGGATCCCGGGCCCCCAGGAGCGGCGACCACCACCAGTGCTGCCACGTCCGGCCGCACGGTCGTCGAGGAGAGGCTCCGTGACCACACCCACCGTCGAGCACCCCATCCTGCGGGCGTGCGCCGACATCGCGGCCAGGCTGAAGGACGTGGCGGAGGTCAGTCCCGTCTTCATGAGCACCGAGGACAAGGCGTCGGCCCTCCTCGAGCTCACCCGCCTCGAGTCCCAGGTCACCGCGCTCCGGCTGCGGATCATGGCCGATGCGGGCGACGTCGCGGCCACGACGGCGGCCCGCTCGGTCGCTGAGTGGCTGTCGGCGCACGCGCGGGTGCGTCACGAGGACAGCAGTGCCGACGAGCGCCTCGCGCGTGCGCTCGACCGGACCTACGCCGACCTGGCCACTGCCCTTCGCCAGGGCACCGTCACGCTCGCTCAGGCCCGGGTCGTCGCACGCGCCCTCGACGGGCTCCCCGACGGGGTGCCCGCCGACGTCGCGGCTCTCGCCGAGCTGACGCTGATTCGCCATGCGGCGGAGTTCGGACCGCGCGAGCTCGCCCGGCTCGGACGGCGCATCCTCGATGCCGTGGCGCCCCAGGTCGCCGACGCGGCAGAGGCCCGGCGCCTGGCAGCGCTGGAGGCCGAGGCCCACCGACGCAGCCGGCTCACCCTCCGCAGAGTCGGCGACGGCACCACCCGGCTGACGGGGCTGATCCCCGACGACGCCGCCACCAGACTCGCGACCTACCTCGAGGCGTTCGCCAACCCCCGCAAGCAGCGTGACGGCGCGCCGTCCGGCAGCGACCCGCTCCGACGACTCCCCTACCCCCGCCGCCTGGCCGACGCGTTCTGCCAGCTGATGGAGGCGATCGACCCGATGCGGCTGCCGCTGCACGGTGGCGACGCCACCACGGTCCTGGTGACGATCACGCTCGACGACCTGCGCCGCGACCTGGCCGTCGCCGACCTCGTCGGGTCGCACCTGCCGGGAGGGGCCGACACCGAGGGGATGGGCGAGACCATCACGGCGGCAGCCGCCCGCCGCCTCGCCTGCACCGCCGGCATCCTGCCCGCCGTCCTCGGCGGCGACTCCGAGATCCTCGACCTCGGCCGGCAACGCCGTCTCTTCTCCGCCGCTCAGCGCAAGGCGATGCGACTACGTGACCGGGTCTGCCGGGCCGAGGGCTGCACCATCCCCGCCGCCTGGTGCGAAGCCCACCACGCCGCCGACCCCTGGTCCTCCGGAGGTCGCACCGACCTCACCGACGGACTCCTGCTCTGCTCCCACCACCACCAGCGCGCCCACGACCCTGCCTACACCACCACCCGCCAGCCCAGCGGAGACCTTCGCTACCACCGCCGCAGATAGGAGGCGGCGGGTCCAGCTTTGGCTCGTCTTACGGCCGACACCAGAGTGCGTGCGCGATCTTCCAGCCGTCCGGCGTACGGACCAGGTGGAGGTACTCGTGGTAGGGCTCGGAGCGCACCAACACGGAGGCGATGTCGTGCCTCACGTCGAGCACGTCCACCTCGATCGTGCGGTCGGCAAGGCCGGCGGCGACGGCGACGCCTTCACCCTCGCCCGTCCACGCGATCATCTGCTCGGCCGTCACACTCGCCAGGGTGGCGGCCCGGTCCTGGCCCGGCGACCGTTTGACGAGATCGCGGTGGAGGGCGCGCTCCATCCGCGAGACGTCGCCGTCGAACCAACCCTCGAAGTAGTCGTGAGCCACCGCGACGATCAGCGCCCAGTCGTCCGGTGAGCTATCAGCCGGTTCCACGTCGTCGCCCATGACCCCTCCCGTCAGCAGTGCCACCGGCCCCGTGACCGGGCAGCCGGCTCAGGACGCCACGCCCTCCTGCGCGCGCAGGATGTCCAGCGCGATGTCGACGATCATGTCCTCCTGACCGCCCACCAGGCCACGGCGCCCGACCTCCATCAGCAGATCGCGGGTGTCGACGCCGTACTGCTGCGAGGCGTTCTCGGCGTGCCGCAGGAACGACGAGTAGGAGCCGGCGTAGCCGAGCGTGAGCGTCTCCCGGTCGACCCGGACCGGCCGGTCCTGGAGTGGGCGGACCAGGTCCTCGGCGGCGTCCTGGAGCTGGAAGAGGTCACACCGGTGCGACCAGCCGCGCAGGTTGGCGACCGCGATGAAGGGCTCGATCGGGCAGTTGCCGGCGCCGGCACCCTGGCCGGCCAGGGAGGCGTCGACGCGGTAGACGCCCCCCTCGACCGCGACCACCGAGTTGGCGACCGACAGCGAGAGGTTCTCGTGGGCGTGGATGCCGAGCTGGGTCTCGGGCCGCAGCACGTCACGATAGGCACGGATCCGCGCCCGCACGTCGTCCATGAGCAGCCGTCCGCCGGAGTCGGTCACGTAGACGCACTGCGCGCCGTAGGACTCCATCAGCTTGGCCTGCTGGGCGAGAGACGCGGGGTCGCTCATGTGCGACATCATCAGGAAGCCCGAGACGTCCATGCCGATCTCACGGGCGGTCGCGATGTGCTGCGCGGCGACGTCGGCCTCGGTGCAGTGGGTGGCCACGCGCACCGAGCGGACGCCGAGCGAGTAGGCCTGCTTGAGCCCCTCGATGGTGCCGATGCCGGGCACCAGCAGCGAGGTGAGCACGGCGTTCTGGATGACCTCGGCCGCAGCCTCGATCCACTCCCAGTCGGTGTGCGACCCGGGGCCGTAGTTGAGCGAGCCGCCGGCGATGCCGTCGCCGTGCGTGACCTCGATCGCGTCGACGCCGGCGGCGTCGAGCGCGGCGACGATCCTGCGCACGTCGGACGGATCGATCCGGTGCCGGATCGCGTGCATGCCGTCGCGCAGGGTGACGTCCTGGATGTAGAGCTCAGTGGTCGTCTCGTCGGCGCTCACGCCGGCACCTCCTCGGCTTCGGCCTTCGACTCGTGCAGCTTGGCGGCGATGTGCTCGGCCGTGCGCATGGCGGCCGAGGTCATGATGTCCAGGTTGCCGGCGTACGCCGGCAGGTAGTGCGCGGCGCCCTCGACCTCGAGGAACACCGACACCTTGTGGGTCACCTCGACGTCGCCGGCGCCCTTGCCGAGCAGCGTGTGGACCGGCTCGCCCTCGGGCAGGCGCGTGAACTGCACCTCCTGCTTCATCCGGTAGCCGGGGACGTACTCCGCGACCTGCTCGACGATCTCCTCGATCGAGCGGCGGATCGCCTCCTGCTGCACCTCGTCTGGGTCGTTGAACAGGCAGAAGACCGTGTCACGCATGATCAGCGGCGGCTCCGCGGGGTTGAGGATGATGATCGCCTTGCCCTTCCAGGCGCCGCCGATGACCTCCACGCCGTGGGCGGTGGTCTCGGT
>CAZQCA010000276.1:0-4191 GCA_964591845.1 uncultured Nocardioides sp.
GACTCGGCGCGGGCGTCCTCCACCGCCTCGCGCAGCACCCGCTGCGTGTAGAACTGGAGGTCCGCGTCGAGCGTGGTGTGGAGGTCGGTCCCGTCGACGGCGTCGACGATCGTGCTGTCGGCCAGCGGGATGCGATAGCCCTTGCCGACCTGATAGGTGGCGGTGCCGTCGCGCCCGGCGAGCTGGCGGTTGAACGTGCGCTCCAGCCCCGCCAGCGGGCGGGTGCCGCCGAGCGGGTCGGGGGTGCCGAGGAAGCCGACCAGGTTGGCGGCCACGTCGTCACCGGGGTAGGAGCGCACCGGGTCGCGCCGGGTGTCGAGGCCCTTGAAGCCCTCCTCCTTGGCCCGGTCGACCACGTCGGTGGCGAGCGCCGAGGGCACCCGGCGTGCGATGTACTGGAACTTGCTGTCGGGGGCGCGCAGCCGGTCGAGGGTGTCGAAGTAGTCGACGCCGAGCTCGTCGGCGAGGAAGCGGGCGAGGTCGGGCGCCCGGTCGCGGGTGGTGCTGGGGTCGGCCACCACCATCAGCCCGTCGATCGACTCGGCGAGCGGCCGGCCGTTGCGGTCGAGGATGTCTCCGCGGGTCGCGGGGAGCACGATCTCGACGGAGCCCTCCGCGGCCGCCATCTCGGCGTAGGCGTGGGAGTCGAGCCCTTGGAGCTGGACCAGGCGGGCCGCGAAGACCGACAGCACCATCGCGATCACGAGGAAGCCGGCCCGCAGCCGGACCAGGGGCGAGCCGCGGCGAGCCACCGGCGTACGCCGGGGACGGCGCGCCGCCACGGGGCGGTGGGGCCGGCGCGGTGCAGGCGACACGGGAGCTCCTGATCGGGACGAGGGTGTCAGTGGCCGGAACCGCCCGACCGGCCTCGACCGGGCTTCCCGTCATTCCTACCCCGGGTGTCGCCCGAGCCGGGTGAGGCTGAGCCCGTGTCCTGCCGGTTCTTGCCCCGGTCGGACTTCTTCCGGTCGTGCGAGCCGTGGCGGTCGCCTCCGGCGTCGTGCTCGGCGGGCACCACGATCGGGGCGGGGTCGAGGACCGCGGGCCTGACCGGAGGCGCCGGCCGGAGCTGGAGGGACTGCGCCGGAGGGGCGTCCGGACAGTCGGGCTGGGCACCCGACAGCGCCAGGAAGCACGAGCTCGTCGGGAGCACCATGCCCATGGCCTGGGCCTGCTCGGCGACGCGCTGGGCGTTGCGGAGCGACTCGACCTCCATCGTCAGGGCCTGCTCCTGGGCCGACAGCGACACCGCCTTGTCCTCCAGCCGGGAGGCGGCGAAGGAGCTCTGCTGCATCGAGGTGTTGAACATCAGCAGCCCGACCACGCCGGCGACCAGGAGCACGGAGACGAGCAGCACGAAGGGCACCCGGGGCGCACGTGAGCGCACCCGCGGCACCACGGTCAGCCGCGCCCGCGTCAGCGCGGCGTCCGCGAGCCGTGGCATCCGGCGCGCGGCGGCCGCCGGACCGGCGAGGGGGTGGCTGATCGGGCTGCTCATCAGGCGGCTCCCTCGTGGCGACGGGTGGGGGTGGGTCGGTCGGGTCCGATGCGGCCCGCGCGCACGCGCTCGGCGCCGCGCAGCCGCACCGAGGCGGCGCGGGGGTTGCGCGCGACCTCCTCGGGTCCTGCCTTCTCCGCGCCCCGGGTGATCAGGCGGAGCAGGGGCTCGTGGCCCTCGGGCACGAACGGCAGGTCCTCGGGTACGTCGGTGCGCGCGGCCGCAGCGAAGATCCGCTTCACGATCCGGTCCTCCCCGGAGTGGTAGGACTCCACGACCACGCGTCCGCCGACGCTCAGCGCGTCGAGGGCCGCCGGCACCGCCTCGCGCAGGGTGGCGAGCTCGTCGTTGACCTCCATCCGAAGCGCCTGGAACGTGCGCTTCGCCGGGTGGCCGCCCGTGCGCCGTGCCGGCGCCGGGATCACGTCGTACAGCAGCGCGACCAGGCGCGCCGAGGACGTGAAGGGCTCGTGGGCCCGCTCGCGGACCACCGCGGCCGCGATCTGCCGCGCGAAGCGCTCGTCGCCGTGCTCGCGCAGCACCCGGGCCAGCTCCGCCTGGGAGTAGCCGTTGAGGATGTCGGCGGCGGTGCGCCCCCTGCTCGGGTCCATCCGCATGTCCAGCGGGGAGTCGGACGCATAGGCGAAGCCGCGCTCCGCGACGTCGAGCTGCATGGAGGAGACACCCAGGTCGAACAGCACCGCGCTGACGTCGGGCAGCCCGAGGTCGTCCAGGACGCCCGGGATCTCGTCGTAGACGGCGTGGACGGGTGTGAAGCGCTCGCCGTACGCCGCCAGCCGCTGACCCGCCAGCTCGAGGGCCGCCGGATCACGGTCGATGCCGACCACGCGCGCGAGCTCGCACCGGGCGAGCACCGCCTCGCTGTGGCCGCCGAGGCCGAGCGTGGCGTCCACGAGCACCGCCCCGGCGTGGTCGAGCGCGGGCTGCAGCAGCGCGACGACCCGGTCGAGGAGCACCGGGACGTGCTGAGGGCTGGTCATCCGCGGACCTACCGTCCCGCGCCCGTGAGCAGCAGGAGCACGGTGGCCAAGCCGCCCGACATCGCCACCGACAGCGCCATCACGGCCAGGGACTCGCGCGCCTGGTGCCGCACCCTGCGGACCGGGGCGGCCCCCGCGTGCTCGACCGCGACGACGGGCCCCGGCTCCGGGACGGTCATCGGGAGGCTGCTCATGGTCTCGACCCCTGTGGCTCTCGGGTGTGGCGTGGTGCGGTGCGTGGATGGGTGGTGCCGACTCGTCCGGCCAGGTCCCTGCCCGCTCCCCTGGTGGGGAAGTCGCCCTCTGGAACCGGGGAAGGGGCCCCAGATGGCGGCAGCGGAGCGGGCACGAGCCTCGCCCGACGAGTCCTTGTGGAGTTGTGCTGGTGGGGAGTTGTGCTGGTGGGGAGTTGTGCTGGTGGGGAGTTGTGCTGGTGGGTGGGTGCGGTGGTGGGTGGGAATGGGAATGGGAATGGGAGTGGGAATGGGAGTGGCCGTTCGGCCGATCAGATCCCGGGGAAGATCTCCTCGCTGAGGTCGGCGAAGCGCTGCTCCTGCTCGGACAGGTAGGTCTCCCAGCTGGCGGGGTCCCAGATCTCGACCCGGTTCATCGAGCCGATCACCACGACGTCGCGCTGCAGGGAGGCGTAGCCGCGCAGTAGCGGCGGCACCGTGATCCGCCCCTGCTTGTCGGGCACCTCGTGGAAGGCCCCCGACGTGAGCATCCGGACGTAGTCGCGGGTGCTCTTGTTGGTCAGCGAGGCCTCGCGCAGGCGCTCGGTCAGCAGCTCGAACTCCGCGAGGGAGTAGAGGGTCAGGCAGCGCTCCTGCCCCCTCGTGACCATCAACCCCTCCTCGAGCTGCTCTCGGAACTTCGCCGGAAGGAACAGCCGCCCCTTGTCGTCGAGCCTCGGCGTGTAGGTGCCGACGAACATCGCCATCGCCACCGCCTCGATCCGACGAGGAGCCCCTGCTCCTCCACTTCGCCCCACTCTAACCCACTTTGCTCCACCGTCAACCACATTCGCCCAGGTTTTCTGCCCGGTCTGGTCCGGCGCAGACGCTCTGACCTGCGACAACCCGAGGTGGAGCGAAGTGGGGCGGCAGCGCGGGCGCGCGCCGCGGCGGCGTACGAGAGGAGGCGTCACCGATTCGTGAGCAACTCGTGACCGCGGGAGGGGTCGAAGGGGCCGCGGGGGGCGCGTATCTTGCCTGACGGCATACGGTGGACGACAACCCTCGCGCCCGTGCCGGCCGGGGCTACACCAGACGGAGGGACCGCACGTGGGAGTACCAGGCTCGGCCGGCGCCGACCTCGACACGCTGACCCGGGTGACCGACCGGGTTCGCGAGAACGTCGAGAAGGTCATCGAGGGCAAGCCCGACGTTGTCGTGTCGGCGTTGGTGGTCATGCTCGCGGAGGGTCATCTGCTCATCGAGGACGTCCCGGGCGTCGGCAAGACCATGCTCAGCAAGGCGCTCGCCCGCAGCATCGACTGCTCGGTCCGCCGCATCCAGTTCACCCCCGACCTGCTCCCCTCCGACGTGACGGGCGTGTCGGTCTTCAACCAGAACACCCGGGAGTTCGAGTTCCGGCCGGGCGGCATCTTCGCCAACATCGTGGTGGGCGACGAGATCAACCGCGCCTCGCCCAAGACCCAGTCCGCGCTCCTGGAGTGCATGGAGGAGCGTC
>CAZQCA010000277.1:0-4136 GCA_964591845.1 uncultured Nocardioides sp.
GCCGCGGCTCGCCCTCGGCCTCGGTCTTGCGGCGCAGGTAGCCGACATAGACCTCGAGCGAGTTCGCGGTCGTGGGGAAGTCGTAGCCCCACACCTCGTCGAGGATGAACGCGCGCTCGAGCACCCGCCGCGGACGGCGCAGGAACATCTCGAGCAGCGTGAACTCCGTGCGGGTCAGCTCGATCGCGCGCTCGCCGCGGAGTACGTCGCGGGTGGCGAGGTCCATCGACAGATCGGCGAACGCCAGCACCTCGTCGTCGCCGTCACCGGCGGGCACCACGCGGCGCAGCAGCGCGCGCAGCCGGGCCAGCAGCTCGGCGAGCGCGAACGGCTTGGTGAGGTAGTCGTCGGCTCCCGCGTCGAGCCCCTCGACCCGGTCGCCCACGGCGTCGCGCGCGGTGAGCACGAGGATCGGTACATCGTTGCCCGCAGCGCGCAGCGCCTTGGTGGCCTCGATGCCGTCGAGCCTGGGCATCATCACGTCCATGATCACGACGTCGGGGTCGGCGGTGCCGATGCCGGCCAGCGCCTGCGCACCGTCGGCGGCCATCGCCACGTCGTAGCCGTTGAACTCCAGCGACCGCCGCAGCGACTCCCGCACGGCCTGGTCGTCGTCGACGACCAGCACCTTGGGTCGGGGGAGGGCCGGGGCGGTCACCCGCCCAGGGTGTCACGGGTGGCTGAACGGCGCCTGAGAGGTGAGCGAGGTCAGGCGTACGCCGCGGCGGCGGCGGCCGCGCGGGCGGCGTACCCGCCGCCGAAGAGGCAGGCGTGCACGAGCAGCGGGTGGAGCTGGTGCAGGCCCATCCGGTCGCGCCAGCCCTCGGCGAGCGGCGCGGCGGCGTCGTAGGCGTCGAGCACCTTGGCGAGCTGGGGCAGCCCGAAGAGCGAGAGCATCGCGAGGTCGGTCTCGCGGTGGCCGCCGTGGGCGGCCGGGTCGACCACGTGGGCGTGGCCGTCGTGGCCCCAGAGGACGTTGCCGTTCCAGAGGTCGCCGTGCAGCCGGGCCGGCCCCTCCTCGGGCACCAGCGCGCCGAGCCGCGGCAGCACCGCCTCGACCGCCACCGCCTGGTCGGGGGTGACCGCGCCGCGGTCGCGGCCGAGCTTGAGATAGGGCAGCACCCGCTGCTCGGCGTAGAACTCCGCCCAGGTGCCGGCGGTCGCGTTGGAGAGCGGGAGCCGCCCGATGAAGCCGTCGGGGTGGTCGCCGGCGTCGCCGACCGCGCCGTACGACGGCGCGCCGGCGGCGTGCGTCGCGGCGAGGGCGGTGCCGAAGGAGGTGGCCGCGTCGGCGCCGGGCTTGCCCTGCTCGACCCAGCGCAGGATCACGCACTCGTCGTCGGCCGCGAGCACCTCGGGAACGGCCACCCCGCCGGCGGCGGCCAGCCAGCGCAGGCCGCGCACCTCGGCGGCGAAGAAGCCGGCCGGGGGGTTCGGATGGGTCTTCATGAGGGCGGTCGTGCCGTCGGAGAGGCGCAGCTTGGTCGCGGTGGAGATGTCGCCGCCGGCCACCGGCGCCGTCGCGATGACGGCGCTGCCGAGGAGGGCCTCGGCGCGCCGCGCGACGACGGGCTGACGGGTCATGGAGCCGCGTCTCCGGGGGTCGGAGGGTCCACCAGCGCGCGGCGCAGCGCAGCCACGATCTCCTCGCTGGTGCGCTCCACCACCGCCAGCACCTCCTCGAACCCGTCGGCCCCACCGTAGTACGGGTCCTCCACGTTGCCACCCGGGGAGACGGGGTCGTAGTCGCGGAAGAGCCGCACGTGGTCACCCGGGTCGCCGGCGGCTCGCGCCTGCGAGCGGAGGTCGTCGAGGTGGCCGTCGTCCATCGCGAGGACCAGGTCGTAGTCGTCGACCCAGCGGCCCCGCAGCTGACGAGCGCGGTGGTCGTGGGGGTAGTAGCCGGCCATCTCGAGGGCCAGCGCGGCCCGCCGGTCCATGCCGTCGCCGACGTGCCAGTGGCCGAGGCCATAGCTGTCGACCTCGACCCGGTCGTCGAGCCCCGCCTCCTCGACCAGGGCCGTCAGCACGACGTCGGCGGTGGGCGAGCGGCAGATGTTGCCCAGGCAGACGACGGTGACGCGGTAGCGGCCGGCGGTCCGCTGGGCCGGCAGCTGCGGGGTGGTCATCGGGTCGGTCGGCGCCGGTGGCTCAGTCGTCGTCGTCGACGAAGATGTTGATGAAGCCGGTCACCAGCGTGATCACGATCGAGCCGAAGAGCGCCGGCCAGAAGCCGGTGACGTCGAAGCCCAGGTCGGCCTTGCCGGCGATCCAGCCGGTCAGCATCAGCATCAGCGCGTTGATGACCAGCAGGAAGAGGCCCAGCGTGACCACGATGACGGGCAGGCTGAGGATCTTGACGACGGGCTCGACGATCGCCGACACCAGACCCATGATCAGCGCGACGATCAGCACCGGGACGACCTTCTCCTGGAGCTCGGCGTTGCCCGACGACGGCCCGTCGAAGTGGATGCCGGGGATCAGCCACGCGGCCACCGCCAACGCCGCGGCGTTGGTGAGCAGCCAGGTCACCAGTCTCACGGTGGGGAGCCTAGCCTGCCGTGACCTTGGCCAGCGCCTCGCGGATCGCGACCTCGGCGCCGGCGAGATGCTCCTCCAGGTCGGCGGCGGCGGCGTCGATGTCGCCCCGCTCGAGGAGGGCGAGCAGCCGGGTGTGGGAGCCGGCCTGGTCGTGGGCGTTGCGGCGGATCCGGTCGATCTGGGCCAGCGCGACCTTGAGCTCGGCGATGAGCGACTCGGCCATCGCGACCAGGCGTGGCGACTCGCTCAGCCCGACCAGCGACAGGTGAAGCGCCAGGTGCCGCTCGTTGAGGTGCTGGTACGACGCCCCGCGGTCGACCGCGTCGGCGTACGCCGTGAGCGCGGCGCGGACCGCCTCCCGCGCCCGCTCCGACGCGGTGGGCCAGTGCCGCACGCCCGCGATCTCGAGCACGCCGCGGGCCCGCACGACGTCGCTGATCGCGTCGAGGTCGGGGGAGGCCACCGAGACGCCGCGGTTGGGCTCGCGGGTCGCGATGCCCTCGGCGACCAGCAGCCCGAGCGCCTCGCGCACGGTGGACCGCGCCACGCCCAGGGAGTCGCCGATCGCGACCTCGCGCAGCGGCGTGCCGGACTCGAGCTCGCCCTCGAAGACGGCCCGGCGCAGCTCGTCGGCCACCCGCTCGACGGTGGAGGAGTGGGTCAGCGTCAGGCCGTCGTACGGCGTGGGTCCGGAGGCCTCGGGCGCGGGCATGGGCCCATTCTGTCGGGCCAGGTGTCGCCGACTTGCGCCGGTCCCTCCTGAACCGCACAATTCTCGAGACAGATTGTCTGACAATCAGGCAATCTTGGGATGCGGCCGCGGGCCGTCCGGACGAAGGGAGGCGTTGCCGATGACTGTGTTGCCCTGGGGCTACCGCTACGTGAAGGTCGAGCCCAGTCACTTCCGGGTGGACTACCAGATCAACCCGTTCATGGACCTCGCCGCCCAGCCCGATCCGGTGCGGGCCCGCGAGCAGTGGGACACGCTGGTCGCGACGATCGAGCGGCTCGGCGGGCGCGTCGACGTGATCGCGCAGCGCGGCGACGCCCCCGACATGGTCTACGCCATGAACCTCGGCCTCGGCGTCGAGAACGCCGACGGCCGGCCCCACGTGGTGATGTCGCACATGCGCTACCCGCAGCGCCGGATGGAGACGGCGTCGGCCGAGGAGTGGTTCCTCGCCAACGGCTTCACCACGTCGTACGTCGGCCGCGACGGCATCGGCGCGCACTTCGAGGCGGGCGACGCGTTCGCGTTCGGCGACGCGCTGCTGGTCGGCTACGGCCCGCGCACCGAGGAGCTCGGGCTCAAGCACCTCGCGAAGGACCTCGAGATCCGGGTGCGCGGCCTGCGGATCACCCACCCGGGGATGTATCACCTCGACCTGGCCTTCTGCCCGCTCTCGCCGACGCAGGCGATCGTCTGCCCGGCCGCCTTCGACGACGCGTCGGCCGCGTCGCTGCTGTCGCTGGTGCCGGAGCCGCTGGTGATCACCGAGGACGAGGCGCTGTCGACGTTCTGCGCGAACTCGATCGTGATCGGGTCCACCGTCGTGATGCCCGCCTGCCCCGACCGCGTTCGCGCGCGGCTGGAG
>CAZQCA010000278.1:0-3237 GCA_964591845.1 uncultured Nocardioides sp.
CCGGGACGACCCTCGCTGCGGAAGAACGAGCCGGGGATCTGCCCCGCGGCATACATCCGCTCCTCGACGTCGATCGTCAGCGGGAAGAAGTCGAACTGCTCCTTGGGCTGCTTGCCGGCCGTGGTGGCCGAGAGCAGCATGGTCTCGTCGTCGAGGTAGGCGGTCACCGAACCGGCGGCCTGCCGGGCCAGCAGCCCGGTCTCGAACTTGACGGTGCGCTTGCCGAAGCGACCGTTGTCGATCACGGTCTCGACGGCGGAAACAGTGGGTTCCACGAAGTGTGGTCCCTTTCTCTTCGCGGAGCGATCCCGCGACACGTCCCGCAACAACGCCGGTCTTCGATCGAGGCCCGCGGGCGCCGGATGCCGGCTCCGAAGGCCACTACCGAGGACCGGGAGCGAACGTGCGGGTCGCTCCTGGTGGTTGTGTGTTCAGTTGTGATGAGGCGATCGCGATGGCGCGAGGCCCGTCAGCGAGCGTAGCGCGTGACGGCCGTCAGGCCGCCCGGGCGTGGCGCCCGCCGATGTGACGAGAGCGGCCGCCGAGGGCGACCGCTCCGGAGGCTCAACGACGAAGGCCGAGCCGCTCGACGATCGAGCGGTAGCGCTCGATGTCGTTCTTCTGCAGGTAGTTGAGCAGGCGACGACGCTGGCCGACCAGCAGCAGGAGGCCGCGGCGGCTGTGGTGGTCGTGCTTGTGCTGCTTGAGGTGCTCGGTGAGGTGGGCGATGCGGTGGCTGAGCAGCGCGATCTGCACCTCGGGGGAACCGGTGTCGCCCTCGGAGGTGGCGTACTCGGCGATGATCTTCTTCTTGGTCGCAGCGTCGGTGCCGACGGACATGCAGGGCTCCTGGTTCGTGGTCTCGTTGCGCGGCGCGCCGGGGCCTGTTCACCCGGGCACTCTGGATCCGCGGCCGTTCTACGGCAACCGGTGAAGGCTATCAGCGCAGGTCAGCGGCCCCCAAAACGCCGGCCGCCCCGGCCGCCGGGTCGCCGGCGCGTCGAGCGGGGCGCCGGGCGTGGCACGATGCCCCGATGGAGACCCGGATCGGCGTGTGCAACCTCTGCGAGGCGATCTGCGGGCTGCGGCTGACGGTCGAGGACACCGTCACCGGACCCCGCGTCACCGGCGTCCGCGGCAATCCCGACGACCCCCTCTCCCGTGGCCACATCTGCCCCAAGGGGGTTGCCCTCGCGGACGTGTACGACGACCCCGACCGGCTGCGCCGTCCGGTCCGGCGGATCCCCTCCCTCGACGGCGACCCACGCGGCGACCGCTGGGAGGAGCTGGGGTGGGAGGAGGCGCTGGACCTGGTCGCCGACGGGCTCGCGTCGGCGATCAACCGCCACGGCCGGGATGCCGTCGGCGTCTACCTCGGCAACCCCAACGTGCACAGCCTGGGTTCGCTGACCCACGGCACCGCGATGGTGCGGGCGCTCGGCTCCCGCAACCGCTTCTCCGCGACGAGCGTCGACCAGCTGCCCCACCAGGTGGTGGCGCACCTGATGTTCGGGCACCAGCTGCTGCTGCCGGTGCCCGACATCGACCGCACGTCGTACTTCCTGGTCTTCGGGGCCAACCCGATGGCCTCCCACGGGTCGCTGATGACCGTGCCCGGCTTCGACCGCCGGCTGCGCGACCTGCAGGCCCGCGGCGGCCGGATGGTGGTCTTCGACCCCCGGCGCACGGAGACCGCCCGCGTCGCCGACGAGCACCTCTTCGTGCGTCCCGGCACCGACGCCCACGTGCTGCTCGCCATGGTCCGCACACTGTTCGAGGAGGACCTAGCCTCGGCGCCGGCGTACGCCGACGGGCTGGAGGCGGTGCGGGCGGTCGTCGCCCCGTTCACGCCCGAGCGCGCCGAGGAGCACAGCGGTGTCCCGGCCGAGACGACCCGCCGCATCGCCCGCGAGCTGGCCGCTGCCGAGGGCGGTGTCGCCTACGGACGCGTGGGCGTCTCCACCCACCCGTTCGGGTCGGTGAGCGTGTGGGCGATCACGCTGCTCAACGTGCTGACGGGCAACCTCGACGGCGTCGGGGGCGCGATGTTCACGAGCCCGGCCATCGACATCGTCGGCAACGGTCTGATCGGCCGTGGTCACGTCGCACGCTGGCGCAGCCGCGTCCGGGAGCTCCCGGAGGTGGGGGGCGAGCTGCCCGTCGCCGCCCTCCGCGAGGAGATCGAGACGCCCGGCGAGGGGCAGATCCGCGCCCTCCTCACCGTGGCCGGCAACCCCGTGCTGTCGACGCCCGACGGCTCCGCGCTGGAGGGGGCACTGCCCGGTCTCGACTTCCGTGCCGCGATCGACATCTACGTCAACGAGACCACCCGGCACGCCGACGTGATCCTGCCTCCGACCACGTTGCTCGAGCGGGACCACTACGACCTGGTCTTCCACACGCTGGCGGTGCGCAACACCGCGCGGTTCACCCCGGCCGTGCTCCCGAAGGACCCCGGCACGCGTCACGACTGGGAGATCTACCGCGACCTGACGCTGCGCCTGTTCGCGCGGCTCGACCGCAAGCCGTCGCTCCGACGTCGGCTGGTCGCCCAGGCACGGCTGCGGCTGAGCCCCGCTCAGCTGGTCACCGTGCTGCTCCGGCGCGGCCGGTCAGGGGTGACGATGAAGCAGCTGCGCGAGCACCCGGAGGGCGTCGACCTCGGCCCGCTCCAACCCGGCCGGCTGCCCGACGCGCTGCACACCCGGGAACGGCGGGTGCGGCTCGCGCCCGACCTCGTGCTGGCCGACGTACGCCGTCTGGCTGACGCGCCCGCCCCGGCCGCCGACGAGCTCCTGCTCATCGGGCGTCGCCACGTGCGCGACTGCAACTCGTGGCTCCACAACAGCCCGCGGCTCACCAAGGGCCGCCCGCGCCACCAGCTGTTCATGCACCCCGACGACCTCGCCAGCCGGGGGCTCGCCGACGGCGCCCGGGTCAGGATCACCTCCCGGGTCGGCACGGTCGAGACCGAGGTGGCGGCCACCGACGCGATGATGCCCGGGGTGGTCTCGCTCCCGCACGGCTTCGGACACGGCCGCGGCGGCAGGATGAGTCGCGCCGACCAGGTCGCGGGTGTGTCGATCAACGACCTCACCGACACCCAGCGCCTCGACGTCAGCGGCAACGCAGCGTTCTCCGGCACCCCCGTGGCCGTCGAGCCCGTCTGAGTCCTGGCGCGCCGATGTCGGCGTCCGCCCGCCCCGCCGTCGACTGGTGCGCCGCTGCGGGCCGCCC
>CAZQCA010000278.1:3337-4116 GCA_964591845.1 uncultured Nocardioides sp.
TCCCCACTGGTGCGCCGCTGTGGGCCCCCCTCCCCACTGGTGCGCCGCTGTGGGCCCCCCTCCCCACTGGTGCGCCGCTGTGGGCACTGAGTGACCCGCCGGCGACGCACTCAGTCCCCGCAACGGCGCAGGAGTGGGGCGACGACGCCCAGCCGCCCCGCAACGGCGCAGGAGTGGGGGGCGGCGACGCCCAGCCGCCCCACAACGGCGCAGGAGTGGGGGCGGGGACGCCCGGCCGAAGGGCCCTCAGCCGGCGAGCACGGCGTTGACGGCGGCACGGGCGGCGGCGGGGTCGCCGGCGGCCAGTGCCGCCTCCGCGGCCTCGGCGCAGGTCATCATCGTGACGGCCGACAGCTGGGCGCCGACCGGCCTGACGGCGGCGGAGGCCATGGACAGCGACGTGATGCCCATCCCGATCAGGGCGCAGGCCAGCGCAGGGTCGGCGGCCGCCTCGCCACAGATCCCGACCGGCTTGCCCGCCTGGCGGCCCGCCTCGGCGGTGATCGCGATCAGCTGGAGCACCGCCGGCTGCCACGGGTCGGTGAGGTGGGTGAGGTCGGTGGCCATCCGGTCGGCGGCCATCGTGTACTGCGTCAGGTCGTTGGTGCCGATCGACAGGAAGTCGACGACCTCGAGCATCCGGTGGGCCAGCAGCGCGGCGCTGGGGATCTCGATCATGATCCCCGGCTTGAGCCCGCGAGCGCGCACCTGGGCCGCGAAGTCGGTGGCCTCGGCGATGGTCGCGACCATCGGCGCCATCACCCAGGTCTCGGTGCCGG
>CAZQCA010000279.1:0-4073 GCA_964591845.1 uncultured Nocardioides sp.
AGCCCTTGGCCGCGATCGCGCCCTCGGGCGTGACGACCACCGCGGTCACCCCGGTGGTGCCGGCGTCGATGGCGAGGATGCTCATCGGGCGACCTCCACGGAGCCGCGGAGGATCTCCAGCACCCGGGCGTCGACCCAGCTGCCGTCGGTGGCGACCCGCATCTCGTAGTTCTCGGTGCCGACCCAGGCCAGGAAGCTCGCGTGTCCGAGCGCCCTGGCCCGGTCGTCCAGCTCCGCGTCGAGCTCGGCGGTGACCGGCACCTTCTCCTCCTCGGTCGAGGCGGTGAGGTAGAGGTCGTTGAGGTCCAGCAGCCGAGCCAGCTCGGCCACCGGGTCGGCGTGGTCGTCGACCCGCAGGTCGACGGCGAGGTCGTCGAGCCCGCCGTAGCCGGCGCCGTCGCGGACGACGAGCAGGGCCGCCGACTGCCGCCCCCGCCGGTCGCCCCCCGCGGCGTCGCCCGCCGCGAGCGCGGCGAGCAGCGTGCGGGCCAGGGGCTGCGCCGGAGGGGCCGACGTGAAGGCCTCCTCCATGGCGAGGACCACGTCGGGTCCGGCCAGGATGTTGCCCTGGACGGCGTACCCAGGTCCGGTGCGTCCGCCGGCCCAGTCGAAGCACTCGCCGCCGGTGTGCGACGCGGCGGTGCCGTCGACGTCGACGATCCCCACCTGGCGGTGGTCGCGGCCGTCGTCGTCCTCGAGGAGGCGCGCCAGCGCGACCGGCGCCGTGGCTCCCTCGTCGAGGTGGGCCAGCGCGAGCCCCTTGTAGGCGACGTTGGCGTCGGCCTGCGTGGCGATCGCGCCGACCCCCGCCACGGCGGCGGGCACCGCGGATCCGACGGCGAGGAACTTCGACGCCACGGCCACGCCCCAGGACTCTCCGTCGGCGGAGCGGGCGACGATCGAGAAGGTCATGGCCCGAGGCTAGTGGCCGGACACGGGCGGCGGGACGGGCGGCGGGACGGGCGGCGGGACGGGCGGCGGCACGGGCGGCGGGACGGGCGTGCACGCCGCGCTGCGTGCTGGGGGGCGCCGGACCGCGAAGCACGGCATGATCGGAGGGCGGGCGGTGCTGGCGGCCAGGGTGGCCGCTCGCTAGGCTCGGCGAGGTTTTAACGTTCCAACACGACGCGTCCCCGACGGTGGGGCGAAGGAGAGGTCATGCGAGTCGGAGTGCTGACGGGCGGCGGCGACTGCCCCGGGCTCAACGCGGTCATCCGGGGCGTGGTCCGCAAGGGCGTGGACGTCCACGGGCTGGAGTTCCTGGGCTACCGCGACGGGTGGAAGGGGCCGCTCGAGGGCCTCACGATGGACCTCGGCGTGCCCGAGGTGCGGGGCATCCTCCCGCGCGGCGGCACGATCCTCGGCTCGTCCCGCACCAACCCGTTCAAGATCGAGGGGGGCGTGGAGCGGATCAAGGACAGCCTCGCCCGCGACGGCGACGACGCCCTGGTGGCCATCGGCGGCGAGGACACCCTCGGCGTCGCCACCAAGCTGTCCGACCTGGGCGTCGACGTGGTCGGCGTACCCAAGACGATCGACAACGACCTGTCGGGCACCGACTTCACCTTCGGCTTCGACACGGCGGTCAACATCGCCACCGAGGCCATCGACCGGCTCCACACCACGGCCGAGTCGCACCACCGTGTCCTCGTGGTCGAGGTCATGGGACGCCACGCCGGGTGGATCGCGCTGCACTCGGGCATCGCCGGCGGCGCCAACATCACGCTGATCCCCGAGGTGCCGTTCGACATCGAGGAGGTCTGCCGCCTGGTCGAGAGGCGCTTCGAGAGCCACTTCGCCCCGATCGTGGTGGTCGCCGAGGGCGCGGTGCCGCGCGAGGGCGGCGACATGACGCTGGTCTCCGGTGAGCTCGACGCCTTCGGCCACGTGCGGCTGGGCGGCATCGGCGACCGGCTCGCCAGCGAGATCGAGCAGCGCACCGGCAAGGAGTCGCGGGCGGTGGTCCTCGGGCACGTCCAGCGGGGCGGCACGCCCACGGCGTTCGACCGATGGCTGGCCACCCGCTTCGGCATCCACGCGGTCGACGCGGTGGCGGAGGGACAGTTCGGCACGATGATGGCGCTGCGCGGCACCGAGATCGTGCGGGTGCCGCTCATCGAGGGCACGGGCGAGCTCAAGCTGGTCACCGCCACCGAGTACGCCGAGGCGCAGGTGTTCTTCGGCTGACCTCGGCCTGTCCCAGGCGTCACGTTGCGTGAGTCCGCCGGTTCCGGGTACGCAGGTGGTGTACCCGGAAGGGAGGTCTCGGCATGTCTACTCCGTCCTCGTCAGCCACCGCGACCCAGGAGCGGCCGACCGAGCTGAAGCGCGTGATGGGCACCAAGCTGCTCCTGCTCTTCATCGTCGGCGACATCCTCGGCGCGGGCGTCTACGCGGTCACCGGCCAGCTGGCCGGCATCGTCGGAGGCGTCGCCTGGCTGCCGTTCCTGCTGGCGTTCGTGGTGGCCTCCCTCACCGCGCTGTCCTATCTGGAGCTGGTGACCAAGTACCCCCAGGCGGCCGGGGCGGCGCTCTACACCCACAAGGCGTTCGGCGTGCACTTCGTGACCTTCCTGGTGGCGTTCGCCGTGGTCTGCTCGGGCATCACGAGCGCCTCCACGTCGTCCAACGTGCTGGCGCAGAACCTCGTGGCCGGGCTCGACGGCGTCGGGCTCGACACCGGCTTCGGGGTCACCGGCACCACGATCATCGCGATGCTCTTCATGGTGGTGCTCGCGCTGATCAACCTGCGCGGCGTCGGCGAGAGCGTGAAGTTCAACGTGGTGCTGACCCTCGTCGAGATCACCGCCCTCGCGATCGTGATCGGCGTCGGCCTGTGGGTGATCGGGCGCGGCGACGGCGACTTCGGCCGGGTCGTCGTCTTCGACGACGCCGGAGACAAGGGCCTCTTCCTGGCGGTCACGGCCGCGACCTCGATCGCGTTCTTCGCCATGGTCGGCTTCGAGGACTCCGTCAACATGGTCGAGGAGACCCACGAGCCCGAGCGCATCTTCCCGCGCGTGATGCTGACCGGGCTCGGGATCGCGGTGGTGATCTACATGCTGGTCGCCATCTCGGTGGTCGTCGTACTCCCCGAGGGAGACCTGCAGCGCATCAACGAGGCGGAGGGGCGCGCCCTCCTCGAGGTCGTCCGCACCGGATCGCCCGACTTCCCGATCGACAAGGTCTTCCCGTTCCTGGCGGTCTTCGCGGTGGCCAACACGGCCCTCATCAACATGCTGATGGCGAGCCGCCTCCTCTACGGGCTCGCGCGGCAGGACGTGCTGCCGCGGTCGCTGGGCAAGGTCTCCTCACGGCACGCCCCGTGGGCGGGGATCCTGTTCACGACCGCGCTGGCCCTGGGCCTGATCTGGTACGTCGCCTCGCAGCCCGAGAGCGACATCGTCCTGCAGCTCTCCGGCACCACGTCGCTGCTGCTGCTGTGCGTCTTCGCCGTGGTCAACGTCGCCTGCCTGCTGCTGCGGCGCGACTCGGCGGAGGGGACGTTCCGCTCGCCGGGGCCGGTGCCGGCCGTGGCGGCGGTGCTGTGCCTCTTCCTCGTGGGGCCCTGGGCCGACCGGCCGAGCGAGCAGTACACGATTGCCGGCGCCCTGATGCTGATCGGCCTCGTGCTGTGGGTGCTCACCTGGGCCACCAACCGCGGTGTCAGGGCCCAGAAGACCGGCTTCCGCGACATCGATCACCTCGACGACTGACGCCCAGTCCGCAGTCAACTAGCCACCGGACCGGGTTCCACGCCGGGCGGGGGATGCCGGGGCCGGGGAGGGGACGCCGTACGCTGGTCCGGTGACGATCCCGAGCCTGGAGGCACTGCACGCGGTGGGGGCGGCGCAGCAGCCGACCTATCCCGACGCCGCCGCGCTGGACGCCGCCGTCGCGCGGCTGCGCACGATGCCTCCCCTCGTCTTCGCCGGCGAGTGCGACGACCTGAAGAGCCAGATCGCCGCCGTCAGCCGGGGTGAGGCGTTCCTCCTCCAGGGCGGCGACTGCGCCGAGACGTTCGCGGGCGTCACCGCGGAGAACGTCCGCAACAAGCTGCGGGTGCTGCTCCA
>CAZQCA010000280.1:0-4063 GCA_964591845.1 uncultured Nocardioides sp.
AGCGGCAGGCCGCCGCCTCCGAGGCGCGACGGCAGAACCTCGTGCGCAAGGAGCTGGCCTGGCTCAGGCGAGGGGCGCCGGCACGCACGTCCAAGCCGAAGTTCCGCATCGACGCCGCCACCGCCCTGATCGCGGACGAGCCGCCGCCGCGCGACCGGCTGGCCCTCCAGCGGTTCGCGACCCAGCGGCTCGGCAAGGACGTCGTCGACATCGAGGACGTCGACCTGGTGCGCGGGGAGCGCGTCCTGCTGTCGCACGCGACCTGGCGGCTGGGCCCGGGCGACCGGGTCGGCATCGTCGGCGTCAACGGGGCCGGCAAGACCTCGGTGCTCAACCTGCTGTCCGGGGCGCTGCCCCCTCGAGCCGGACGCGTCCGGCACGGCCGCACGGTTGCGCTGCAGCAGCTCACCCAGGAGCTCGACGACCTCGACCCCGAGGCCCGCGTGCTCGCCACGGTGGAGGGCATCCGCCGGGTGACCCGCACCGCCGACGGGGAGGTCACCGCCAGCGCCATGCTGGAGCGCTTCGGGTTCACCGGCGACCGGCTCACCGCGCGGCTGGGTGACCTCTCCGGCGGCGAGCGGCGCCGCTTCCAGCTGCTGCGCATCCTGCTCACCGAGCCCAACGTGCTCCTGCTCGACGAGCCGACCAACGACCTGGACATCGAGACCCTCAACGTCCTCGAGGACTTCCTCGACGACTGGCCCGGCACGCTCGTCGTGGTGTCGCACGACCGATACTTCCTCGAGCGGGTGACCGACTCGGTCTGGGCGCTGCTCGGCGACGGGCTGATCTCGATGCTGCCCGGGGGAGTCGACGACTACCTGGCCCGGCGGGCCGCCGCGCTCGCCGCCGCCCGGGCGGAGGAGGAGCGGGCGTCGCGGGCGCCGGCGTACGAGGCCGCGGCGCGGGCCGGCAGCGCGGAGGAGCGGGCCGCGCGCAAGACCCTCGACCGGCTCGACAAGCAGCTGGCCCGCGTGGCCGAGCAGGAGACGTCGCTCCAGGCGGAGATCGCCCTGCACGCCAGCGACTACGAGCGCCTGGCCGATCTCTCCGCCCGGCTCGACGAGCTGCACGCCCAGCGCACGTCTCTCGAGGAGGAGTGGCTCACCGCGGCGGAGCTGCTCCCCTGACCGCGAGATGCCGGTCGGCCCTCAGCTGAAGGGGGCCAGCAGCGGCCTCAGCAACGCCGCCAGTCGCGTCCGGTCACGGTCGGACAGCCCGTCCATCAGGTCCCGCTCGGCGGCGACGAGGGCCTCGAAGGCGCCGTCGACGGCGCGCTTGCCCTCCGGGGTCAGCCGGACGAGGACGCCGCGCCTGTCGTCGGGGTCGGGATAGCGCTCGACCAGGCCGCGCGCGGTGAGCCGGTCGACGCGGTTGGTCATGGTGCCGCTCGTCACGAGCGTCTCGCGCAGGAGGCGGCCCGGCGACAGCTCGTACGGCGCCCCGGCCCGCCGCAGCGCCGCGAGGACGTCGAACTCCCAGGGCTCGATGTCGCAGGTCGCGAACGCGGCCCGCCGGACGCGGTCGACGTGGCGGGCCAGGCGGGTCACCCTGCTGAACACCTCGACGGGCGCCAGCTCGAGGTCGGGGCGCTCGCGGGCCCACGCCTCCACCAGCTCGTCGACCTCGTCGCGCATGCCACGAGCGTAACTCAGGTCAAGAATCTTGACATCAAGAGGACCTCGCGGGACGCTGGAGATGTCTTGATGTCAAGAGACCCTGGAGACGCCGATGAGGACCTGGGACCCCGACCGGTACCTCGCCTTCGCCGACGAGCGCGGACGCCCGTTCGTCGACCTGCTCGGCCGGGTGGGCGCGTCCGACCCACGGACGGTGACCGACCTCGGGTGCGGTCCCGGCAACCAGACGCGGCTGCTGGCCGAGCGCTGGCCCGCCGCCCGGGTGACCGGCGTGGACTCCTCCCCGGACATGGTCGAGCGCGCTCAGGACCGCGCGACCGACCGGCTGGCCTTCCACGTCGGCGACCTCCGCGACTGGGCGCCGGAGAAGCCCGTCGACGTCGTGGTCTCCAACGCCACGCTGCAGTGGGTGCCCGGTCACCTCGATCTCCTTCCTCGCCTCTACGACCGCGTGGCGCCCGACGGCTGGCTCGCCTTCCAGGTGCCCGGCAACCACGACCAGCCGAGCCACACGATCCGCGCCGAGCTCGCGGCGGAGCCGGCGTACGCCGCGCACACCGCCGGGGTGAGCGCGTCCAGCAGCCACGACCCGGAGGCCTACCTGCAAGCGCTGCTCCCGCTGGGCGCGGAGGTCGATGCCTGGGAGACGACCTATCTCCACGTGCTCACCGGAGAGGACCCGGTGTTCACCTGGGTCTCCGGCACCGGCGCCCGCCCCACGCTCCAGGCACTGCCCCCCGACCTTCGCGAGGCGTTCACGCAGGAGTTCAAGCGGCGGCTCCGGGCGGCGTACCCGTCGGCCGACGGCCGCGTCGTGCTGCCGTTCCGCCGGGTCTTCGTGGTCGCGCACCGACCGGCCTGAACCGCTCGGCAGGGCCGCTCGTGGCGTAGGTGAGCCTGACCTGCGTGAGCGACCAGACAGGCTGAAACCCTGGTCAACGGATACCCCTGGGGGTAGACCGGAAACATGACCGCCACCACTGCCAAGTCCTTGCTCATCCTCGGTGGAGGCACCGCCGGGACCATGATCGCCAACAAGGTCCGCAGGCAGCTCCCGCACTGGACCGTGACCGTCGTCGACAAGGACGACGTGCACGACTACCAGCCCGGCTACCTGTTCATCCCGTTCGGCATGAACCAGCCCGAGCAGATCCGCAAGACCAAGCGGCCCTACTTCGCCCACGGCGTCAACCTGGTGATGGGGGAGGTCGACGTCGTCGACCCCGAGTCCCAGAAGGTCACTCTCGAGGATGGCCGGATCCTCGGCTACGACTACCTCGTCATCGCGACCGGCACGACGCCGCGTCCCGACCAGACCGAGGGCATGCTCGGCCCCGAGTGGCACCGGTCGGTCACGGAGTTCTACACCTACGAGGGCGCCCTCGCGACCCGCGACGCCCTCGAGCGGTTCACCGGGGGCAGGCTGGTCGTCCACGTGACCGAGCTTCCGATCAAGTGCCCCGTCGCCCCGCTGGAGTTCAGCTTCCTGGCCGACGACTACTTCACCAAGCGCGGCCTGCGCGACCAGGTCGAGATCGTCTTCGTGACGCCGCTCGACGGCGCGTTCACCAAGCCGGTCGCGAGCCGTGAGCTCGGGCACAAGCTCGAGGAGAAGCGGATCACGCTCGAGCCCGACTTCATGATCGAGTCCGTCGACCAGGAGGCCAAGGTCCTGCGGTCCTACGACGAGCGCGAGGTGCCCTACGACCTGCTCGTCACGGTCCCGCTCAACATGGGCGCCGACTTCGTGGGCCGCTCGGGGCTGGGCGACGAGCTCAACTACGTGCCCGTCGACAAGCACACGTTCCGCAGCACGGCGTACGACACGATCTTCGCCCTCGGCGACGCGAGCAACATCCCGACCTCCAAGGCCGGCAGCGTCGCGCACTTCTCCGTCGACGTCTTCCTGGAGAACCTGCTCCAGCTCGACGCCGGCCAGGAGATGACGCACCGGTTCGACGGGCACGCCAACTGCTTCGTCGAGTCCGGCGGGGGCAAGGCCCTCCTGCTCGACTTCAACTACGACACCGAGCCCTACACCGGCACGTTCCCGCTGCCCAAGGTCGGACCCATGTCGCTGCTCAAGGAGTCGCGCGCCAACCACCTCGGCAAGCTCGCCTTCCGGCACATCTACTGGAAGGCCCTGCTGCCCGGCCGGCCGCTCGGGCTCAAGGCCGACATGACCATGGCCGGCAAGCACGTCGAGTGAACCAAGCAGCCCGAAGCCCGCAGACCGCCACCACCGAAGGAGTGATCACCATGGCCACCACGACCATCGCCGGCCAGAGCTACGAGGTCAACGAGGAGGGCTTCCTCACCGACCCGCAGGCCTGGTCCGAGGAGCTCGGCACCGAGCTCGCCAAGCTGATCGGCATCGAGATGACCGACGCGCACTGGAAGGCCATCCGCTTCCTGCGCGA
>CAZQCA010000281.1:0-4033 GCA_964591845.1 uncultured Nocardioides sp.
CTGATGACGATGCTGCCGACGTTCCTGGCCGGCACCAACTGGGTGATGCACTCCGCGGGCTGGCTGGAGGGCGGGCTGGTGGCCGGCTACGAGAAGTTCATCGTGGACATCGAGCTGGTGCAGATGCTCCAGCACGAGTTCACCCCGCTGGAGATCGACGAGGCGTCGATGGCCTTCGACGCCCACGAGGAGGTGGGCCACGGCGGGCACTTCCTCGGCGCGATGCACACCATGGAGCGCTTCCGCACCTGCTTCTACCGGCCGATGCTGTCGTCGTCGGAGAACTACGAGCGCTGGATGCGCAACGGCGGCAACGACGCGGCCGCCCGGGCGTCGAAGATCTGGCGGGAGAAGCTCGAGGCCTACGAGCCCCCGCCGCTGGACGAGGCGATCCGCGCCGAGCTGGAGGAGTACGTCGTACGCCGTCGGGCCGAGCTCGGCGACTGACCCGGCCGCGATTGTGCGGGAACTGCAGCCGGGGGGCGCGGATGGGTGACGTTTGAGCCCACACGTCACCCACTCGCGTCAGCCACGACCCTCCGCTACCGTTGCGCCATGAGCAACGGGGTTGCGGAGGGCGAGACGACCGGGTCGGTGCAGTCGGTCGACCGGGCGCTGACGATCCTCGAGCAGCTGGCCCGCCACGGGGAAGCCGGGGTGACCGACCTCGCGCGCGACCTCGGGGTGCACAAGTCCACGGCGTTCCGGCTGGTCGCCACGCTCGAGGGCCACGGGCTGGTGGAGCAGACCGAGGACCGCGGCAAGTACCGGCTGGGCGTCGGGCTGCTGCGGCTCGCCGGCGCGACCACCGCGCGGCTCGACGTCGTCCAGGAGGCCCGGCCGGTGTGCCGCAAGCTGGCGGCCGACACGGGCGAGACCGTCAACGTGGCCGTGCTCGCCGACCGGGCCGCCCTCTATCTCGACCAGGTCGCCGGCTCCTCCGCGCTCCAGCCGCACAACTGGGTGGGTCAGCACATCCCGCTCCACGCCACCGCCAACGGCAAGGTGCTGCTCAGCGGGCTCGAGGCCGACGCGCTGGGCGACCTCCTCGGCTCGCTGCCGGCCTACACCGACATGACCATCACCAAGAAGGGGCAGCTGCGCGACGAGGTGGCCAAGGTCCGCGAGCAGGGCTACGCGGTCGCGGTCGACGAGCTCGAGGTGGGGCTCACCGCGGTCGCGGCCCCGATCCGCAACGCCCACGGCGACGTCATCGCCTCGATGAGCGTGTCGGGTCCCACTTTCCGGCTCGACGACGACGCCGTCGGCCGGGCCACCGCGCTGCTGTGCGAGGCCGTGACGGAGGTGTCCCACCGGCTCGGCTGGGGCCACCGCTGACCGTCGCCGGCGCTGCGCCAGATGAACAGCAGGTGAACGACACCTGACGACTTGGCAACACCGGCTTCCAGGCCCCATGGTGATCCCGTGGACGCGTCACTGATCGTGCTGCTGTGCGTCATCGGCACGGCGCTCTTCTTCGACTTCACCAACGGGTTCCATGACACGGGCAACGCCGTCGCGTCGTCGATCGCCACGGGTGCACTCAAGCCCAAGGTCGCCGTCGCGCTCGCCGCGTTCATGAACCTGCTCGGTGCCTTCCTCTCGGTGGCCGTGGCGCTCACGGTGACCAACTCGGTGGTCAAGATCCAGGCCGACGACGGCACCCCGATCCCGGAGCTGACCCAGAACCAGGGCCACGCGCTGCTGATCATCGTGCTCGCGGGCGTGGTCGGCGGCATCTTGTGGAACATGCTGACCTGGCTGCTGGGCCTGCCGTCGAGCTCCTCGCACGCCCTGTTCGGCGGGCTGATCGGCGCCACCCTGGCGGCCGGGCAGTCGGTGAAGTGGAACGGCGACGGCACCAAGATCGACGGGGTGCTCGGCAAGATCATCATGCCGGCGCTGCTGTCTCCCCTGATCGCCGGCGTCATCGCCTGCGTGGCGACGTACGTCGTCGCCCACCTGATCGCCTCGCGCGACCAGGAGCGGGCGGGTCGCGGCTTCCGCTGGGGACAGATCGGCGCCGCCTCCCTGGTGTCGCTGGCCCACGGCACCAACGACGCGCAGAAGACGATGGGCGTCATCACGCTGGGCCTGATCGCCTACGGCTCCTGGGACCAGACCGACGCCATCCCCTTCTGGGTCAAGGTGGTCTGCGCGGTGGCGATCGCGCTGGGCACCTACCTCGGGGGCTGGCGCATCATCCGCACCCTCAGCAAGGGGCTGGTCGACATCACCCGCCCGCAGGGCATGAGCGCCGACGGCGCGTCCGCGGCGGTGATCCTCGCCTCCAGCCACCTCGGCTTCGCCCTGTCGACGACGCAGGTCGCCAGCGGTTCGATCCTGGGCAGCGGCGTCGGCCGGCCGGGCGCCCACGTGCGGTGGAGCGTCGCCGGCCGCATGGTCCTGGCCTGGCTCACCACGCTCCCGGCCGCGGGCCTCGCCGGCGCGGTGATGTGGTGGGTCGGCGACTCCCTCGGCGAGGTCTGGGGTCCGGTCACCGTCATGCTGCTGCTGACCGCCGGCGCCGGCGCGATGTTCTACCAGTCGCGCCACCACGCGGTCACCCACCACAACGTCGACGAGGTCTGGGACGGCGCCCCCAAGGTCCGCAAGAGCACGGTGGCGTGAGGAAGGACTGAACCATGGACACTGTTCGTCTCGCGCTCCAGTCGGCCTGGGAGGTCCTCTACACCGGCCTGCTGCTCGGGGCCGGGTTGCCGATCCTGTTCGCGGTCGGCGTCCGCCTGCTGTCGGGCCCGGCGACCGAGGGCGACGGCGCTGTGGCCGTCGACCACCGCCCCGGCGCCGCCGCCCGGGCCGGCGCCGCGCTCTGCTTCGCCGTCGTCCTGTACGGCGTCCTGGTCGGCCTGCTGGTGATCATCGGCGCCGGCCAGGGCAAGGAAGTCCACCTCTTCGACCACGTCTACCCGACCCTGGTCGACAAGGCCTGATCCCTCGGGCGTCAACGAAGGAGGCGCGGTGTCGCGCACTGCACTGGACCGGATCCTCGGCTGGATCCGGGCGGCCTATCCCGACGGCGTACCGGCCGAGGACCGAGCGGGCCTGCTCGCCGTGGTGGCCAACCACCTCTCGGGCGACCAGGTGGCCGGTCTGGCCACCCTGCTGGGGAGTCCGACGGCGGGCACGGTGGCGACCGCCGAGGAGGTGGCCCGCGTCTCCGGCCGGCTGCTCCAGGGAGGGTGGCCGCTGGCCAACCCCGCCCACGACGACTCCGGCGAGGACTCCGTGCTGGTGCGGGCCCTGGGCGGCGTGGTCACCTGGCTCCGGTCGGGCTATCCGGAGGGAGTGCCCGACCGCGACTACATCCCGCTGGTGGCCATCCTGGAGCGCAGGCTGACCAAGCGCGAGGTCAAGGCCGTGACCAAGGAGCTCAAGGCCAACGGCCTGCTGTCGCCCAACATCGCGGACATCGAGGACGCCATCAGCGACGTCATCCACGAGACCCCGAGTCACGAGGAGATCGCCCGGGTGACCGCCCACCTCCAGCGCAAGGGCTGGCCGGTCGAGCTGTCCTGACCCTCCTCCCCGGTCGTCGCACGCGGGGCGACCGCGTCACGCCCAGGTCACAACCCTGGTCGCTCCCTTGACGACGTGACCCGGCCCACACCATGCTCAGCACAAGGCGGGCGTTGCGGGTGAAGCACCGCGTTGCGCATGATGCAACGGGAGGGGTGTGTGGCGGATCGGACGAGGCACCGTGACGCCTATGACGTCGTGGTCGTCGGAGGCGGCTCCGCGGGCTCGGTGATCGCGGCGCGGCTCTCGGAGGATCCCGGCACGTCCGTGCTCGTCCTCGAGGCCGGTCGCTCCGACTTCCGGATCGACCCCTTCATCCACATGCCGGCCGCGCTGCCCTTCCCGATCGGCAACCCCCTCTACGACTGGCGCTACGAGTCCGAGCCGGAGCCCGAGATGGGCGGCCGCCGGATCTATCACGCGCGCGGGAAGGTGCTGGGCGGCTCCTCCTCCATCAACGGGATGATCTTCCAGCGCGGCAACCCGATGGACT
>CAZQCA010000282.1:0-4022 GCA_964591845.1 uncultured Nocardioides sp.
CAGTCCGACCCCAACACGTTGCACGTCGAGGCAGCCCTGCGGTCGATGGACCTGGTGGTGGTGCAGGACCTGTTCCTCAACGAGACCGCTCGGTTCGCCCACGTCTTCCTGCCCGGCACGTCCTTCCTCGAGAAGGACGGCACGTTCACCAACGCCGAGCGACGCATCAACCGGGTCCGCCCGGTGCTGCCTCCCCGGCAGGGCAGGGACGAGTGGCAGATCACCTGCGACATCGCGACCGCCATGGGCTACCCCATGGGGTACGCCGGTGCCGACGAGATCATGGACGAGATCGCGGCGACCACGCCGACCTTCGCGGGGGTGTCCTTCGCCCGACTCGACGCCGAGGGGTCGATGCAGTGGCCGGTCACCGACTCCGCCCCCCATGGCACGCCCACGATGCACGTCGGTGAGTTCGTGCGCGGCAAGGGCAACCTCGTCGAGACCGTCTACGTCGCCACCACCGAGCGCACCAACCGGCGCTTCCCGCTGATCCTGACGACGGGCCGCATCCTCACGCAGTACAACGTGGGCGCCCAGACCCGCCGCACCGCCAACAACACCTGGCACCCCGAGGACGTCCTCGAGATCCACCCGGCGGACGCCCACATGCGCGGCATCTCGACCGGCGACCTGGTGGAGCTCTCCAGCCGGATCGGCTCGACCACCCTGCGCGCCGAGGTGTCCGAGCGGATGCCTGCGGGGGTCGTCTACACGACGTTCCACCACCCGGTCACCGGCGCCAACGTGGTGACGACCGAGAACTCCGACTGGGCGACCAACTGCCCGGAGTACAAGGTGACCGCGGTCGAGGTCGGCGTCGCGAACGCACGCGGTGAGACCGACGCGGAGGCCGCCGCGCGAGGCGATCGGGAGCCGGTGGGACGGGCGTGAGCGCCGACCGACCAGCCCCCGAGCTCCACGTGCACACCGGACCGGCTCCCGAGGCGCGCCTGGGCAACGACATCGCCCGCCAGTTCGGGCACCTCGGCGCCGACGAGGCCGCGCGTCGGATCGCCGCGCACATCGACCGGTTCTGGGACCCCCGGATGCGACGGGCGCTGCAGGCCCTCGCCGCGGCGGGCGACGACACGCTCGACCCACGCCTGGCCGCGGCCGCGCTGCTGCTCTGACGCCGGTTCGTCGGTCCGGGCCCCGCGAACCCGGGGCCCCGCCTACGACGCTGCGTCGTGGGCCGGGGAGAATGCGGCCGTGCTGTTCGGTTGGGGCGTGCTCGTCGGCCGGCGCCGTCTGCGCGTCCTGGTGGCCTGTCTGGTCGTCGTCGGCGGCGCGGCGGCGTACGGCCTGGGCGTGTTCGGCTCGCTGACGAACGGGGGCTACTTCGTCGAGGGCTCCGAGTCGTGGGAGGCGGAGACGACGCTGCGCGAGGAGTTCCCCACCCAGCCGGTCGACGTGTTCGTGATCTACCGGAGCGAGCGCCACGAGGTGAGCGACCCCCGCTTCACCGCGGAGGTCACCGCGGTCGTGGACCGGCTCGGCGCGGAGCACCCCGACGTCTCCGTCCGCAGCTTCTACTCCACCGACTCCCCTGCGCTGGTCAGCGAGGACGGGCATGCGACGCAGCTGCTGCTGGCGTTCCCGGAGATCGGGGACGAGCAGGGTCTCTCGCTCTTCCGCGACCTCGAGCCCACGCTGCGGGCCGAGAAGCTGGACACGTTCGTCGGTGGCCCGCTCGCGCTCTATGACGACGTGGACGGTCAGGTGAAGAAGGACATCGCCCGCGCAGAGGCGATCTCCCTGCCTCTGGTGCTGCTGCTCAGCCTCTTCATCTTCGGCAGCATCGCGGCCGCGGCCATGCCGACGGTCGTCGGCGGGGTCGCGGTCCTGGGTGCGTTCAGCATGGTGCGACTGATCGCCCAGGTCACCGACGTGTCGGTGTTCGCGATCAACGTGATCACCCTGCTCGGCATGGGCCTCGCGATCGACTACGCCCTCTTCGTCGTGAGCCGCTTCCGGGAGGAGCTGGCGGTCGACGGGGATGTGCCGCAGGCGCTCGGGCGGACGCTGGCGACCGCGGGTCGCACGGTGTTCTTCTCCGGGGTGATCGTGGCCGGGTCGCTCTCCTCCCTGCTCCTCTTCCCGCTCTCCTACCTCCGGTCGCTCGGCTACGGCGGCATGGCGGCGGTGCTGGTGGCCATGCTGGCCTCGCTGACCGTGCTGCCCGCCGTGCTGGCCCTGCTCGGGCACCGCATCGAGTGGGGGCGGGTAGGCCGGCGACGCTCTGGCCGTCACGTCCGCGGCGGCCATCGCTGGGCGAGACTCGCCCACAGCGTGATGAGGCGCCCCCTCGTCTATGCCGTCACCATCGCCGCCGGTCTCCTGCTGCTGGGCGCACCGCTGCTGCACGCGTCGTTCGGCGGCGTGGACGAGCGGGTGCTCCCGGCCACGGCCCCGAGTCGCGCCGCGTCGATCGTCCTGCAGGAGGAGTTCGGCGGCGAGCGGTCGGTGGCCGACATCGTGCTCAGCGGCGGCAGCGACACGGACCGTGCGACGTACGCCGCCGACCTGACCTCGCCGGGCGTCGTGGGAGACCTCGGGCAGCTGGTGGTCGTCCCGGTCGACGAAGGCCGCGATCCTGGCCTGTGGCAGGCGTCGTGGCCCGGCAGCAGCCAGGCAGAGGCCTCCCAGGACGTCGTGCGACGCCTGCGGGAGGTGCCCGTGCCCGACGGCATGTCGGCGGCGTACGGCGGCGCCACCGCGACCACGGTCGACATCGTGGACGCGGTCTCGGCACGACTGCCCTGGATGGCGCTGCTCGTGGTCTCGGTGATGCTGGTGCTCCTCTTCGTGGCGTTCGGGTCCGTGGTGCTCCCGCTCAAGGCCGTGCTGATGAACATCGTGTCGCTCGGCGCGTCGTTCGGCGCCCTCACCTGGGTCTTCCAGGACGGCCATCTGTCGTCGGTGCTGGGCTTCGACCCCGCCGGCTACCTCGACGCGACCCAGCCGATCCTCATGCTGGCGGTGCTCTTCGGGCTGTCCATGGACTACGAGGTCTTCCTGCTGTCGCGGATCCGGGAGGAGTGGGACGCCGGCCGCGACAACACGGCCGCGGTGGCCGCGGGCGTCCAGCACACGGGTCGGATCATCACCAGTGCGGCTCTGCTGCTCGCCATCGTGATCGCGGGCTTCGCGACCTCCGACATCGTGATGATCAAGATGGTCGGCGTCGGCATGCTGGTCGCCGTCCTGCTCGACGCCACCGTCGTCCGTGCCCTGCTGGTCCCGGCCACCATGCGACTGCTCGGGCGTGCCAACTGGTGGGCCCCCGGCCCGCTGGCGCGCTGGTGGGAGCGGCACGGCGTACGCGGCCACTGACACCCACGGGCCGCTTCCGGGCCGGGTCCGATGGTGCGGCTAGGCTGCCGCCTTCACCCCCGTCCTTCCTCGAGGAACCCCCTCCATGCCGCACCAGATCCTGACCCTGCAGTGCCCCGACCAACCGGGGATCGTGGCCGCGCTCGCCACCGGCATCGGTCGCGCCGGCGGCAACATCCTCGACAGCGCGCAGTTCTCGGACCCCGGCACCGGGCTCTTCTGCGTCCGGACCGAGTTCGAGTCGCCGGTCGAGGACGTCGACGACCTGCGCGCGCTGATCCACGCGGAGGTCGCCCGCTTCGACCCGGAGCTGACGCTGCGCCCCAGGTCGCGCCGCCGCCGCGCGCTCGTGATGGTGTCGCGGTTCGACCACTGCCTGGTGGACCTGCTCTACCGCTGGCGGCGCGACGAGCTGCCCGTCGACCTGCCCGTCGTGGTCTCCAACCACGACGACCTGCGCCCCCTGGTGGAGTCCTACGGCGTGCCGTTCGAGCTGGTGCCGGTCACCGCCGAGACCAAGCCCGCCGCCGAGGCTCGGCTCTTCGAGCTGGTCGACGAGCACGTCATCGACGTGGTGGTGCTCGCGCGCTACATGCAGGTGCTGTCCGACGACGCATGCCGTCGCCTGTCGGGGCGCGCGATCAACATCCACCACTCGTTCCTCCCGGCCTTCAAGGGGGCGCGGC
>CAZQCA010000283.1:0-4005 GCA_964591845.1 uncultured Nocardioides sp.
GAGGCGCCGCTGGTGGCCGGGGTCGCCTCCGGGGTGCGGGCCCGCGACATCGCCTGCTTCGGGCCGAGTCGCGAGGCCGCGCAGCTCGAGGGCTCCAAGGCGTTCGCCAAGGACGTGATGGAGGCCGCCGGCGTGCCGACGGCCGCGGCCCGGGTCTGCGCCACCGCCGACGAGGCGGCGGCCGCGCTCGACGCCTTCGGGCCGCCGTACGTCGTCAAGGACGACGGCCTGGCCGCGGGCAAGGGGGTCGTGGTCACCGACGACCGAGAGGCGGCGCTGGCGCACGCGGCGGCCTGCGAGCGGGTGCTCGTCGAGGAGTATCTCGACGGGCCCGAGGTGAGCCTCTTCGCGATCACCGACGGACGCACCGTCTATCCGCTGCAGCCGGCCCAGGACTTCAAGCGGATCTTCGACGGCGACCAGGGACCCAACACCGGCGGCATGGGTGCCTACACGCCGCTGCCGTGGGCGCCGCCCGGTCTCGTCGAGGAGGTCACGCGCACGGTCCTGCAGCCGACCGTCGACGAGATGGAGAGGCGCGGCACGCCCTTCCGCGGCCTGCTCTACGCCGGCCTGGCGCTCACCGCGCGCGGCATCCGCGTGGTCGAGTTCAACGCGCGGTTCGGCGACCCCGAGACGCAGCCGCTGCTGGCGCTGCTCGAGTCACCCCTGGCCCCGCTGCTCCACGCCGCCGCGACCGGCACGCTGGCCGACGTCGCCCCGCCGCGCTTCCGCGACGGGGCCGCGGTGGCCGTGGTGCTGGCCAGCGCCGGATATCCCGAGTCGGCGTCCAAGGGCGACGTCATCGACGGGCTGGAGACGGCCGCGCGTCGCGAGGGCGTCCACGTCTTCCACGCGGGGACGGCGCGCGACGACGACGGCCGACTGGTGACCGCGGGTGGCCGGGTGCTGGCCGTGGTGGGCGTCGGCGGCGACCTCGCGGCCGCGCGCGCGACGGCGTACGACGGCGTCGGGGAGATCTCCTTCGCCGGCGCCCAGAGCCGCACCGACATCGCGGCGGCGGCCGCGCGCGGCGAGGCCTGAGAGCTCGGCCCGGCCCCCGGCATCGGGCTGGTCAGCAGGCGGTGCCGTTGCCGATCTTGACGAGGAGGGGGGTGTCCTTGGAGATGTCGAAGGAGAATCCCCGCTCGTGCGTGGCCATGTTGACCAGCGACGCCTCGTCCTGCACGGGCGCCGAGTTGTCCACCAGGACCTCGCGGACCTCACCCGCTCCCACCGACGACGAGCACACCTCCTCGAACGCCAGGTAGTCGAAGCCCGCCGCCGCGAGCGCGGCACGAGCCTGCGACTCGGTCTGGCCGAGCACGTCCGGCACCGGGGCGCTGTTGTCCCACCTCTCGACGAGATGGGGCGTCACGCCGGCGGCGAAGACGACGCCGACCGCCAGGACCGCGCTGGGGTAGGCGATCCCCTCGACGAGGGAGCGCCCCCAGGACCTCGTCTCCTCGACCACCGGCCACCTCCCGATCGCGTGCTCTCCCAGATCAGGAGCGCCCGGTTGGCCGCCGGGATACCCGGGCTGGCCGGGACGAGCCCACGGCGGCCCTCAGCAGGTGCCGTCGAGGCCGATGCGCACCGTGCGGACCTGCAGCTCGAGCGTCTCGACGGCGGAGCTGGAGGACGTCGCGAACCCCGACTCGGTCACGAAGTGCTCCCTCCGGCCGTCGGCGTCCACGAGTGTCCCCTTGGCCCGGATCGGGTAGAGGCACTCGGCCGCGCCCTCGGAGAACGCCTGGAGCTGCACGTCCCAGGTCGCCGCGCCCCGCAGCACGACGACCTCCCACACGATGTCGGCGCCACCGACGCCGGAGTCGGCCAGCGTCCCTCGCACGGCGCAGTAGTTGGTGCCCGGCAGGGGAGCCTGGCACGACTCGTGGACCCGGACCGTGACGCGTCCGGGGCAGGCGTGGGCCGGACCGGCGAGAAGCGGCGAGAAGAGGAGGGCGAGGATCGTCGACGGGACCGCGGCTGCGCGTGGGCGAATGCTCATGGCTCAGCGTGCGTCGCGGAGCGCCGGCTGGCAAGCCTTGCTCGCGACGGACCCGCCGGGCGCGTCGGGTGGAAGATGGACGCATGGACGTGGCCGTCGACCTGGTGGTGACCGGCGTCGTCCAGGGGGTGGCCTTCCGGTGGTACGCCCAGGCCGAGGCCCGCCGGCTCGGTGTCCGGGGCTGGGTGCGCAACGAGGTCGACGGGTCGGTGCGGGCGTACGCCGTCGGCGAGGTGGTCGCGGTCAACGACTTCGTGGCCTGGTGCCACCAGGGCCCACCCTCCGCGTCGGTGCGCGCGGTCGAGGTGGCCGCGGCCGTCCCCCGCCCCACCTCGGGCTTCGAGATCACGGGCTGAGTCGCGGCCCCGCCTCCCGGACGGACCGCCAGCGCTCGACGCCAGCCCCGCCGGACCAACCGCGGCCCGACCGCCGGCGGCCCACTCCCACTCCTGCGCCGCTGTGGGGACTGAGAGGCCCGCTGGCAGCGCACTCAGTCCCCACAGCGGCGCAGGAGTGGGGTCCACCGGCCACGCCGGTACGTCGGTGGGGCGGCGCCGGGCAATAGCATCGGGGGGTGACCGTCCCCCACGTGCTGGCCACGCGCTACGCGGCGCCCGATCTCGTCGAGATCTGGTCGCCGGAGCACAAGATCGTGCTCGAGCGGCAGCTCTGGATCGCCGTGCTCCGCGCGCAGCGCGACCTCGGGGTCGACGTGCCCGACGGGGTGGTCGGGGCCTACGAGGCGGTCGTCGACACCGTCGATCTCGCCTCGATCGCCGCCCGCGAGCGGGTGACCCGCCACGACGTGAAGGCCCGGATCGAGGAGTTCTGCGCGCTCGCGGGTCATGAGCACATCCACAAGGGGATGACGTCGCGGGACCTGACCGAGAACGTCGAGCAGCTCCAGGTGCGCCAGTCCCTGGCGCTGATGCGCGACCGCGCGGTGGCGGCGCTGGCCCGGCTCGGCCGGCTCGCCGTCGAGCACGAGCTCGCCGTCATGGCCGGGCGCTCCCACAACGTCGCGGCGCAGGCGACCACGCTCGGCAAGCGCTTCGCCACGGTGGCCGACGAGCTGCTGCTGGCCTTCCAACGGGTGGAGGAGCTCCTGGCGCGCTACCCGCTGCGCGGCATCAAGGGGCCGATGGGCACCAGCCAGGACATGCTCGACCTGCTGGGCGGCGACGCCTCGGCGCTCGACGAGCTCGAGGGCCGCGTGGCCGCGCACCTCGGCTTCGACCATGCGTTCACCAGCGTCGGCCAGGTCTATCCCCGCAGCCTCGACTTCGAGGTGGTCTCGGCGCTGGTCCAGCTGGTCGCGGCGCCCTCCAACCTGGCCACGACGATCCGGCTGATGGCCGGGCACGAGCTCGTCACCGAGGGCTTCCAGGAGGGCCAGGTCGGCTCCTCGGCGATGCCCCACAAGATGAACACCCGCTCGTGTGAGCGCGTCAACGGCCTGGCCGTGGTGCTGCGCGGCTACCTGTCGATGGTCGGTGAGCTGGCCGGCGACCAGTGGAACGAGGGCGACGTCTCCTGCTCCGTCGTACGCCGGGTGGCGCTGCCCGACGCCTTCTTCGCGACCGACGGGCTCTTCCAGACCTTCCTCACGGTGCTCGACGAGTTCGGGGCGTTCCCGGCCGTCATCCAGCGCGAGCTCGACCGCTACCTGCCGTTCCTGGCGACGACCAAGGTGCTGATGGCGGCGGTCCGGGCGGGCGTGGCGCGCGAGGTCGCACACGAGGCGATCAAGGAGGCCGCCGTGGGCGCGGCCCTCGACCTGCGGCGAGGGAGGCCCGACAACGACGTGTTCGACCGGCTCGCCCGCGACGACCGGCTCGGCCTGAGCCGCGAGGAGATCGACGCGCTGGTCGCCGAACCCCTCACGTTCACCGGCGCGGCGCTCGCCCAGACCCAGCAGGTGTGCAGGAGGATCGGAGACGTCACGGCCCGTCACCCCGACGCGGCGACCTACTCTCCGGGGAGCATCCTGTGAC
>CAZQCA010000284.1:0-3993 GCA_964591845.1 uncultured Nocardioides sp.
GCGAGGAGGTTGGAGTTGTCGCCGCTCGAGACGGCGGCGAAGGCGTCGGCGCGGCGGATGCCGGCCTTCTCGAGCACCGCCTGGTCGAAGCCGTAGCCGGTCACCTTGTCGCCGTTGAAGGCGGGGCCGAGACGACGGAAGGCGTCGGGGTCGCTGTCGATGACCGACACGGTGTGGTTGCGGTCCTCGAGGCTCCGGGCGAGCGTGGACCCGACGCGGCCGCAGCCCATGATCACGACGTGCACGGGTGAAACGGTATCCCAGCCGCGCGCTCGGCGTGCGTCCCGCTCACCGGGCCTGCGCGGAGTCGGGACGACCGTCGACTAGCCTTGCCGGTCGTGGGCATCGGAGACGTCTCCAAGCGGATCCTGCTGGGCCGCAAGCTGCGGAGCTCCCAGCTGGGCGAGACGCTGCTTCCCAAGCGCATCGCCCTGCCGGTCTTCGCGAGCGACGCGCTGTCCTCGGTGGCCTACGCCCCCGACGAGGTCTTCATCATGCTCGCGGTCGCCGGCGCGACGACGTACGCCTGGTCGTGGAAGATCGGCCTGGCCGTCGCCCTGGTGATGCTGACCGTCGTCGCCTCCTACCGGCAGACCGTCCACGCCTACCCCAGCGGCGGCGGCGACTACGAGGTCGCCACGGTCAACCTGGGCCGCACCGCCGGCGTCACCGTGGCGAGCGCCCTCCTCGTCGACTACGTGCTCACGGTGGCGGTGTCGATCTCCTCCGCCGCGCAGTACGCCGCCGGCGCGTGGAACGGTCTGATCGGCCACGAGGCGACCGTGGCGTCGATCGCGGTCGTGGTGCTGATGGCGATGAACCTGCGAGGCGTGCGCGAGTCGGGTGCCTTCTTCGCTGTCCCGACCTATCTCTTCATGGTCGCGATCCTCGGCATGTGCGCGGTGGGGCTCTTCCGGCTGCTCGCCGGCTCGCTTCCCGACGCCGAGAGCGCCGACCTCACGATCGAGCCGTCCCAGGGCTGGGAGCAGCCGCTGACCACCGTGGCGCTGATCTTCCTGCTCGCGCGCGCGTTCTCGAGCGGCTGCGCGGCGCTGACCGGCGTCGAGGCGATCTCCAACGGCGTGCCGGCCTTCCAGCGCCCCAAGAGCCGCAACGCCGCGACCACGCTGCTCCTGCTGGGGCTGATCGCGATCAGCATGATGATGAGCGTCATCGTGCTCGCCAAGCAGATGAGCATCCGCTACGTCGACCCCCACGAGCTCGAGCGGCTGCTGAGCGCGGGGGCCCCGGTCGACGCCGACTACAAGCAGCACCCGGTGATCTCCCAGATCGCGGCGGGGGTCTTCGACACGTTCAGGCCCGGCTTCTACTTCGTCGTCATCGTCACCGGGATCATCCTGGTGCTGGCCGCCAACACGGCCTTCAACGGCTTCCCGGTGCTCGGCTCGATCCTGGCCAAGGACGGGCTCGCGCCGCGCTCGCTCGCCTCCCGCGGCGACCGGCTCGCCTACAGCAACGGCATCGTCTTCCTGGCCTTCATGTCGGTCCTCCTGATCCAGGTGTTCGACGCGGAGACGACCAAGCTCATCCAGCTCTACATCGTGGGCGTCTTCGTGTCGTTCAACCTCAGCCAGCTGGGCATGATCCGGCACTGGACCCGCCACCTGGCGACGGAGACCGACCCCGCCGAACGGCGCCGGATGGTGCGGTCCCGGGCCATCAACACCTTCGGGCTCGGCATGACGGCGGTCGTGCTGGCCATCGTGCTGGTGACCAAGTTCCTCGCCGGCGCCTGGATCACGATCCTGGCCATGGGCGGCTTCTTCCTGCTGATGAAGGCGATCCGCAGGCACTACGACAGCGTCGAGGCCGAGCTCGCCGGCGACGAGCAGGACAAGGTGCTGCCGACGCGCGTGCACGCGATCGTGCTCGCCTCGAAGCTGCACAAGCCCACGCTGCGCGCGTTGGCCTTCGCCAAGGCCGCGCGCCCCAACATCCTCGAGGCCGTCTACGTCAGCACCGACCAGGAGGCCACCGACCGGCTCCTCGACGAGTGGGACCAGCGCCGCATCGACGTACCGCTGAAGATCCTCCACTCGCCGTACCGCGAGGTGGTCAAGCCGATCGTCGACTATGCGATGGAGATCCGGAAGGGCAACCCGCGCGGCGTGGTCGCGGTCTACATCCCGGAGTACGTCGTCGGGCGATGGTGGGAGCAGCTGCTGCACAACCAGACCGCCCTGCGGCTCAAGACGCGGCTGCTGTTCTGCCCGGGCGTGATGATGATCTCCGTGCCGTTCCAGCTGCGCTCGTCCGTGGCCGCGGCCGAGCGCGAGGACCGCGAGCGGATGCGCGCCCACGCCGGCGACCTGCGCAGCGGTCGCGTCGCACCCGGCAGCGACAGCCAGGTGCAGCTACCGAGCAGGCAGGACTGAGTCGCCCGCGTGACCAGGCAGGGTCGTCCGGCCGGGCGGGGCCGCGCCCGCGCCGGCACGCCGCGGGGACGCTCGCGGGTCGGTGAGCATGTCGAGGTCGACGTCACCGCCTTCGCCCACGGCGGTGCGGGAGTGGGTCGGGTGGCGGAGGAGGGTGGCCGCGTCGTGTTCGTCCGGCACGCGATCCCGGGGGAGCGGGTCGTGGTCGAGGTCACCGAGGGCACCGCCGGAGACCGCTTCTGGCGCGGTGACGCCGTGTCGGTCCTCAGCTCGTCGCCGGACCGGGTGGCTCCTCCGTGCCCCGTCGCAGGCCCTGGCGGCTGTGGTGGCTGCGACCTCCAGCACGTCTCCCTGGCCCGCCAGCGCCGGTTGAAGGGTGACGTGGTGGCCGAGCAGCTGCGCCGTCTCGCCGGACTCGACACCGCCGTGGAGGTCGAGGAGGTGCCCGGCGACGAGGGCGGCCTGCGCTGGCGCACTCGGGTCCGCTTCGCGCGGACCGCCGACGGCCGGCCGGGGATGCGCAAGCACCGGTCGCACGAGGTGGTCCCGGTGACCGACTGCCTGATCGCCCGGCCCGACGCCCGGACCCCCGAAGCGGCAGGCGAGCCGTGGGTCGAGCGGGTGACCGTGGGCGGGCAGACCCACGAGTTCCGGGTGGCCGCCGACGGGTTCTGGCAGGTCCACCCGGGCGCCCCGACGGCGCTGGTGTCCGCCGCGCTCGACGGCCTGTCCCCGCGACCGGGTGAGCGGGCCCTCGACCTGTACGCCGGCGTCGGGCTGTTCGCGCGGTTCCTCGCCGACGCCCAGGGCGATCAGGGGTCGGTGGTGGCCGTGGAGGGCGACGCGGTGGCGGCCGGCCATGCCCGAGCCAACCTCGCCGATGCGCCGGGGCGGGTGGCCGTCAGGAGCGGTGCGGTGGCCGACGTGCTGGGCGCGGGGGAGTCCGACCCGGTGGACATCGTCGTGCTCGACCCCCCTCGGGAGGGGGCCAAGCGCCGGGTGGTGGAACAGGTGGTCGCCCGCGCTCCGCGTGCCGTGGCGTACGTCGCCTGTGACCCGGCCGCGCTCGCCCGCGACGTCGCGATCTTCGCGGAGCACGGCTACGACCTGCGGTCGCTGCGGGCCTTCGATCTCTTCCCGATGACGCACCACGTGGAGTGCGTGGCGATCCTGGAGCCGCGGTGAGCGTTTCGACGAGGGTGGCGCGACTCCCTTGATATCATGTATCTTGATATCAAGATATCTACCCAGGTTCCGGTGACGTCGCCCTCGACGGCAAGATGGGACGAGCGGCAGGACGAGCACACGACGAGGAGACGCGGATGAGCAGTCAGGACAGCTTCGGGGCCAAGGGCACGCTCGACGTGGGCGGGACGTCGTACGAGATCTACCGGCTGTCGGCGGTCGCGGGGGAGGGGCTGGACGTCGCGTCGCTGCCCTACTCCCTCAAGGTGCTCCTGGAGAACCTCCTGCGCACCGAGGACGGCGCCGACATCACGGCCGACGACATCCGCGCGCTCGCCGGCTGGGACGAGACCGCCCAGCCCGACAAGGAGATCCAGTTCACGCCGGCGCGCGTGATCATGCAGGACTTCAC
>CAZQCA010000285.1:0-3991 GCA_964591845.1 uncultured Nocardioides sp.
GGCATCTACCCTGCCGTGGACCCGCTGACCTCCACCTCGCGGATCCTCGACCCGCAGTACCTCGGCGCCGACCACTACAACGCGGCGATCCGGGTCAAGCAGATCCTCCAGCGCAACAAGGAGCTCCAGGACATCATCGCGATCCTCGGTGTCGACGAGCTCTCCGAGGAGGACAAGATCATCGTCCACCGCGCGCGCCGCATCCAGCGGTTCCTGTCGCAGAACACCTACGTCGCCAAGCAGTTCACCGGCATCGAGGGCTCGACCGTCCCGGTGGCCGACACCATCGAGGCGTTCAACAAGATCGCCGACGGGGAGTACGACCACGTGGCGGAGCAGGCGTTCTTCATGTGCGGCGGCCTCGACGACGTCGAGGCCAAGTGGGCGCAGATCCAGAAGGATCTCTGATGGCCGACGTCCTCCACGTCGAGGTGGTCTCGGCCGACCGCACGGTCTGGTCGGGCGAGGCCACCCGCGTGATCGCCCGCACCACCGAGGGCGACGTCGGGATCCTCCCGAACCACGCCCCGCTGCTGTCGCTGCTCGTCGACGGCGTGGTCGACGTGCTCACGGCGGAGGGCGAGACCTGGGTGGCGGCGGTCAGCACCGGCTTCATCTCGGTGGCCAACAACCGCGTCTCGATCCTGTCGGAGTACGCCGAGGCGTCGCACGAGATCGACCTGGAGAAGGCCCGGCAGGACCTCGAGCGCGCCCAGGCCGCAGGTGAGAACGAGGACGAGGCGGCCGAGGCCGTCCGGCTGGCCGAGGCCAAGATCCGCGCGGCGGAGCGGACCCGCTGACCGACGTCCTCGAGGGAGGGTAGATGCCGCTGTGGCAGCTGCTGCTCGACCTGGTCGGGCTGGCGCTGCTGTTCGTGCTGCTCTACGGCCTCGCCCTCGTCGTACGCAGGCGCGCGCTCGCGCGCAACGGCGGCACCTTCGAGCTCAGCTACCGCGCCCGGTCCACCAAGACCGGGCGCGGCTGGCTTCTCGGGCTGGGCCGCTACTCCGGGGAGTGTCTGGAGTGGTTCCGCATCTTCTCCCTGTCGCTGCGCCCCAAGCGCACCTGGGACCGCGCCGACCTCGAGTACGCCGGTCGTCGTGAGCTGCAGGGAGGCGAGGAGCTGTCGCTCTATGCCGACCACGTGGTGGTCACGCTCAGCACCGTCGACGGCGAGCTGGAGCTGGCGATGAGCCCCGACTCGCTGATGGGCTTCCAGTCGTGGCTCGAGGCGATGCCTCCCGGCACGCGCGGCGTGCGCCCCGGCGACGCGCCCGGCCTGCTCTGAGGCGCGGACCGTGACGACCTCGCACGCCACCGTCACCGTGCTGCGCGCCCGCGACGCGGTGATGGCGTCGTTCCTGCTCAACGGATTCGGCTTCGCGAGCTGGGTCTCGCGCATCCCCGAGGCCCGCGGCTCGCTGTCGCTCAGCAACGGCGAGCTCGGGCTGCTCCTGCTGGCGATCTCGGCCGGGTCGGTGCTCGGGCTCCCGAGCGCCGGCGCGCTCGTCAACCGCTACGGTGCCGGCCGGGTCGTCCGTGCCGGCCTGCTGGCCGACGTGGCCGGGCTGGTCGCGGCGGGTCTGGGGGCGGGCGTCGTCGGCTCGGTGTGGCTCACGGCGGCCGGGCTCTTCGCCTACGGGGTGGGCGTCGGCGTCTGGGACGTCGCGATGAACGTCGAGGGCGCGACGGTCGAGCGACAGCTGGGTCGCACGATCATGCCGAGGTTCCACGCGGGCTTCAGCCTGGGCACGGTGCTGGGGGCTCTCGTGGGCGCGGGGACCCACGTGCTGGGCGTCCCGATGGCCGTCCATCTCGGTGCCGTGGCGGTCGTCATGCTGGTGCTGGCCTGGTGGACCGCCGGCCGCTTCCTCCCGGCCGCGCTGGAGGAGCACGAGGCGCCGGGTGGAGGACGCTCGGCGCAGGCCGCCTGGCTGGAGCCACGCACCCTGCTGATCGGCGTCATGGTGCTTGCGCTGGCGATGACCGAGGGGACCGCGAACGACTGGCTGGCGGTCGCGCTGATCGACGGCTACGACGTGTCGCGGCCGGTCGGGGTGCTCGGGTTCGCGGGCTTCGTCACTGCCATGACGGTCGGCCGGGTGGTGGGACCGGTGCTGCTCGATCGCTACGGCCGGCTGCCCGTGCTGTGGGCCACGATGGCTGCCGCGGCCGGGGGAGTGCTGCTCATCGTCTACGGCGGGCACCTGGCCCTGGTCGCGCTGGGCATCGCGCTCTGGGGCGTGGGAGCCTCCCTGGGCTTCCCGATCGGGATGAGCGCCGCCGCGGACGACCCGGCCCACAGCGCCGCTCGGGTGAGCGTCGTCGCCTCCATCGCCTACCTGGCGTTCCTCGTGGGTCCGCCCTTCCTGGGCTTCATCGCCGACGGCGTCGGCACCCTTCACGCGCTCCTGGTCATCTCCGTGCTGCTGGTGCCGGCCGCGCTGGTCGTCCCCTCGGCGCGCGAGCAGCGCCCCTGAGGTCTCATCCCGACTCCTGCTGCGCTGTAGGGACTGAGTGGCCCGCCGGCGGCACACCAAGTCCCCACACAGCAGCGGGAGTCGGGAAAGCGGCGGCGCCGCCGGGACGTCGAGGTCTGTCACGGCAGCGGCACGAGGATGCCCCTACTCGCGGTCCCCGCCGGGTATCCACAACACGTCGCCCTGCTCCTTGTTCGCGTGTCGCGCCAGGATGAACAGCAGGTCCGAGAGCCGGTTGAGGTAGCGGATCGCGACCACGTTCATCGTCTCGCCGTGCTCGTCGTAGGCCGCCCACGCCGACCGCTCCGCACGCCGTACGACGGTGCGCGCGACGTGGAGCAGGGCCGCTCCGGGGGTGCCGCCGCTGAGGATGAAGGACCGCAGGGGGGCCAGGTCGTCGTTGTAGGCGTCGCACAGCGTCTCGAGCCGGTCGACGTAGTCGGGCAGGACGCGCAGCGGCGGGTGCTCGGGGTCCTCCACCACCGGGGTCGCGAAGTCGGCGCCGACGTCGAACAGGTCGTTCTGCACCCGCGTGAGCACGGCGACGACGTCCTCGGGGAGGCCGCCGAGCGCGAGCGCCGCGCCGAGGTGGGCGTTGGCCTCGTCGACGTCGGCGTAGGCCGCGAGCCTCAGGTCGGTCTTGGACGCCTCGCTGAAGTCGCCCAGCCGGGTGGTCCCGTCGTCGCCCGTGCGGGTGTAGATGCGGGTGAGGTTGACCATGACGGCGAGGGTAGCCCCCGCGCGGGGTCGTGGGGCGCCGAACCCCGCCGCAGACGCCCCGGACACACCGTGACCAAATCGTGGCAACCAAATCGGGGTGACATGCGTCATAGTGGGTGTAGTCCGGCCGGCCTGGCTGGGGCGACGCCGCGAGGTCGGGGGGCCTCGTCGCTGATCGTTCGCCCCGCCAGGCTCGGCAGAACGGGGGAGCTGGGATGGAGATCGTGAGGGACGGGCCGACCTTGGCCCTGGGCGGCGAGTTCGACGTGCGCAGCACCGGCGACGTACGCCGTGCGCTCTACGATCAGCTCGCCGTGTTCGACAGCGACATCGTGGTGGACCTGAGCGACGTGGTGGCCGTCGACGTGACCGCACTCCGGGTGCTGGCGGTCGCCAGCCGGGAGGCCTCGCGCCGCGGTGGCCACCTGCGCCTGCGGGGCTGCGGCCCCACGTCATGCGGATGCTGCACATGACCCGCCTGATCCGGCTCGTCGAGGTCGAGCGGACGCCCGTCCCGGCCTGACGGGCCCACAGACCCCACCACACGGGCGCCCCCGGGGGCGCCCGTGTTGCATGTCCCACATCGCCGACGCCTTACCACCAAGGTGGCGTCGGCCTACCCTCGTCGCATGACGGAGACGGAGCGCCCCGGCGAGGCTCGGCTCGCGAAGGACCGGCCGTGGGTGATGCGCACCTACGCCGGGCACTCGACCGCCGCCGCGTCCAACGCGCTCTACCGCACCAACCTGGCCAAGGGCCAGACCGGCCTCTCGGTGGCCTTCGACCTGCCG
>CAZQCA010000286.1:0-3986 GCA_964591845.1 uncultured Nocardioides sp.
TTGAGGATCGACAGGCGCAGCAGGGTCACCGACCACTCCCGCAGCAGCACCACGATGGTCACCCACCACCAGATCTCGCCGACGAGCGAGAGCCCGATGAACGCCATGCCGGTGATCGCCTTGTCGGCGATGGGGTCGGCGACCTTGCCGAAGTTGGTCACGAGGTTGCGCGCCCGGGCGATGTCACCGTCGATCTTGTCGGTGATCATTCCCGCGACGAAGATCGCGAACGCCACCGCGCGCCAGAGGATCGTGTCGCCGCCGTCGTGCAGCAGCGCCCAGCCGAACACGGGCACCATCAGGATCCGCAGCGTCGTCAGCACGTTGGGCAGGTTGAGGTTGCTGACCTGTCCGGCCGGCTCACCCATCTCGCCCTCCCGCGCTCAAGTCCGCTCCCTCGCTCGCGACGACCCGTGCCTCGACCAGGTCGCCCGGCCGAGCCGTCACTCGGAGGAGCCGGGTAAGTCCGTCCACCTCGGGGCCCTGATGGGCCGCGCGGCCCTCCGGCACACCCGCGTCGTCCGATTCAACCAGCACCACGACGTCTTCGCCGATCCGCTCCCCCGCGCGCTGCGCGGTCAGCTCCTCGACCAGGTCGGTCACCCGGGCGACGCGGGCCCGGATCTCGGCGTCGTCGAGCTTGCCGTCGTACGACGCCGCCTCGGTGCCGTCCTCGTCGGAGTAGCCGAAGACGCCGGTGACGTCGAGCCGCGCCGCGGTGAGGAACTCGCACAGCGTGTCCAGGTCTTCCTCGGTCTCTCCGGGGAACCCGACGATGACGTTGGACCGCACTCCGGCGGTGGGTGCCGCGCCGCGCACCTGCGCGAGCAGCCCGAGGAAGGCGTCGGGATCGCCGAAGCGGCGCATGCGGCGCAGCACCCCGGCCGCCGCGTGCTGGAAGGACAGGTCGAAGTACGCCGCCACCCCGGGCGTCGCGGCGATGGCCCCGATCAGCGACGGGCGCATCTCGGCCGGCTGGAGGTAGGACACGCGCACCCGCTCGACGCCGTCGACGGAGGCGAGCTCGGGCAGCAGGGTCTCGAGCAGCCGCAGGTCGCCGAGGTCCTTGCCGTAGGAGGTGGAGTTCTCGCTCACCAGGAACAGCTCGCGGACCCCCTGTCCGGCCAGCCACCTCGCCTCGGCGAGCACGTCGGACGGCCGCCGGCTCACGAAGGACCCGCGGAAGCGTGGGATGGCGCAGAAGGAGCAGCGACGGTCGCAGCCGCTCGCCAGCTTCAGGGGCGCCATCGGCCCGCTGTCGAGCCGTCGCCGCCCGGCGAAGCCGGCGCCGGCGTGCCCCGGCACCACCGCCTCGGCACCGGGTCGGTCCACCGGGCTGATCGGCAGCAGCAGCCGGCGGTCCTGCGGCGTGTGTGCCGGCAGCGCCTCACCGGCCAGCACCGATCGCAGCCGCGCGGCGATCTCGGGGTAGTCGTCGAACCCCAGCACGGCGTCCGCCTCGGGCAGCGACGCCGCCAGCTCGTCGCCGTAGCGCTCCGCCAGGCAGCCCACGGCCACGACGCCGCGCGCCCGGCCGTCCTGCTTGAGGTCGGCGGCCTGCAGCAGCACGTCCACCGAGTCCTTCTTGGCGCTCTCGACGAAGCCGCACGTGTTGACCACGACCAGGTCGGCCTCGTCGGGCTCGCCGACCAGGTCGAAGCCGTCGTCGGCGAGCCGGCCGGCCAGCTCCTCGGAGTCGACCTCGTTGCGCGCGCAGCCGAGCGTCACCACGGCGACCCGGTGGCGTTCGCCGGAGGGCGGCGACGCCGTGGTGGGCGGGAGCGAGGGCGAGAGGGACATGGAGTGACGAGTATGACGGGCGGGCCCAGTGCGGCCACAAGCGCCGTCTCGGCCCCCACCAGCGCCGTCTCGCGCGCCCGGAAGCGCCGTCTCGTGGTCAGCTGCCGTCGAAGACGCCGGAGGCGGTGCGGCCCAGGTCACCGAGGCGGCCGTGGTCCTCCCCGCTGACGACGACCTCCACCCCGCCGTCGGAGGAGTCCACCCGGACCGGCGGGATCACCTCCAGGCTGCGGGACTCACCGAACGCGAGGTCGCCGGTGAACGCGATGCGGCCGTCCCCGTCGCGCACCACGACGTGGGCACCGCCGCCGGCAGCACGGAGCAGCACGGGCACCGCGGCGCCTGCCGCTCCGGCACCATGGACGCCGCCCGAGCCGGCGCCAAGCCCGGCCACCCGGTCGGGACGCGGGGCGTCGAGGGCCAGTCGGGCCACCGACCAGGCCAGGACGACCGCCATCACCGCAGCCACCAGCACCGACCAGCGAGGGCGCTCGCGCGGCGGCGCGGTCTCACGCTCGGGGAGCTCGGCGAGGCGAGCCGCGGGCGCGGCGCCCAGGACGACGGGGCCGGCCGCGTAGTGCTCGTCGTAGGCCGCCAGCAGCGGGGCGGCCTCGAGACCCAGGACCCTGGCCAGCGTCCGCAGATGACCGCGGGCGTAGAAGTCGCCGCCACAGGCGGCGAAGTCGTCGACCTCGACGCCGGCGATCACCCGCGGCCGGATTCGGGTCCGCGCCGCGAGCTCGTCGATGCTGAGCCCGAGCCGGGCCCGGGCCCGCACCAGGTCGGGGCCGACCACGGGGTCGGCCACCGGCACCAGGATCGCCTCGGTCAGGTCGTCGTCGCGGGGGTCTTCGTCGGCGTCGCGGTCCGGCTCGGGCAGCAGGCCCGCGAGGTCGTCGTGGCGGCGCAGCGCGGCCTCCTCGGGCAGCACCACCTCGACCGTCTCCTCCGCGTCGACCGCGAGAGCCCCGTCGACGACGGGGCCGTGGCGGCGGAGGCGGGCGGCCACGGCGGGGATCCGCACCGCTCCGCGGCCGGAGGGCAGGCGGTCGGCCAGCGCGGCGATCCCCGAGGCGAGCACCGGTCGCGGGTCGCGCAGGTGCGCAAGCCCGTGGTGCGAGGTCCCCGGGCCGGGGACCGGCTCGGGTCCGGCTGCGGTCGACGAGGGACCGGCCAGCTCGGCCAGGAGCTCACCGGCGGTGCCCGCGGGCAGCGTCCGGTTGACCAGACCGAGGGGCACGGTGTGCGCACCGCCGTCGGTCGAGGTGATCGTCAGTCGGCCCTCGCGCAGACCCGCTGCCGGCACCAGCTCCACGTCGGAGACCTCGGCCCACGGGCACGCGGTCCAGGTCCGTCCGCGGCGCAGCCGCAGCCCCTGCTCGTCGGCCACCACCAGCGGTGCGCGGGCGTCGAGCAGTCCCGCGAGGTGCAATAGCGCCAGCCCGGCGAGGACGACGGTGAGCACCCAGTCGAGGGTCGCCCCGGTGGCGAGGGCCCGGGTGAGGTAGGCCGTCGCCACGGCCGCTGCGGCCACGCCGACGACTCCCAGCAGCGTCCCGCGCCGGCGTACCTCCACGACCGTGGGCGCGTCGCCGTGCTCCGCCCTCGTCTCCCCCGTCGAGTCGCCCATCGCGCTCACGCCTCCGCCTGCAGGGTGTGCAGCACCGAGTCGAGCTCGTCGGGCTTGACCAGCACGTCGCGTGCCTTGGAGCCCTCGCTGGGGCCGACCACGCCGCGACTCTCCAGGATGTCCATCAGCCGCCCGGCCTTGGCGAAGCCGACCCGCAGCTTGCGCTGCAGCATCGACGTCGACCCGAACTGGGTCGTCACCACCAGCTCGATCGCCTGGAGCACGAGGTCCATGTCGTCGCCGATGTCGTCGTCCAGCTCCCGCTTGGACGCCGCGGGCGCGGTGACGTCGTCTCGGTAGTGCGGCGCCAGCTGGCCCTTGCAGTGCTTGACGACCTGGTGGATCTCGGCCTCGGTGACCCACGAGCCCTGCACGCGCACCGGCTTGGACGCGCCCATCGGCAGGAACAGCCCGTCACCCTGCCCCACGAGCTTCTCGGCGCCGGGCTGGTCGAGGATCACCCGGCTGTCGGCGAGCGAGGAGGTGGCGAACGCCAGTCGCGACGGCACGTTGGCCTTGATGAGGCCGGTCACGACGTCGACGCTGGGCCGCTGGG
>CAZQCA010000287.1:0-3922 GCA_964591845.1 uncultured Nocardioides sp.
GCTCTGGGTGCTCTGGCCGGCGAGGCGGCCGAGCCGGGAGCACCGGTCGACGTGGGCGTGACCCGGCGGGCCGAGCGGTGGTGGGGCTGGCTGACGGTGACGGGCCTCCTGTTCGTGGTCGGCGTGGCGGCCTCGCCGAGCGGGACGGTGGGATCGCGGTCGCCCTCCACGACATGGGATTGCTGGGGGTGTCCTTCGCGATCGTCTACGGCGTGGTGTCGGTCTCGTTCACGCTGTGGTGCCTGGCCTGGTTCGGACGCCGGTGGACGGGCCTGGTGCCGATGGTCGCCCGCGCGGGCCGCGCGTCGTACGCCACCTATCTGCTGCACCCGGTGGTGCTCACGTCCGTCATGGTCGGGCTGTGGTGGGTGCCTCTGGTCGCCCCGCTGAAGCTCGTGCTCGTGGCGCTGGTGGGCGTGCCGCTGTGCTTCCTCGCCGGGTACGCCGCCACGCGGGCACCCGGTCTGCGGCGCGTGCTCTAGCCCGGCCTCACAGGGGCGAGCCGTCGGCACGCACCCGTTGCAGCGTCATGGAGATCTCGGTCGTGCCGGCGCACGTGGTGCCCCCGACGTCTTTGGACCAGGTGGTCGTCCTCGACAGCGTGAAGGGCGTCGTCTGCTGGAGGGTCGTCAGCGGCACCGCCTGGGCGAACCCGCCGGTCAGCGCCGGGAGCCGGCAGTCCGCCCCCGATCCCTCGATGTCGAAGATCGGCGGCGGCGAGATCTGCCCGAAGGTCACCGTGACCGCCGACGCCCCGGGGTCTCCGAAGAAGCCGAGCTGTGGGCCGACGCCGGAGAAGGTGATCGCCTCGACCGGCATGGCGACCGGGCCGCCGCCGCAGTCGACCTCGAGCGTGAACGCCGGGCGGGTGAGTGAGCCCTTGCTGCGGACGGACCCGGTGCTCCCGCTGGGCCCGGCCAGGATCGACCCGTCGGGCGGGCCGGTCGATGCGGCGAACGAGTAGCTCCAGGGGCCGACGTCCTGCACCGAGTAGGAGCACGGCGGCCCGGCGGCGGTGCCGCTGGAGACATGCTGGGTCGCACTCGCGTCGACCACCCGGTAATAGAGGTTGTCGTCGGCCGGCTCGCTCGCGACCCACCGGGTCGTGGCGATGCCGGCGCGCGAGACCGCCCTGACGGTCAGGTCGGCGGTCGTGCCCGCGACCGCGGCACCCGCGGTCACCTGGAACCGCCGGGCCCGGGTCGGAGTCGTCTCCCCCGGCAGGCCGGACACCGAGCCGACGACCCGCTTCGCCACGCTGAGCCGGGCCTTCGCACGGGTGGCGTCTGCTGCCTTGACGGTGCCGGACACCTGCCGCTCGGCCCCCGGTGCGAGGGTCGCCGACGCGGGGCCGAGGGTGAGCCGGGCGCAGGCGTTCGGCGTCCGCCAGTGTCGCTCGGCCGCCTTGAGAGCCGCGTAGTCGTGGGCGACCGCGCGCAGCAGGGCCGCCTCGATGGCCGCGCGTCCGCCCTGCGTCTCGAGCTCCTCGACCAGGTCGGCGGTGGCGTCCTTGTCGGAGAGCAGGGAGGAGCGGCCCGTGGCCGTGATCGTGCTCGCGGCGGCGCGGACCCTGCCGGACGCCGGGTCGAGCGATCCGGTGACCTCGACGGTCACCTTCGCGGTCACCTCGGCCTGGATGCGGGGGCGGTGCCTGCTGGCGGCCACCGCCAGGTCGAGCCTCTGGTCGGCGGCGAACGTGATCCGGTCGAGAGCCGCGGAGTCGTCGACCCTGCCCCGGAGGGAGACGCTGCCCTTCACGGTGAGCGTCTCGTTGCGGTACTCGGTGGTGCGGGTGGTGTGCGCCTCCTGGCGGGTGCGCCGGAAGCCGAAGCTCGTCGTGCGCCGCACGAGTCCGTCGGCCGACGGGCAGCGATCTGCGAGGTCGTCGGTGAATCCCTGGCCGGGGATGCCCAGCTCCACGCGATACACCGCTCCGGCCGGGGACGCGATCCCGAGCGACAGCTCCAGGTCGCGCAGCGCCGGGTCGAGCCGTCCCTGGGCGTCCTTCTGCATCGTCCCCGCGATGCCGAGGGTCCCCGTCATGCCAGTAGTCGAGTCCGTCGACGTGAGCCCACCGGAGACACGAATCGAGTCGGCGGTCTCGGTGACCACGACGGGCTGCTGGGTGACCTCGGGGGCGAACCGCGCGGTCGGGCGCCGGGTGGCCACCCCGGCCTCGCCGTCCATGACCTCGCCGTACGCCGTCATGCCGGAGCGCAGGCCGGCGAGCACGGCGTCGGTCTCCTCCCGCGCTCGGCCGCGCAGGGCCTTCGGGAGCAGCGCGTCGTCGAGCGCCCGTGAGGCGCGGAGGTCGAGCATGGCCTGGGACCAGCCGGCCCAGGCGCTGCCGGCCGCCGGCGCCGCGGGCAGCACCTGTCCGACTGCGACGCAGCGGCGCTGCCGGTTGATCACGAGTGCGCCCGTGCCCTGGGGGCACTTCCGCGGCTTCGCGGCCGCGACCCGCTCCTCGGCGTACGCCGGCCCGACGTCGACTGCCGCCAGCGACCCCACGACCAGGGCTGCCACCGGCAGCCACCCCACCCGCCCCATGGGCACACCGTAGGGACCGCGTCGGCGGGGTGCTACCGACTTTGTGCGGCGCGCGCTCGCCTTCTCAGCGCTTGCGGGAGCCCCGGGCGTCCAGGTCCTTGAGCACCTGCTGGGAGGCCAGCCGGCCCGGCGAGCCGATCACGCAGCCGCCGGGGTGGGTGCCGGAGCCGCACTGGTAGTAGCCGTCGATCGGCGTGCGGTAGTCGGAGTAGCCAGGGGCCGGGCGGAAGAAGTACATCTGCTGCGCGAGGAACTCACCGGCATAGATGTTGCCCTCGCTGAGACCGGTGGTCCGCTCGATGTCGAGCGGCGTGACGACCTCGCGGTGCAGCACCAGGTCGTCGAAGCCGGGGAAGAACTCCCCCAGCGTGCGCTGCACGACGTCGCCGAGGTTGTCGCGCTCGTCGTCCCAGTTGGCGGGCGTGCCGTCCGGGTGACGCAGGTCGTAGGGCGTGTACTGCGTGTAGCAGGACATGACGTGCTTGCCCGGCGGCGCCATGTCGGGGTCGATGAACGACTGGATGCTGCAGTCGAGGTAGGGGCGCTGGGAGTACCAGCCGTACTTGGCCGTGTCGAAGGCGCGCTCGACGTACTCGATGGTCGGCGCGATGTTGATGAAGCCCTGGAAGTGGTCGGTGCGTCCCGCGAGTGCGGGATAGACGGGTGGTCCGTCGAGTGCGAAGTTGACCTTGGAGGCCATGCCCGTGAAGCGGTAGCGGCGGATCGCGTCGACCAGGTCGGTCGGCAGCTCGGCCGGGTCGACCAGCTGGGTGAAGGTGCGCCGCGGGTCGAGCGAGCTGACCACCACCGGCGCCGTGAACTCGGTGCCGTCCTCGAGCACGACCCCGGTGGCGCGACCGCCCGAGGTGAGGACATGCGAGACCGGCGCCTCGAGCTGGATCTCGGCGCCGAATGCCTGGGCTGCGCGGGCGAGTACCTGGGTGAAGCCTCCGTTGCCGCCCTTGTGGAACGACCAGGCGCCGAGCGCGCCGTCGTGCTCGCCCATCGACAGGTAGAGGAACACCAGCGCCGAGCCCGGCGACATCGGGCCGAGCTTGGCGCCGACGATCGCCGACGACGCCAGGTTGGCCTTGACGATCTCGGTCTCGAAGTAGTCGTCGACGAAGTCGGCGATCGAGCCGAACAGCATGCGCACCGTGTCGTGGACGACCTTCGGCGGGGCCGTGCCCAGGTGCTTGAGCATCCAGGCGACCTGCTCCTGGTCCTCGGGGTCGCCACTGAAGATGTTGGGCGCCATGTTGTCGAAGAGCGGCTTGACGAACTGCTGCACCCGCGACAGGTCGAAGTCGAAACGCTCCATCGCGTCGGCGTCGGCCTTGGAGTGGCGGCGGATCTCGTTGAGGTTCTCCTC
>CAZQCA010000288.1:0-3906 GCA_964591845.1 uncultured Nocardioides sp.
ATCTACCGCGTGCTGGCCCGGATGGAGGCCGACGGCTGGGTCGACCGCGAGTACGTCGAGCAGCCCGACCGCCCGACCAAGAAGGTCTATGCCGTCTCCGCACAGGGCCGGGACGTGCTCGCGGGGTGGCTGGCCGACCCGACCCCGATGGAGCCGCTGCGCTCGGAGCTGGCGGTGAAGATGCGGGGAGCGTCTCGCGGGGACCGCGCCGAGCTGCTCCGCATCGTCCGCACCAACCTCGCGGAGCATCGCACGCGCCTGGCTCACTACGAGCAGCTCGCGACCCGCGACCGGCGCGACCCCCGTGACCTCACCGGCCAGGAGCTCGACATCCACCTGGTGCTGCGCGGGGGCCTGCGCTACGAGCAGTTCTGGGTCGACTGGCTGGAGGAGTACCTCCACGCCCACGACACGACCTCCACCACCACCCTCGAGGACGCCCGATGAACCAGACCACCCACTTCCCCCACCTGATGTCACCGGTGACGCTCGGACCGCTGACCCTGCGCAACCGGGTCGTGATGGGCTCGATGCACACCGGTCTCGAGGACCGCGTCTGGGACCTGCCGGCCCTGACGGCGTACTTCGTCGAGCGGGCGCGGGGCGGGGTGGGCCTGATCGTCACCGGCGGCTACTCCCCCAACCGGCGCGGCTGGCTCAAGCCGCTCGCGTCGGAGATGTCCAGTCGCCTCCAGGCCATGCGGCACCGCGACCTGACCGCCGCCGTCCAGGACGAGGGTGGCGCGATCGCCCTCCAGGTCCTGCACGCCGGCCGCTACGGCTACCACCCGCTCAGCGTCAGCGCGTCCGCGGTGAAGTCGCCGATCACGCCGTTCAAGCCGGCGGCCCTCTCCGCCAAGGCCGTCGACGCGACGGCCACCGCCTTCGCGCGGTCGGTGGCGCTGGCCCGGAAGGCCGGCTACGACGCGGTGGAGATCATGGGGTCGGAGGGCTACCTGATCAACCAGTTCCTCGCCGCCCGCACCAACCACCGCGACGACGAGTGGGGCGGGTCGGCGACGGCCCGGATGCGCTTCCCCGTCGAGGTGGTGCGGCGAGCGCGTGAGCTGGTGGGCGACTTCCCGATCGTCTACCGCATCTCACTGCTCGACCTCGTCGAGGACGGGCAGACCTGGGAGGAGACCCTCGAGCTCGCGCACCGGCTGGAGGAGGCCGGCGTGACGGTGCTCAACACCGGCATCGGCTGGCACGAGGCGCGCGTGCCCACGATCATCACCCAGGTGCCGCGCGGGGCATGGCGGTCGCTGACCGCCAGGTTGAAGGCCGAGGTGGACGTCCCGGTCTGCGCCTCCAACCGGATCAACACCCCCGAGATGGCCGAGGAGATCCTGGCCGCGGGCGAGGCCGACCTGGTGTCGATGGCACGGCCGCTGCTGGCCGACCCCGAGCTCGTGGCCAAGGCGGCGGCCGGGCGGTCCGACGAGATCAACACCTGCATCGCGTGCAACCAGGCCTGCCTCGACCACGTCTTCGACAACCAGAAGGCGTCCTGCCTGGTCAACCCGCGAGCGTGCCGGGAGACCACGCTGGTCCTGACGCCGGTGACGACCCGACGTACGGTCGCCGTCGTCGGCGCGGGGCCGGCCGGACTGGCAGCGGCGGTGTCGGCCGCCGAACGCGGCCTCTCCGTGACGCTGTGGGAGGCGGAACCCGAGCTGGGCGGGCAGTTCCGGCTCGCGATGGCGATCCCCGGCAAGGAGGAGTTCGCGGAGACCCTCCGCTACTACCGCCGCCGGCTCGAGGTCCTCGGCGTCGAGGTGCGGCTGTCGGCGCGCGCGAGTGCGGAGGACCTCGCGGCGTACGACGAGGTCGTGGTGGCCACCGGAGTCGTGCCGCGCCTCCCCGACATCGCCGGGCTCGACCACCCCTCGGTGGTGTCGTACGCCGACCTGCTGGCCGGGCGCCGGGTCGCGGGCCCGCGCGTGGCCGTGATCGGCGCCGGCGGGATCGGCGTCGACGTCGCGCACTACCTGACCCACCAGCCCGGGGAGACGCTCGACGACTGGATGGCCCACTGGGGCGTCGGCGACCCGGCGGTCGACCGCGCCGGCCTCACCTCGCCGAAGCCGCGGACGCCGGCGCGCGAGGTGACGCTGGTGCAGCGCAAGTCGACCGCGATCGGCAGCGGGCTCGGGAAGACCTCCGGCTGGGCACACCGCGCCGTGCTGCGGCAGAGCAAGGTGCGCTTCGTCTCGGGGGCCACCTACGAGCGGGTCGACGACGACGGGCTGCACCTCCTCGTCGGGGGCGACCCGACGGTCGTGGCCGCCGACACCGTCGTCGTCTGCGCCGGGCAGGAGTCCGTGCGGGGGCTCTACGACGAGCTGGCGGCGACCCGCGGGTCCGGCCTGCACCTCATCGGCGGCGCCGACGTCGCGGCCGAGCTCGACGCGAAGCGGGCCATCGAGCAGGGCACCCGGGTGGCTGCTGCCCTGTGAGGCCCTCCGCCACCTGACGTTTGAGCCCACACGTCAACAAATCCGGGCACCTGCGTGCAGTTTCGGCACAATCGTGGGTTCCGGGAGCGGGGCCCCCGATCCCCCCGACGACCCTCAGAACTCGTAGCCGAAGAGCTCGACGTCCTTAGCGAAGAGCTCGCCCACCCGCTTGCGGGTGACGTCGGTGTAGTAGGCCTGATGGCCGCCGTGCTTGCTCACGTTGTGCTTCTCGGGCTCGATCAGTGGCAGGTCGAAGCGGGCGAGGACGGCGCGGATGTCGGCGTTGAAGGTCTCGGTGCGTCCGATGAAGTCCGCGCGCCTGTTCTTGGCGGTGAGGTAGTCGATCTGCGGGGTGCGCAGCCGGCGGTGGTCGTCGGGGCCGCGCATCACGAACTCCTCGAAGTCCTGATAGGAGTCGGCGGCCACCCAGAACGGGTTGAGGCGCTTCTCGCCGTGCTCACGGCCCGAGCGGGGGCCGTTGAACTTGTTCCACTTCTCGATCATCGACCACCACGACACCATCCGGGTCCACGGGTTGCGCACGAACCCGAAGGTCCAGTAGTCGTGCAGCTCCGGCTCTTTCTTGAGGATGCGACTCAGGGTCGCGTGCCGCGAGGCCACGGAGCGCAGGTCGTCGATGTGCCCCCGCAGCATCCGGTCGATGGAGACGCCGCCGGTCTTCTGCACGTGCACGAAGAGCATCCGGTGGTGGTCGGAGATCAGCACGAGCCGAGGTTACACGGGCGGCCGGGCCGCTCCGGCGTACGCCGACCGCCCGCCGAGGCCCTCCTCCGAGGGTCCCGGCGGGCGGTGCGGCTCGAGGCGATCCGAGCCTGACCCGTCACTGAGGCAGGTCGTAGGCCCGTCCGTCCAGCGGCGCGTCCGGCGCGATGCCCAGCTGGGCCAGGAGGGTCGGCATGATGTCGACCGACCGCACGGCGCCCCCGAGGTCCCGAGGCCCGACCCCGGCACCCGCGAAGACGATCGGGATCTGCTGCGACCGACGCTGGATGCCGCCGTGGTCGCCGGCCACGGAGTACGTCGTGTCGTCGATCAGGGTGCCGATGATGTCGGGCCCCGTGGGACCGGCGGCGGTGTTGACGAGCCGCTTCGCCCACGTGTGGAACCACTTCCGCTCCGGCTGGGTCATCCGGTCGTTGAAGGCCGTGCCGTACTGGTCGTAGTGGTTGCCGTTGCGGATCCACACGGCCGACACGTCGGGCATGCCGCGCACGATGCTGGCCGCCTGGCGCAGCCTGGGCTTGGAGCTGTCCACGAGCCAGTAGGCGAGCTGGCTGTCGCTGTAGCCCTGGGCGAGGTTGCCCGTGGCGACCAGCGGCTGCAGCGCCGGCTGCGGCTTGAGGTAGGTGCCGTTGGCCCCGGTGCCGTAGTACCAGTTGGTGAAGCCGCCGTTGATCGTCCCGTCGTTGATGCCGTGGAAGTGGCG
>CAZQCA010000289.1:0-3901 GCA_964591845.1 uncultured Nocardioides sp.
AGTGGCCGGCCGACGTCGTGGACTACTTCGGCGACTTCGAGTCCGGCGGCGACGAGTGCCACATGTGCTTCCACTTCCCGGTGATGCCGCGGATGTTCATGGCGGTGCGCCGCGAGTCGCGCTATCCGATCTCGGAGATCCTCGAGCAGACGCCGCCGATCCCCGACGGGTGCCAGTGGGGGATCTTCCTGCGCAACCACGACGAGCTCACCCTCGAGATGGTGACCGACGAGGACCGCGACTACATGTGGGCCGAGTACGCCAAGGACCCGCGGATGAAGGCCAACATCGGCATCCGCCGGCGCCTCGCGCCGCTGCTCGACAACGACACCAACCAGACCGAGCTGTTCACCGCCCTCCTGCTCTCCCTCCCGGGCTCGCCGGTGCTCTACTACGGCGACGAGATCGGCATGGGCGACAACATCTGGCTGGGCGACCGCGACGGCGTACGCACGCCGATGCAGTGGACGTCGGACCGCAACGCGGGCTTCTCCTCGGCCAACCCCGGCCGGCTGCATCTGCCGCTCGTGCAGGACCCGGTCTTCGGGTACCAGGGGGTCAATGTCGAAGCCCAGCTCGAGAACTCCTCCTCGCTCCTGCACTGGACCCGGCGGATGATCCACGCTCGCCGCCAGCACCCGGCCTTCGGCCTGGGCGACTTCCTCGACCTCGGCGGGTCGAACCCGTCGGTCCTGTCCTACGTGCGGGAGTACGCCCCGCCCGACGGCGACAGCGACGTCATCCTCTGCGTCAACAACCTCTCCCGATTCCCGCAGCCGGTCGAGCTCGACCTGCGTCGCTACGAGGGACGGCGACCCGTGGAGCTGCTGGGCGGTGTGCCGTTCCCGACGATCGGCGAGCTGCCCTACCTGCTCACCCTGTCCGGCTACGGCTTCTACTGGTTCCGGATCACGCGGCCGCCCGGACCCGAGGACGGAGCACCTGCGTGACCCACGACCTCAAGCCCTACCTGCAGCACGCCCGCTGGTTCGGCGGCAAGGGCCGCCTCTTCGCGGTCGGCCAGACCGTCCCGCTGGGCGGGTTCGACGACGGCGAGGAGCCGCGCGTCGTCGTCGACCTGGTGCCGGTCGAGTACGCCGACGACGAGGGCGGCGTCGACCTCTACCAGCTGCCGCTGGCCCTCTACCGCGACGCGCAGCCCCAGCTCGACCACGCGTTCGTGGGCTGGTGGGAGGAGGACGAGGGGCACTACGTGCACGCCTACGACGCCGTGCACGACCGCGCGGCGATGGCGCGCTACCTCGCGGCGTTCACGGAGGCGGCCGCCGAGGAGGGCACGGCCGAGCCGGCGGGTGGGCTGCGCTTCCACCGGGTCCCCGGCCACGACCTCGCGGACGACGTGCACTCGACCCTGCTGTCCGCGGAGCAGTCGAACTCGTCGGTGGCCTTCGGCGACGACTCGCTGATGAAGATCTTCCGCAAGGTCACCGCGGGGGCGAACCCCGACATCACCCTGCACGAGACGCTCACCACGGGCGGCAGCGAGCACGTCGCCTCGCTCTACGGCTGGGTGGAGGCCGAGGGCCCGGGTGGGCCGATGCACCTGGCCATGCTCCAGCAGTTCCTGCGGACGGCCAGCGACGGCTGGGACCTCGCGCAGGCGAGCGTGCGCAACCTCTACGCCGAGGCCGACCTGCACGCCGACGAGGTCGGAGGCGACTTCGCCGCCGAGGCCGCCCGCCTGGGCGAGGCGGTGGCCGAGGTGCACACCACGCTGCGCGACCAGCTCGGCACGGTGCAGCTCGACGCCGACGAGACGGGCGCGGCGATGGCCGAACGCCTCGAGGTCGCGCTGTCGGTCGTCCCGGAGCTCGCCGAGCACGAGGCGATGCTGCGGGGAGCCTTCGCGGACCTCGCCGGACTCGGCAAGATCGACGCCCAGCGGATCCATGGCGACCTGCACCTGGGCCAGACGCTGCGCACGGTGCGCAACTGGAAGCTCGTCGACTTCGAGGGCGAGCCGGCCAAGCCCCTGGCGGAGCGGGTCCGACCCGACTCGCGGTGGCGCGACGTCGCCGGCATGCTCCGGTCGTTCGACTACGCCGCCCGAGTGGTAGAACGCACCATGGGCAGCGAGTCACCCGCCAGCGCCGCTCAGCTGGCCTTCCGGGCCGGCGAGTGGGTGGATCGCAACCGGGTGGCCTTCCTGACGGCGTACGCCGGTCGCGACCTCACCGAGCAGGAGCTCGTGACGCTGACCGCCTACGTCGCCGACAAGGCCGTCTACGAGGCCGTCTACGAGGCCCGCAACCGCCCCACGTGGGTGTCCATCCCGGTGGACGCCCTGGCCCGATGGAGGTCCTCATGACCGAGCCCCGCATCCCCGAGGCGCACCCGATCGACCGTCACGAGCTCGACCTGGTCGTGCGCGGGGAGCACGGTCACCCGCACGCCGTACTGGGGCCGCACGTCCACGACGGTGGCGTCACGGTGCGCGTGTTCAAGCCGCTGGCCGCCAGCGTGGTCGTGCGCTACACGGTGGGCACCGACAGCGACGAGCTCGCGCTGACGCACGAGCATGCCGGCATCTGGGTCGGGGTCCTCCCCGTGGCCGAGGTGCCCGCCTACCGGGTGGCGGTGGCCTACGACGCGGAGCCGCAGTTGCTCGACGACCCCTACCGGTTCCTCCCCTCGGTGGGCGAGACCGACCTCTACCTCATCAACGAGGGTCGCCACGAGCGTCTGTGGGAGATCCTCGGCGCCCACGTGCGCCACTACGGCGGGTCCGCGCCGGACGAGCAGGTGACCGGCACCTCCTTCGCCGTCTGGGCGCCGTCGGCGCGCGGTGTGCGCGTCAAGGCCGACTTCAACCGCTGGGACGGTCGCGAGCACCCGATGCGCCAGCTCGGCACCTCCGGCGTGTGGGAGCTGTTCGTCCCCGACGTCGGCTCGGGCACCCACTACAAGTTCCTGCTCCTCGGAGCCGACGGCGAGTGGCGCGAGAAGGCCGACCCGATGGCGTTCCACACCGAGGTGCCTCCCCAGACGGCGTCGGTCGTCTACGAGTCGCACTACCAGTGGGGGGACGGCGACTGGATGGCGCACCGCGGCGACCGCCCCCCGATCGAGCAGCCGATGTCGGTCTACGAGCTCCACCTCGGGTCGTGGCGCAAGCCGTGGGGCCACACGCTCAACTACGGGCAGCTGGCCGACGAGCTGGTCGGCTACGTCGCCGACCTCGGCTTCACCCACGTCGAGTTCCTGCCGGTCATGGAGCACCCGTTCGGCGGTTCGTGGGGCTACCAGGTGACGTCGTACTACGCCCCGACCGCGCGGTTCGGCGACCCAGACGGCTTCCGCTACCTCGTCGACCGGCTGCATCAGGCCGGGATCGGCGTGATCGTCGACTGGGTGCCCGCGCACTTCCCCAAGGACGCGTTCGCGCTCGCGCGCTTCGACGGCACCCCGCTCTACGAGGACCCCAACCCGACCCGCGGCGAGCACCCCGACTGGGGCACCTACGTGTTCAACTTCGGACGCCGCGAGGTGCGCAACTTCCTGGTCGCCAACGCGCTCTACTGGCTCGAGGAGTTCCACATCGACGGCCTCCGGGTCGACGCCGTGGCCTCGATGCTCTACCTGGACTACTCGCGCGAGGACGGCGAGTGGACGCCCAACGTCCACGGCGGCCGCGAGAACCTCGAGGCCGTCCAGTTCCTCCAGGAGATGAACGCCACGGTCTACCGCCGCGTCCCCGGCGCCATCACCGTCGCCGAGGAGTCGACCTCCTGGCCGGGGGTGACGCGGCCGACGTCCTCCGACGGCCTCGGCTTCGGCTTCAAGTGGAACATGGGCTGGATGCACGACTCGCTCGCCTACATGCAGCACGACCCGGTGCACCGCTCCTACCACCACGGCGAGATGACGTTCTCGACCGTCT
>CAZQCA010000290.1:0-3878 GCA_964591845.1 uncultured Nocardioides sp.
CCTTGAGCCTGATGCGGATCTTCTGTCCCGCCATCTGTCTCTCTCGTCCGTTCGGGTCTCGCCCTGGTGGGGGCCGCGTGCTCTCGTGTCTCGACAGGCCCTCGGGTGAGGACCTCCCGCCCCGCTCCGGCCACCACCGCCTGCTTCGACCCCCGCGGTCGGGCGTGTCGCGTGGTTTTCACACAGCACGGACCGGCGAGAATCTCGCTTGTCGTCATTGGTGGCCACCCGACGGGGCCGTCGGGCTGATCGGGTCTCCAGGTTCGGCGCGGCCGCACGGCGCCACCGAATCCACACGCCGGGCCGGGCCCGAACGGGAGACGCGATTCAGTAGTCAAGGTGTGGCGCACCCCGGCAACCCGCCGGAGCAACCTGACTATCTTGGCAGAGAAGCGCAGATGCGCAAAATCCGCCTGGACGACCTGACAGGATGGTCGGACACGACCACGAGGATGCCGCTCGCGCCGCGCGCCGGCGTACGCCGAGTGCCGCTGCCAGGGGGAGCCAGATGTCCGGGACCGACGACCCGCCCGTCGACGCGCCCGGGTTCCCGCCGCCCGGTTCCGACGCGCCCGGGCCGGTCCCGGCGTACCCGCCCCCCGGCTCGAGCCACCCGCCTCCGGGGCCCGGCCTCCCTCCATCGCCCGGAGCGGCACCGCCGGGATGGGCGCCAGCCGCCACCGGGCAGCCCGGATGGGGCACGCCCTCTCCGCCGCCGGGCACCTGGGGCGCCGCCCACAAGCCCGGCGCGGTGCCCCTGCGACCCCTCTCGCTGGGCGACATCTACGACGCGGCCTTCAAGGTGGTGCGGGTCAACCCGGCGGCCACGGTCGGGTCGGCGGTCCTGGTGGCCGCGGCCGGCATGCTGCTGCCGGTGCTGGTCACCGCGGCGCTGACCCTGTTCAGCGACGTCACCCTGCTCGACCCGTCGGGCTTCGACACCACCGGCAGTGGCTCGGGGACCGCCTCGCCGGGTGAGGAGCTCGCCGCTGCGGCACCGACGCTGCTGCTGGTGGTCGGCTCGATGGTCTCGGCGTTCGGGCAGATCTTCGTGACGGGCATGGTCACGCACGTGACCGCGGCGGCCGCGGTCGGCCGGAGGCTCACGCTCGGCCAGGCCTGGGGCGCGACCCGGGGCCGTCGCTGGCGGCTCGTCGGGCTGTCGCTGTTGTTGACCTCGATGTGGGTGGCGGTGTTCGCCGCCTATGTCGGCATCGTCGTGGCCGTCGCCTTCAGCAGCCAGTCCGCGGGCGCCGTGATCGGCACGTTCCTCCTGGTCGGGCTGCTGTTCGTGCCCCTCTGCCTGTTCCTGTGGGTGCGCGTGAGCTATCTCGCCGTGCCACCGTTGATGCTGGAGCGGGTCGGGGTGTTCCGTGCCGTCGCCCGGGGGTTCACGCTCACCCGCGGCCAGTTCTGGCGCACCTTCGGCATCGCGCTGCTCACCGCCGTGCTGGTGGGGATCGCCGGCAACGTGCTCACGATCCCGCTCGGTATGGTCGGGATCGCGGCCGCGGCCGCGGTGGCGGACCCCCAGACCGGGGTGCTGGTGGTGGTGGCGTCCCAGGCGCTCGGCACGGTGCTGGCGACCGCGCTCACGGCCCCGTTCAGCTCGGGCGTCACCTCGCTGCAGTACCTCGACCAGCGGATCCGCAAGGAGGCCTACGACATGGAGCTGCTGGCCCAGGCGGGGGTCCTGGGCCGGTGATGCTCCTCCGGGTGGCCGACCCGCCGCTGACGCCATCCGCCGACGAGGCGCGGACCTGGCTGCGCGAGGAGCTGGCCCGGCCGGAGTACCAGCGCGAGAGCATCCTCGGGCGCATCTGGGCGTGGGTGCAGGACGTGCTGGCGAGGGCCGCCGACGGCGCCGCGGGGATCGGGCCCCTGCGCCTGGTGGTGGCGATGCTCGTGTTCGCCGGCCTCGCCGTCGCCCTGGTCGCCCTCGTGTCCCGCGCGCGCCTGGGCCGCCGAGCCGCGCCACCCGCGCGCCCGGTCCTCGACGACCCCCTGTTGTCGGCCGCCGAGCTGCGCCGGCTGGCCAGGGAGGCCTTCTCGGATGAGCGCTACGACGACGCCGTGGTCGAGGGCTTCCGGGCGCTGACGGCCGGCCAGATCGAGCGGCGGCTGCTCGACGACCTGCCGGGCACCACCGCCCACGAGGTCGCCGTGGTCCTCGAGCTGGCCTTCCCCGGCCGTCACGACGACGTGGCGCGCGCCGCTCGCCTCTTCGACCTGGTCCGGTACGGCGACCGTCGGGCCTCCCGCGAGCAGGCGGCGGCGGTGCTGGCCCTCGACGACTCCCTGGCGGAGGCGCGATGACGGACCGGGGGGTCACGACCCGAGCAGACCGGCCGACCGGTGGCGCGCTGCGTCGGCACCGGGCCTGGTTCGGGATCGCCGTCGCCGTGCTCTCCGCCGTGGTGCTCTACGTCGCCCTCGGCGGCACCGGACGGACCTCGGCGCCCCTCGATCCCGACAACCCCTCGCGCGGAGGCGCCCAGGCCGTGCGGCGGGTGCTCGAGAGGCAGGGGGTGGAGGTGACGGTGGTGCGCTCGGCGGCCGCCTTCGACGACGCCGAGGTCGGCGCGGACACCACGGTCGTGGTCACCTCGGCGGAGCTGCTCGGCGAGTCGACGGCGCGGCGTCTGCTCGACCACGCCGCAGAAGCCGACCTGGTGCTCGCCGAGCCGCGCTACGGCGCGGAGCTGGCGCTCGGGCTGCCGCAGGGGCTGCCCCAGGCGCTGGCCGCGCGGGTCTCGGCCGACTGCGACGAGCCACTGGTCGACGGTCTGCAGGTCGACGCGCTCGGCGGCACGGCGTACTCGACCGGGCAGGGCTGCTTCCCGGTGGACGGCGGCTTCCTGCTCGCGCTGCCCGAGCGCGGCGTCATGGTGCTGGGCGTCGGCGACATCCTCACCAACGCCGCCGTGACCGATGCCGACAACGCGGCCGTGGCGGTCCGGCTGCTGGGTCGGCACCCCCGACTGGTCTGGTACGTCGCGGACGCGGCCGACCTGGCTGCGGGCGACGGAGTCGGGCTGAGCGCGGTGACGCCGCGCTGGGTCGAGCCGGCGCTGTGGCTGCTGGCGCTCACCGTGGTCGGACTGATGCTGTGGCGCGGCCGACGTCTCGGGCCTCTGGTCGTCGAGCCGCTTCCGGTGTCCGTCACCGCGATCGAGACCACGCTCAGCCGGGGACGTCTCTATCGCAAGGCCCGCGACCGTCACCACGCGGCCCGGACCCTCCGCGCCGCCGCGAACGCCCGGCTCGCCGCCCGACTGTCGATGCCCCGGGGCACAGATCCCCACGTCGTGGCCGCCCACCTCGCAGGGCTGCTGGGCCTCCCGGCTCCCGACCTGGTCGCCCTGCTCGACCCCGCCGCAGCACCCCCCGCCACCGACAGCGACCTGATCGAGCTGGCCCGCCGGCTCGACGAGCTCGACAGAGAGGTACGCCGCCCATGAGCGACCCCACCCAGCCATCCGCTCCCGCCGATCTCGCACCCGATCCGGGCGGTGCGAGCGCCTCTGCCCGCCAGCGACTCGGCGCCGTCCGCGCCGAGGTCGCCAAGGTCGTCGTCGGGCAGGACGCCGCCGTGTCCGGGCTGCTGGTCGCCCTCCTCTGCGGTGGCCACGTGCTGCTCGAGGGGGTGCCGGGCGTCGCGAAGACACTGCTCGTGCGCAGCCTCGCCGCGGCCCTGGACGTCGACACCAAGCGGGTGCAGTTCACGCCCGACCTGATGCCGGGCGACATCACCGGCTCGATGGTCATCGACTCCCACCGAGGCGAGCTGTCGTTCCGGGAGGGGCCGCTCTTCACCAATCTGCTGCTCGCCGACGAGATCAACCGCACGCCACCCAAGACCCAGTCGGCGCTGCTGG
>CAZQCA010000291.1:0-3877 GCA_964591845.1 uncultured Nocardioides sp.
GGTCGAGCGCCGCCTTGGTGACGGCGTACGTCGCGAGCACGTCGTTGCCGTCGACGCGCATGCCGGGGAAGCCGAAGCCCAGCGCCCGCTGGTAGAGCGGGATCCGGGTCTGGCGCTCGATCGGCTCGGAGATCGCCCACTGGTTGTTCTGGCAGAAGAAGACGACCGGCGCGTTGTAGGAGGCGGCGAAGATGAAGGCCTCGTTGACGTCGCCCTGCGAGGAGGCCCCGTCGCCGAAGTGGGCCACCACCGCGGTGTCGCGCTCGGGGTCGTCGGTGCCGACCAGGCCGTCGCGCTGGACGCCCATGGCGTAGCCGGTGGCGTGCAGGGTCTGGGCGCCGATGACCACGGTGTAGAGGTGGAAGTTGGTCTCGTGGGGGTCCCAGCCGCCCTGGTCGACGCCCCGGAAGAGGCCGAGCAGCTGGAGCGGGTCGACCCCGCGGCACCAGGCGACGCCGTGCTCGCGATAGGTCGGGAAGACGAAGTCCTGGCGGCGCAGCGCGCGGCCGGCGCCGATCTGGGCGGCCTCCTGGCCCAGCAGCTGGGCCCACAGGCCGAGCTCTCCGTGGCGCTGGAGGGCGGTGGCCTCGGTGTCGATGCGGCGCGTGAGCACCATGTCGCGGTAGAAGCCGCGGATCTGCTCGGCCTCCTCGTCGGCCGTGAGTCCGGCGCCGAACGAGAAGTCGGGATGCTCGACCCGCTCGCCCTCGGGCGTGAGGAGCTGGATCAGGTCAGGGTCGGCCACTGGCCCTCCTTCGCGTCGCGCGGCGCGCGGGGTCTCCGCTGCCGTTCTGTGCCTGCTGCGGCGGCCGCCGCGTGGGTGGTGCGAGGCCGGCCCGGCCGCTGTGACCGGGCCCACAGGGGCGCTCCCAACGTACCGCCGGGCCCGCCGCCTCCGCCAACCGGCGCAGACCGGTGCCGGTGTGGCTCCCGTACGCTGGGCGAGCATCTGTACGCCGCCGACGGGGGACCCAGCTCGTGAGTCACGATCGTCCGACCCAGGCGTGGCGACGTAGGGCCGCCGGCCTCGCGGTCGCGATGGCGCTCGCCCCGCTCGCGGCCTGCGACAGCGCCGCGCCGTCCGAGGAGCCCAGTGCCTCGGCGTCGGGCTCGCCGTCCGACTCCGCGTCCGCGTCGCCCTCGGAGTCGCCGTCCGAGTCGGGGTCGCCCTCGGACTCGGGCTCCGGCGACCCCGGCCCCTACGACGCCGAGGCCGGCATCCCCCTCAACGACACCGGCGTGGTCCGGGTGCTCGCCGGCGACGACCGCGTCGTGACGCTGTCGGGACCGGCGCTGACCGTCCGCGGCGTGCCCGACCTCGACGAGGCCTACACGCTCGAGCCCGACAAGGGCTCGCTGATGGACGTGCTCGTCGACGAGGAGGCGGGGGTCGGCTATCTGCTGTCGGCGGTGCCGTCGGCCGGCAGCGGCACCGGCGTGGGGCGCGACACCTTCACGGTGCAGCGCTTCGACCTCGAGTCGGGTGAGGTGACGGAGACCGGCTCGGCCCGCCTGCCGCGCGACTCCGCCGCCGCGGTCGGGCCGGCGCTGCCCCGCCTCAAGGGCGTCGTACGCCGGGTGGCGGTGCTCGACGTGACCACCGGTCGGGGAGACGAGGCCCGCCGCACGGCGCTGGCGCTCACCCTGGGCAAGGACCGCGCGCTGTGGCGCCACCGCGGCGAGCGGGTGCTGGCCGTGACGCCGCGTGCGGTCGTCGTCTTCCGCGGCGACGCGACGACGCCGGGCGACGTCGCGGGCCTGGACCCCGGCACCGGTCGGGAGAGCTGGACGGCGCTGCCGGCCACCCAGACGGTCTCGCTGGTCGGCACCACCGAGTCGCGGGTGCTGCTCGCGCGGACCGGGCCTTTCGGGATCGTGGCCGTCAGCGCCGTCGACCTGCGCACCGGCGCCTCGCGACCGGGCCGCGACGTCGACACGGCGGAGTTCTCATGCCGCCCCGCCTCGACGACCGTCGCGGTCTGCCTGCTGCCGGGCCGTCGCGTCGTCGCCTGGGCCCTGCAGCGCAACGTCGAGCTGTGGTCGCTGCCGACGAAGTCCCGCTATGCGCCGGCGGTCACGCTGGTGCACGACGGCACCGTCTATGGCGCGGTGGGCGGCGACTGGGTGGCGCTGGACGCGCGCACCGGCAAGGACGTCGAGGGCGGCTCCGGCCCGGCCCCGATCGCCGCCAGCGAGGCGGGCGCCGTCTTCGTGCTCGACGGCACGCTCACCTGGCTGCCCCGGGCCGAGCCGGCGGACTGACGGCCCGCGGGGGTTCTGGCGCGCGGTGCGCTGCTTCCGGAGGGGGCATCCGGCCGGGTTGTGGCGCGGGGTCCCTCGCTTCCCGAGGGGGTAGCCGGCGGGGTTCTGGCGCGCGGGGCGCCAGAACGCCGGCGGACAGGGGGTCTGGAAGCGACCCAGGGGGCGCCAGAACCCGGAGGCTCCTCAGCCGCAGGCGTGCGCGAGCTCGATCAGCCGGTCGTTCGCCTCGGGCTCGCCGATGGTGACCCGGCAGCCCTCGTCGGCGAAGGCGCGGATCACCAGGCCACGCTGCCGCGCCGCCGCCGCGAACTCCGCGGCGCGCTCCCGGAGCGGGAGCCACACGAAGTTGGCCTGGGGCGCGTGGAGCGTGAGGCCGGACGCGGTCAGCCCCGCCACGACCCGGTCGCGCTCACCGACGAGCGCGTCGACGCGGGCGAGCAGCGCGGGCTCGTGCTCCAGAGAGGCGACGGCGGCCGCTTGGGCGACGACCGAGATGCCAAACGGCGGCGCCACGGCGCGCAGCGCGCTCACGACGGGCGCGGCGGCCACGGCGTACCCGACCCGGAGGCCGGCCAGGCCGTAGGCCTTGGAGAAGGTCCGCACCAGCACGAGGTTCGGGTGCTCGGGCAGCAGGGCGAGGCCGCGGATCGGGTCGTCCATGCGCACGAACTCGAGGTAGGCCTCGTCGACGGCCACCACGACGCGCTCGGGGACGGCGCGCAGGAACGCCGCGAGCTCGGCGTGGGTGACCGCCTCGCTGGTCGGGTTGTTGGGCGTGCACACGATGACGAGGCGGGTGCGGTCGGTGACCGCGGCCGCCATCGCGTCGAGGTCGTGCCGGCCCTCCGGCGTCAGCGGCACGCGCACGACCCGGGCCGCCCCGGCCGCCGCCGCGACCGGATAGGCCTCGAACGCCCGCCACGCGAAGACCACCTCGTCGCCGGGCTCGCAGTAGGCCTGGACCAGCTGGTAGAAGAACGACGACGAGCCGGTCGAGGCGACGACCTGGTCGGCGTCGACCCCGAGGTGCGCGGCCAGGGCGGCGTAGAGCTCCTCGTTGGCCATGTCGGGGTAGCGGTTCATCCGCCCGGCCGCGGCCGCCGCGACCTCGAGCACCCCCGGCAGCGGCGGGTAGGGGTTCTCGTTGTAGGACAGCATGAAGAGCCCCGAGCCGGGCGCCGCCGGCGGGTCGGAGTGGATCGCCGGGATCGCGAGCACGCTCGGCCGCGGCTCCGGGAGGCTCATGTCTGGCACCCTAGCGGCGTCCCACGGCCCCCCAGACCCGCGCCGACCCAGGTGGTTGAGGAAGCCGCGCGCGCGTCAGGTGGTTGAGGAGGCCGCGCAGCGGCCGTCTCGAAACCACCACGCCTCGGCTGGTTCCGAGACGCTCGCTGCGCTCGCCCTCAACCAGCGGAACCTGCGCCCCTCAGGGGATGAGGACCTCGCCGCCGGGCACGTGAGCCAGGTCGCGGCCGATGCGCAGGTCGACCGGGTTGGTCATGCACCGGATCGACCCGCCGCCCTTGTGGAACTCCGACACGTCGACGACCTCGACGGTGAAGCCCCACGACTCGAGCCGCGCGCGGACGCGGTCGGGGCAGGCGGGCATCACGAC
>CAZQCA010000292.1:0-3811 GCA_964591845.1 uncultured Nocardioides sp.
ACCACGGCACCTATCCGTTCGTCACCTCGTCGAGCGCCGTCGCGGGTGGCGTGTGCATCGGCGCCGGCATCGGCCCGACCCGGGTCGACCGGGTGATCGGCGTGATCAAGGCCTACACCACCCGGGTCGGCTCCGGCCCGTTCCCGACCGAGCTCTTCGACGCCGACGGCGAGAAGCTCTGGAAGGTCGGCGGCGAGGTGGGCGTCTCGACCGGCCGCAACCGCCGCTGCGGGTGGTACGACGCGGTGGTCGCCCGCTACGCCTCACGCGTCAACGGGCTCACCGACCTCTTCCTCACCAAGCTCGACGTGCTGTCGTCGTGGGAGAAGGTCCCGGTCTGCGTGGCCTACGAGATCGACGGCCACCGCGTCGACGAGATGCCGATGACCCAGACCGAGTTCCACCACGCCCGCCCGGTCTACGAGCACCTCGACGGCTGGTGGGAGGACATCTCGGGCTGCCGGACGTTCGCCGAGCTGCCCGCCAACGCGCAGGCCTACGTGCTGGCGCTGGAGGAGATGTCGGGCACCCGCATCTGGGGCGTCGGCGTCGGCCCCGGGCGGGAGCAGACGCTGGTCGTCCACGACTGACCGCCGCCGATGGGGAGACCGGTGGGTCGCTGCTGCTATTGACAAGAACTATTGTCAATAGCAGGGTGGTGCGCGTGCCCCCCGCCGACGTCGCCGTGATCGACGAGCCCGCCGCAGCCACGTCGGTGCTCTCCGCGACCCGGCGGCGGGTGCTGGCCGCCCTGGCGGAGCCGGGCTCGGCGACCACGGTCGCCGCGCAGCTGGGGCTGGCCCGGCAGAAGGTCAACTACCACCTGCGGGCCCTCGAGGAGCAGGGTCTGGTCGCGCTGGTCGAGGAGCGGCCCCGGCGCGGGCTGACCGAGCGCGTCGTGCGCGCCACCGCCACGTCGTACGTCGTCGCACCGGCGACGCTCGGAGGGCTGGCCGCAGACCCTCGGAGGGTGGACCGGCTCTCGGCGGCCTACCTCCTGGCGCTCGGAGCGCGCCTGGTGGACGAGGTGGCCGCCCTGCGGCGGTCCGCCGAGGGCGCCGACCGGTCGCTGCCCACGCTCGGGATCGACACCGAGATCAGGTTCGCCTCCGCGGCCGACCGGGCCGCCTTCACCGAGGAGCTCGCGGCCGGTGTCGCCGGCCTCGTGTCGCGCTACCACGACGAGTCGGCGCCGGCCGGCCGGTGGCACCGCCTGGTCGTGGCCGCGCACCCCCGACCCGCCCCGCCCGTCGCCGACGAGGAGCCCGCATGACCGACCAGCAGCCCGCCGACCGCTCGATCCACCTCTCCGTCGAGGTGCCCGGCACGCCCGAGGAGGTCTGGGCGGCCATCGCCAGCGGACCGGGCATCGGCTCGTGGTTCGTCCCGACCGAGCTCGAGGGGCGCGAGGGCGGCCCGGTCGTCCAGCACTTCGGCCCCGGCATGGACGCCGAGGGCGTGATCACCGCCTGGGAGCCGCCTCGCCGGCTGGCCTTCGGCGCCACCGACGGGTCGGGACTCGCCTTCGAGTGGCTGGTCGAGGCCCGCGAGGGTGGCAGCTGCGTGGTGCGGCTGGTCAACTCGGGCTTCGGCACCGGCGAGGAGTGGGACGACCAGTACGACGCGATGACCGAGGGCTGGAGCATCTTCCTGGCCAACCTGCGGCTGCACCGCACGCACTTCCCCGGCCAGGCCGCGTCGTGCGCCCTGCCCACGGCGATGTGGGACATGACCCAGGAGGACGCCTGGGGCCTCCTGCTCGAGACGCTCGGGCTGGGCACGCCCGAGGTCGGTGGGTCGGCGACGTCCACCGCCCCGGCCCTGGGCGGGCAGGTGGTCGAGGTGGTCGCGCCGCACCACGTCACCGTGCTCCTCACCGAGCCTGCGCCCGGCGTCGCGTTCTTCGCCGCGGAGCGGGCCGGCCCCGCCCTCGGCGTCTCCGCGTGGCTCTACCTCTACGGCCCGGACGCCGCCGGGCTCGCCGCACGCGAGGGCGCCCGGTGGCAGGACTGGCTGAACGGTCGGGCGGCGACCGACGGCGGCGGTGGCTAAGCCTCGACCCACCGATTCATGGGCTGCTGCGCGACGCCGACCATCGGCGGATCGAGGCTAGGGTCTGCACATGCACCGCGAGGCCGACGTCGTCGTCGTGGGCGGCGGGCTGTCGGGGCTCTACGCCGCGCGCGAGCTGAAGCGGGCCGGACTCGAGCCGCTCGTGCTCGAGGCGGACGACCGCGTCGGCGGCAAGATCCTCACCGACACCTCGGTGCTCGGCCTCCCGCTCGAGCTCGGCGCGCAGTGGATCGGCGACACCCACGGGCGGATGCACCGGCTGGCCGCCGAGCTGGGTGTCGAGACGTTCGCCCAGTACGACGCCGGCGAGACGACGTACGAGCTGGGCGGCGACGGGGTCCTCCGGCAGGAGGCCTTCCACGAGCGGTACGCCGACCGGCTGGCCGCCGTCGACCGCGTGCTGGCGACGCTCGACGAGCTGGCCGCCACCGTGCCTGCCGGAGCACCGTGGACCGCTCCGCGCGCGGCCGAGTGGGACGCGATCACCGCGGGGGCGTGGTACGACGCCCAGGGCCTCGACCCGGTCGGGCGCGCCCTGCTCGAGATCTGCACGGTCGGCATCCTGGCCGTGCCGACGGTCGAGGTGTCCTTCCTGCACCTGCTCTTCACGATCTCGACCTGCGGCGTCGGCGCCGCCCTCTTCTCCGAGGCCGAGGGCGGCGCCCAGACCGCGCGCTTCGCCGGCGGCACCTGCCAGATCCCCGACCGGCTCGCGGCCCAGCTGACCGACCACCTCGTCCTGCAGGCCCCGGTGCAGACGATCGAGCACGACGCCGACTCGGTGACCGTGCACTGCCGAGGCGGCCGCGTCTTCCGCGGGCGGCGGGCGATCGTGGCGCTGCCGCCCGCACTGGCGGGCCGCATCCTCTACGACCCCGCGCTGCCCGGCGTGCGCGACCAGCTCACGCAGCGGATGCCGCACGCCTCGGCGATGAAGGCGTTCTTCGTCTACGACGAGCCGTTCTGGCGCGACGACGGGCTCAACGGGCAGCTCATCTCCGACGTCGGGCCGGCGCGGATGTCCAACGACACCTGCGTCCCGGGCCGCGACGAGGGCGTGGTCCTGGCCTTCCTCGAGGGGGAGCAGGCGCGCATCGCCGGCCGGTGGACCCCGGCGGAGCGCCGGGCCGCCCTCACCGACCAGCTGGTGCGCACGTTCGGGCCCCGGGCGGCGAGCCCTGCGGCCTACGTCGACGGGGAGTGGGCCGAGCGGCAGTGGACCCGCAGCTGCTACAACGCCAACCTCGGACCGCTCGGGTGGACGGGCTTCGGGCCGGCGCTGACGCCGCCGATCGGTCCGATCCACTGGGCGTCCACCGACACCGCCGCGGTCTGGAGCGCCTACATGGAAGGTGCTGTGGAGTCCGCCGAGCGGGCGGTCGGCGAGGTGCTGGCCGCGCTCGGCTGAGCCGCGCGTCCGACCCCGGAGACCGGCGGCTGCGGGGCAGTCTGTCCCCGCTAGCATCCACAACCGTGAGGACGCTGGTGATCGGCACGGGTGGCCGCGAGCACGCGCTGGCGTGGGCGCTGAGCCGCGACCCGGGGGTCACCGAGGTGCACGCCGCGCCCGGCAACCCCGGCATCGCGGAGGTCGCGACGCTGCACGACGTCGACCCGATGGACGCGGAGGCGGTCGCCTCGCTGGCCGAGCGACTGGGCGTCGACCTGGTCGTCGTGGGTCCCGAGGCGCCGCTGGTGGCCGGGGTCGCCTCCGGGGTGCGGGCCCGCGACATCGCCT
>CAZQCA010000293.1:0-3729 GCA_964591845.1 uncultured Nocardioides sp.
TCGATCGGCACCCTCCACGCTCTCGGCCTGGCCCGGGAGAAGGGCGCGCGCTTCGTGCTGGCGTCCACCTCGGAGGTCTACGGCGACCCGCAGGTGCACCCGCAGCCCGAGACCTACTGGGGCCATGTCAACCCGGTGGGACCGCGCGGGGTCTACGACGAGGCCAAGCGCTTCTCCGAGGCCCTGACCATGGCCTACCGCTCGACGCACGGGGTCGACACCGGCATCGTCCGGATCTTCAACACGTTCGGGCCGCGGATGCGACCCGACGACGGCCGGGCGATCCCCAACTTCGTCAAGCAGTCGCTGCTCGGCCACCCGGTGACGGTCGCCGGCGACGGCAGCCAGACCCGGAGCTTCTGCTACGTCGACGACCTGATCGAGGGCATCGCGGCGCTCACGCTCTCCGACCACCCCGGCCCGATGAACATCGGCAACCCGCACGAGGTGTCGATGCTGGACCTGGCCCGGTGGATCATCGAGCTCACGGGCTCGTCCTCGGAGATCGAGCTCGTGCCGCGACCGGTCGACGACCCCGAGGTGCGCCAGCCCGACACCACGCTCGCCCGCGAGACGCTCGGCTGGGAGCCGAAGGTGCCCATCGAGCAGGGGCTGAGGCACACGATCGGGTGGTTCCGCGAGCACCCCGAGCTCGTCGTCGACTGAGGCGTAGGCTCGTCCCCTCCCGTCCCGGAGGTGACATCGTGGCTCGTCCGCAGGTCCGGCTCGTCCCGGCGACGGAGCGGTTGCTCGAGGCGCTGGCCGAGGATCGCCGCCGGTTCGGCGAGCTGATCGGCTCACCGGTGCCCGACGGCTGGCCGGAGTTCCCCGAGGCCGTGGCGTTCACCCTGCGACATCTCCAGACCGCGAGCGAGACGGACCGGGCCTGGTCGATGCAGCTCTTCGTCGACGCCGCGACCGGGCGGCTGGTCGGCTCGGGCGGCTACGCCGCGCCGCCGGCCGACCGTCAGGTCGAGATCGGCTACGAGGTCGCTCCCGGCTTCCGGGGTCGGGGGTTCGGGACGGCGGCGGCCCGGGCGCTGGTCGAGCGTGCCCGGACGAGCGGGCTGGTCGACCACCTGGTCGCCCACACGCTGCCCGGCCCGAACCCCTCGACGGGGGTCCTGGAGTCCTTGGGCTTCGAGCACGTCGCCGACCAGGAGGACCCCGAGGCGGGCACGGTCTGGGAGTGGAGGTCAACCGCCGAGCAGGTCGGCGGCGAAGAGCGCGGTTCCGGGGGTGAGCCGCCCGCGCAGGCGTGACCAGCCGCCCCAGACCCGGTCGTGGTCCTCGGGCCACTCGGGCTCCACCAGCCGGCGCAGCGCGAACCCGTGGCCGGCCAGCACGTCCACCCAGTCCTCGAGCGTGCGGTGGTGCTCGACGTAGGCCACCACGCCGGTGGCGTCGTCCACCTCGACGTAGGGGGAGCGGTCCCAGTAGGACTGGCTCGCGGTCAGTCCGGGCTCCCCGGGATCGTCGGGGAACATCCATCGGGTGGGGTGGGTGATCGAGAAGGCGTAGCGGCCGCCAGGGCGGCGCAGCACGCGTGCCGTCTCGGCCACAGCGACGTCGAGATCGGCGATGAACTGCAGGGCGCCGAACGAGGAGAACACCACGTCGAAGGAGTCGTCGCGGAACGGCAGCGCGGTGGCGGTCCCGAGCACGGCCGGTACGACGACCCCGGTCGCGTCGTCGAGGCGCCGGGAGTGCTGCAGCTGCCGCAGCGACAGGTCCAGCCCGACCGCGCGGCCGCCCCGCGACGCCACCCAGCGGGAGCACTGCCCGGCGCCGGAGCCGACCTCGAGGACGTCCTTGCCGGCGACGTCGCCGAGCACGCCGGCCTCGGCCTCGGTGAGCCCCTCCGGCCCCCAGACGAAGCCCACGTCACCGAGGAACTCCCCGTGGGTCGCCTGGTACTCGTCGGCGTAGCGGTCCCAGTCGGGTCCGTTGGCTTGGCGCGACTCCTCCTCGCTGACCGCCCGGCGCTCCACCCGGACGCGCTGCGGCGCGTGGTCCTCCACGTCGGCGACCCTATCCGCACGTGCGTCTCCGGCCGCGCGGCGGCGGCCGTAGGGTGGGCCGCTGTGGACCTCTCGCAGCTCACCCCGCTGGCGGGCGGCTGGTCCGGGCTGACGTTCGTCGCCGAGGCCGGCGGGGAGCGGTCGGTCGTGCGCCTGTACCCGCCCGGGCGCCGCTCGCCCGCCGCCCCGGAGGTCGACGCGGCGGTGCTCCGGCTGGTGCGGGGGCTGGTGCCCGTCCCCGAGGTGCTCGAGACACGCCGGGGCGACGCGGGAGCCGACCGTCCGGGGCTGCTCGTGACGTCGTGGCTGCCGGGCGAGCGCGGCGACCTGGTCCTCCCGGGGCTGGACGACGCGGAGGCGGCCCGGCTGGGGGGCAGGCTCGGTCGGCTCGCGGCCACGCTCGCGGGCATGCCCACCCCGCGGCCCGGCCTGTTCTCCGACGCCGAGCTCACCCTCGTGCCGTTCGACGCGGCGGGCGACCTGCCGGCGTACGTCGACCAGCACGCGCCGGCCCTCGACTGGCCGGCACCGCTGCTCGACGGCCTCCAGGCGGTCGCGGAGCAGGCCCAGGATCGCCTCGACGCCGTCGGGCGCACCTGCCTCGTGCACGCCGACCTCAACCTCAAGAACCTCCTGGTCGACCCCGCCACGCTCACGCTGACGGGCGTGCTCGACTGGGAGTTCGCGCACTCGGGCCACCCCTACACCGACCTCGGCAACCTGCTGCGGTTCGACCGGCGGCCGGCGTACGTCGACGCGGCTCTGGCGGCCTGGTGCGAGCTGCGGGGCGGCACGCCGTCCGAGGCGCTCGACCTGGCCAGGGCCGCCGACCTGTGGGCCCTGGTCGACCTGGCCGCCCGGGCCGGGAGCAACCCGGTGGCGGACCGGTCGGCCGCCCTGCTCCGCGCGATCGCGTCCGAGCGGGACGTGCACGCCCTGCCCGCCGGGTGACGCGGGTTGGACTCCGGCTGCTCGGGCCCCGTAGGCTTACCGTTCGCCAGAGGTCTGTCCAGGTTCCAGACGGAGCGGACCGGGCTCGCTATCACCGCCCCACGGGTCGTCCGCGACGGGGGCAGCAGCTCCATCGGTAGTGAAACCAGGCTTCCGGCATGCCCGCACGACACCATCCACCCAAGGACACCAGTTCCCCTATGACGAGCAGCATCATCTCCTCCCTGACCCCCTCTCTCGCAGAGTCCGACGCCCCTCAGGTGGCGGTCAACGACATCGGGTCGGAGGAGGACTTCCTCGCCGCGATCGACGAGACCATCAAGTACTTCAACGACGGCGACATCGTGGATGGCACCGTCGTCAAGGTCGACCGGGACGAGGTCCTGCTCGACATCGGCTACAAGACCGAGGGCGTCATCCCCTCGCGTGAGCTGTCCATCAAGCACGACATCGACCCCGCCGAGGTCGTCTCGGTCGGCGACGCGGTCGAGGCCCTGGTCCTCCAGAAGGAGGACAAGGAGGGTCGCCTGATCCTGTCCAAGAAGCGCGCCCAGTACGAGCGCGCCTGGGGCACGATCGAGCAGGTCAAGGAGGAGGACGGCGTCGTCGAGGGCACCGTCATCGAGGTCGTCAAGGGCGGCCTGATCCTCGACATCGGCCTGCGCGGCTTCCTGCCCGCGTCGCTGGTGGAGATGCGTCGCGTCCGCGATCTGCAGCCGTACATCGGCAAGGAGATCGAGGCCAAGATCATCGAGCT
>CAZQCA010000294.1:0-3725 GCA_964591845.1 uncultured Nocardioides sp.
TGGTCACCGCGGCCGACGCGCCGTCGATCTACGACATCCCCAAGGTGCTGCACCGAGAGGGCCTCGACGCCTACGTCGTACGCCGGCTGGGGCTGCCCTTCCGCGACGTCGACTGGACGACCTGGGACGACCTGCTGCGGCGCGTGCACCACCCCAAGGAGGAGGTCACGATCGCCCTGGTCGGCAAGTACGTCGACCTGCCCGATGCCTACCTGTCCGTCGTCGAGGCGCTCCGGGCCGGCGGCTTCGCCCACGAGGCCAAGGTCCATGTGCGGTGGATCCCCTCCGACGAGTGCGAGTCACCCGAGGGCGCACGCCGCCACCTCGAGGACGTCGACGCGATCTGCGTGCCGGGCGGCTTCGGCATCCGCGGCATCGAGGGCAAGCTCGGCGCGCTGACCTACGCGCGCACCCACCGCATCCCGACCCTCGGCCTCTGCCTCGGCCTGCAGTGCATGGTCATCGAGTACGCGCGACAGGTGGCGGGTCTCGAGAAGGCCGCGTCGACGGAGTTCGACGCCGACTGCCCCGAGCCGGTGATCGCGACGATGGAGGAGCAGAAGGCGTTCGTCGAGGGAGCCGGCGACCTGGGCGGGACCATGCGGCTGGGGCTCTACCCGGCCGAGCTCGCGCCGGGCAGCATCGTCCGCGAGGCCTACGGCCTGGCGAGCGTCCAGGAGCGGCACCGGCACCGCTACGAGGTCAACAACGCCTACCGCGACCAGCTCGAGCAGGCCGGGATCGTCTTCTCGGGCACCAACCCCGAGTTCGGCCTGGTCGAGTACGTCGAGCTGCCGCGCGACGTGCACCCCTACTACGTCGCCACCCAGGCGCATCCCGAGCTGCGGTCGCGGCCGACCCGCCCGCATCCCCTGTTCGCCGGGCTGGTGGGCGCGGCGATCGACCGGCAGAAGGAGCTGCGGTTCCCGATCGACGAGTCGGGCCTGCACCGCCGCGACGACGACGACTAGGGTCCTCAGGCCTCGGCCCGGGACCGCAGCTGCCGGCGCAGCTGGTCGCCGTTGTTGAGCAGCACCCGCCGCACCACTGGCACCGTCTCGGCACGCTCCGCGATCGCCTCGGCCCGGGCCAGGAAGTCGAGGTCCCCGGTGACGGGGAACATCCCCCCGATCAGCGAGCCGAGCTGGAGCAGCGGGACGTCGCGCAGCTCCGCGACGGTGTCGAGGTAGCGGTCGAGATAGGGCGCCAGGACGTCGTCCTGACCGGGCCGCCAGAAGGCCTCGGCCACCTGCTGCTGGAGATATCCCGCCGGGACCACGCGGTCGACGAGGAGCGCCTGCCAGGCCTCCGCCTTGGCCTCGGCCTCGGGGCGCGCCGCGCGCACGCTGAGGGCGCGGGTCGCGGCGTCCGGGTCGGGGTCGCGCTCGAGCAGCGCGCGCACCACCTCGTCGTCGGGGTGGCCGAGCTCGGCCCGGCGCACGAGCGCGCGCCACGCGATGTCGTGCTCATCGGCGGCGTCGAGAACCTCGAAGTGAGCCGGTGACGACGCAGTGCGGGCGAGCGTCTGCAGGGCGGCCAGGCGCAGGTCCGGGTGCTGGGCGAGGGCCAGCGCGGTGTCGGCCAGGTCGGCGAGAAGCTGGGGCCGCTCGCCGGCGGGCGCCCACCACTCGGCGGCCGCGGTCGTCCGGGTCAGGAAGGGTGTGATCACGCCGGAGCAGGTCTCGACCGCCAGCACCCGCAGGGCGCAGCGCACGAACGCCGGGGCCGCGAGCTCTCCGCGCACCATCATGTCGAAGGCGGTCGAGACGGCGACGGCGCGGCTCAGTGGCGTGGGCAGGGCGTGGGCCCCGGAGAGCGTCCGCTCGAGCGAGGCGGGGTCGGGGCGGGTCGCCGCGAACGTGAGGTCGTCGTCGTTGAGCAGGTGGAGGTCGGCCGCTGGCAGCGGGAAGCCCTCCGAGCCCTCGCCCGCCGTCTCCACGCGAGTGACGCCCACCGACCGGAGCCCGTCGCCGTCGGCGGCGTAGGAGCCGATCAGGAGCAGGTGCGGGCGAGGGTCACCGTCCGGCGCGGTGACGACGAGCCTGCCGGCCCCGCCCTCGACGTCGAGACGGATCGTGTCCGTGCCGGCGCGGTCGAGCCAGAGCCGGGTCCACGCGGACAGGTCGCGGTCGGCGGCGGTGGCGATCGCCCCGATGAGGTCGTCCAGGGTGGCGTTGCCCCAGGCGTGGCGCTCGAAGTAGCTGCGCAGCCCTCGCAGGAGCGCCTCCTCGCCGACGTAGGCGACGAGCTGCTTGAGGACGCTCTGGCCCTTGACGTAGGTGATCGCGTCGAAGGTCGCCATCGCGACCGACACGTCGGGGACCTCGCCGCGGATGGGGTGCGAGGCGGGGCCCATGTCCTGGCGGTAGCCGGCGACCTTCTGGTCGGCGAGGAACATCGCCCAGGTGTCGGTGAACTCCGTGGCCGCGGCGGCGCACCAGGCCTCGGCCCAGGAGGCGAAGGCCTCGTTGAGCCACAGGTCGTCCCACCAGCGCATCGTCACCAGGTCGCCGAACCACATGTGCGCCATCTCGTGGAGCAGGATCCAGGCCCGCCACGAGCGCTCGTCGTAGGTCGGGGTCGACCGGTAGAGCTCGCCGTCGGTCCACGTGACGCAGCCCCAGTTCTCCATCGCTCCACCCAGGTCCGGCACGAAGACCTGGTCGTAGCGCCGCTGGGGGAACGGCCGGCCGAACTGCTCGCCGAAGAACGCCAGCCCGCGGGCGGTGAGGTCGAACAGCTCGTCGGCGTCGCGGTCGAGGAAGCGGGCCAACGACTGCCGGCAGTAGAGGCCGAGGTCGTGACCGCCGACCTCGCGACGCAGCTCGTAGAAGGGTCCCGCGTTGACCACGACGACGTACGTCGACAGGGGCGGGGTGTCGGGGAACGTCCAGACGCGGGCCCCGTCACCGGCCTCCTCGACCGAGTCGGGCGCGCCGTTGGACGCCACGGTCCACGACTCGGGCGCGGTGACGGTGAACGCGTGCGGCGCCTTGAGGTCGGGTTGGTCGAAGCAGGCCCAGATCCGGCGGGCGTCGTCGGGCTCGAAGGACATCCAGACATAGACCAGCTTGTCGCTGGGGTCGACGGACCGCTGGATGCCGGCACCGTCGTCGGTGCGTGACTGCGACGCCTCGACCACCAGCTCGTTGTGCGCCGCGAGGTCGGGCAACGGGATCCGCCCCCGGTCGACGGACCCGAGGTCGAGCTCGGCGCCGTTGAGGGTCGCCCGCCGTACGTCGGCGACGCAGTCCACGAACGTCGTCGCTCCTGGGCTCCCGCAGTCGAACGTGATGGTGCTGACCGACGAGAGTGTGTCGCCGTCGAGGAGGCCGGTGAGGTCGACGGTGATGTCGTAGCGGAGGACCTCGAGCAGGGCCGCGCGCTGCGTGGCCTCGTCCCTGGTCAGGCTGGCGGCGGGCGACTCGGACGCTGCGGTCATGCTCTGCACGCTAGCGTCGGGGCGTGCGCCGCGACAGACCTGCCGACCGTCCCGAGCGGTGGCCCGTCGTGTCCACGGCCGACCTCCACCGTGACGGCTGGGTGATGGCCCTGCGCCGCGACGAGGTGCGGCTCCCCGACGATCCCGGCGGCGTCGCGTTCGGCCGTCTGGTGTTCGAGCACCCCGGGGCCGTGGTCGTCCTGGCCGTCGACGCGGCGGACCGCGTGCTGTGCCTGCAGCAGTACCGTCACGCCGTCGGGATGGCCTGCGTCGAGCTGCCGGC
>CAZQCA010000295.1:0-3713 GCA_964591845.1 uncultured Nocardioides sp.
GGCGGCCGGCTGCACCCCCTCGAGGACATGCTCCGCTTCGTCGAGGTCTTCCTGGCGACGCGGTTCAGCGGCGACGAGCGTCACGTGCGGCGGATCGCCCAGCTCGCGTCCTACGAGTCCACCGGGCAGCTGCCCCCGCTTCCCCCCTCCGCGACCTCGGGCGGGCCCGCGGGCGATGCCTGAGGGCCACACCCTCCGGCGGCTCGCCGACGAGCTCACGGACGCCTTCGCCGGGCGGCGGGTCGCGGTCAGCTCGCCGCAGGGAAGGTTCGCGGCCGAGGCGGCGGTGCTCGACGGCAGCCTGGTGGCCGGGGCCGACTCCGCCGGCAAGCACCTCTTCGTGGAGTTCGACCACGACCACCTGGTGCACATCCACCTCGGGCTGATCGGCGGCCTGCTCGTGGTGCCGGAGGCACCCGCGGTGCCGGCGCCGGTCGGGCAGGTCCGGCTGCGGCTGGTGGCCGGCGGCCCCGGCTCCTGGTCCTACGCCGACCTGCGCGGGGCCACCCGCTGCGACCTGGCCACGACCGCGCGCAAGGGGGAGGTCCTGGCCACGCTCGGCCCCGACCCGCTGCGCCACGACGCCGACCCCGAGCGGGCCTGGACGCGGATCTCGCGGTCGGCGCGGCCCATCGGGGAGCTGCTGATGGACCAGCAGGTGGTGGCGGGCGTCGGCAACGTCTATCGCGCGGAGGTGCTCTTCCGGCAGCGGATCGACCCCTTCCGCCCCGGCCGCTCGCTGCGCCGGAGCCGGTGGCTCGCGCTGTGGGACGACCTGGTCGCCCTGATGGCCGAGGGGGTGCGCCTCGGACACATCGACACCGTGCGCCCGGAGCACACGCCGGAGGCGATGGGTCGGCCGGCGCGGGACGACGACCACGGCGGCGAGGTCTACGTCTACCGACGGTCTGGACAGCCCTGCCTGGTCTGCGGCACGCTCGTGCGCACCTCCCCGATGGCGGGCAGGAACTTGTTCTGGTGTGGTCAATGTCAGCGCAGGTTCCGCTCCCGCGCCGTACAGTGAAACAACCCCCCACTGGCCTGAGGGACACCGAGAAACGATGAGCGTCGAGCGCGCGATGGCACCGGCGGCCGGGAACACGCGAGTGCGTCGTGCCCGAGCCGCCTTGGTGCGTTGGGCGCGGGTGGGTGACAACCGCGTGTTCATGACGCTCGTGGTCGCCAGCGCCCTGGTGGCGATCGTGTGCGGCGTCTGGCCCGCCCTGGTCCCGATCTCGGTGCTGGGCATCCCGCTGCTGATCGGCAACATCATGCTGGGGCCACGGCAGCTGCCGTGGTTCGTGGTGGTGACCCTCGCCGGCCTGGCGATCGTCTCGCCCCGACAGCCCGAGATCTCCTCGCGCATCGTGCTCGAGATCCTCGCCGTGTTCGTGCTGGGCCTGATCATCCTGCTGTCGTCGTTCCGGCGGACCCGGCTGGGGGTCGCGGGTGCGCGGGGGGAGTCGATGCTGGTCGACCTGCGCGACCGGATCAGCCGTCAGGGCCAGCTCCCCGAGCTGCCGCCCGACTGGTACGTCGAGAGTGCGCTGCGCTCCGCCGACGGGACGCCGTTCGCGGGCGACTTCGTGGTCGCTGCGCGTCCTCACAACGGCGACCGGTTCGACGTCGTCGTCGTGGACGTCTCCGGCAAGGGCGACGAGGCGGGCACCCGCTCGCTGCTGCTCTCGGGGGCCTTCGGCGGCCTGCTGGGTGCCCTGCATCCCGAGGACTTCCTGCCGGCCGCCAACGACTTCCTGCTCCAGCAGGACTGGAGCGAGGGGTTCGCGACCGCCGTCCACCTCTCGCTCAACGTCCGGTCGGGCGACATCCGGGTGTGGACGGCCGGCCATCCGCCGGCGGTGCAGCTCTCCGCGGGCTCGGGCCGCTGGTCGGTGCACGACACGGAGGGTCCGGTGCTCGGCCTGATCCCCGGCGCCGAGTTCACGGGCACGCGGGCGATCATGCGGCCCGGCGACGTGATCCTCCTCTACACCGACGGCATGGTCGAGACGCCGTCGCGCGACATCTCCCTCGGCATCGACCGGCTGGTGGGCTCGGCCGAGCGCGAGCTGCGCGGCAACTTCGTCACCGGCGCCGAGCGGCTGGTCGACACCCTGGGCTCACGCCACGACGACCGGGCCCTGCTGCTCCTCCACCGCCGCTGATCGCGCGGACGGCCGTGGTCTCGGTTGGGGGCCGTGTGCTCCGGTGTGGCACCATGACTCCGCGGCTCGGAGGCGCCCCAGGCGCCGTCGACCGCGCGCGGATGTAGCTCAATGGTAGAGCCCCAGTCTTCCAAACTGGCTACGCGGGTTCGATTCCCGTCATCCGCTCTCAAGCCGGCGCGAGCCGAGGCTTGGCGGGGCGTAGCGTAGTGGCTAGCGCGCCTGCTTTGGGAGCAGGAGATCGCAGGTTCGAGTCCTGTCGCCCCGACGGAGAGACCACGAGCACCGCCTCCACCCGCCGCCACGGTGGGCGGGACCACCATGATCGGAGACCACCTGTGAAGAGCGCCGTCGAGACGTTGAGCCCGACCCGGGCCAAGCTGACCGTCGAGGTGCCTTTCGAGGAGCTGAAGCCCAGCCTGGACGCCGCCTACAAGCAGATCGCGGGCCAGATCAACGTGCCGGGCTTCCGGCGCGGCAAGGTGCCTCCGATGGTGATCGACCGCCAGGTCGGTCGCGGCGTCGTCCTCGACCAGGCGATCAACGACGTGGTCCCCAAGATGTACGTCGAGGCGCTGCAGGCCAACGACCTCCAGCCGCTGGCCCAGCCCGACATCGAGGTCACCAAGTTCGCCGACCAGGAGGCCCTGGAGTTCGTCGCCGAGGTCGACGTCCGCCCCGAGATCACGCTGCCCGACTACGCGGGCCTGGCCGCCCAGGTCGACGACGCCGTGGTCAGCGACACCGACGTCGAGGAGCAGGTCGCAGCGCTCCGGCAGCGCTTCGGCACGCTCGAGGACGTCGAGCGCGCGGCCGCCGACGGCGACTTCGTGGTCTTCGACCTCAAGGCCACCAAGGACGGCGAGGTCGTGGAGGGCGCGGAGCTGACCGGCATGTCCTACCAGGTCGGGCGCGGCGGCATGCTCGACGGCCTCGACGAGGCGCTGGCCGGCATGGCCGCGTCGGACTCCACGGTCTTCTCCTCCCAGCTGGTCGGTGGCGACCTGGTGGGAGAGGACGTCGAGGTCGAGGTGACGGTCTCGCAGGTCCAGGAGCAGGAGCTGCCAGAGCTCGACGACGACTTCGCCCAGCTGGCCAGCGAGTTCGACACGGTCGGCGAGCTGATGGACGACGTACGCGAGCGGCTCGGGCGCGGGCGCCGGCTCGAGCAGGCGGCCGCCGCCCGTGACGCCGTGCTCGAGGCCCTCCTGGAGAAGATGGACGTCCCGCTGCCCGACACCCTGGTCGCCGACGAGCTCAACGCCCGCCGGCAGAGCATCGAGCAGCAGCTCGCCTACTCCGGCATGACGATGGAGGCCTACCTCGAGGGCGAGAAGCAGACCGTCGAGGAGTTCGAGGCCGACCTGGAGCGCCGGGTGCGCGACGCCGTCGCCGCGCAGTTCGTGCTCGACGAGATCGCGAAGAAGGAGCAGCTGGGGGTCGACCAGGCCGAGCTGTCCGAGCACCTCGTCCGCCGGGCGCAGCAGTCCGGTCAGGACCCGCAGTCCTTCGCCAACCACATGTTCGAGCACAACCACATCCCCGAGC
>CAZQCA010000296.1:0-3654 GCA_964591845.1 uncultured Nocardioides sp.
AGCGCCGATGGTACTGCAACCGCAAGGCTGTGGGAGAGTAGGACGCCGCCGAACAAACCTCAGGCAGAGAGGCCACCGTGCGTGGCCTCTCTGCTCATTTCGGAGTACTTTCGGCACGCCCTGCCGCGTGAGCGGCCGCGGGTGGGTTCCCAGCGACGAGGAGAGCGATGAGCGACGAGCGACGGGGTGGTCAACCGCCCCGCGGCGGTGGACGAGGCGCCGGTGGTCGCGACGGGTCGGGACGGTCGGGAGGCGGTCGCTCCGCCGGTGGCAGATCCGGCGCAGGTCGACCCGCCTCGGGTGGTCGATCCGGCTCCGGAGGTCCGGGTGGCGGGCGGAGCGGTGGCGGGCGATCCGGCGGCGAGCGCTCGAGCGGGCGTCGCACGGACGGCCGGCCGGGCGGGCGCCCGAGCCGGCCGGGTCAGGGCAAGGACGCCGGTCCGCGCGAGCCGCGCACGCCGACGCAGGAGCGCTACGACGGTCCCCCGATCCCCGACACCATCACGGGCCGCGAGCTGGAGCGGTCGGTGCTGGCCCAGCTCAAGGGCATGCCGGACAAGCTGGCCCAACGCGTGGCACGTCATCTTGCCGCGGCCCAGGACCTGATCGACGAGGATCCCGAGACGGCCTACCAGCACACGCTGGCCGCCCGCTCGCGTGCCGCGCGGCTCGCCGTCGTCCGTGAGGCGACGGGCGAGGCGGCGTATGCCGCCGGACACTACGCCGAGGCGCTCGCCGAGCTGCGGGCCGCCAAGCGCATGAACGGAGCGACCGCCTACCTGCCGATCATGGCCGACTGCCAGCGCGCGCTCGGCCGTCCGCAGGAGGCGCTGAAGCTGGCCAAGAGCCCGTCCGTGGCGGGCTTCCCGCCGGAGGCCAAGGCGGAGATGACGCTGGTCGAGGCGGGTGCCCGGCGCGACCTGGGGCAGCTCGACGCCGCGCTCCGGATCTTCGAGCTGTCCCCGCTGACGTCCAAGAGCCGTGCGCCCTGGGTCGTGCGCCTGCGCTATGGCTACGCCGACACCCTCGAGGCGGCCGGACGCGAGCAGGACGCGATGGCGTGGTTCCATCGCACCCACGCGATCGACAGCGACGAGATCACCGATGCCGCCGATCGGGCGGACCAGATCGAGAAGCGACTGGGCTGAGCCGAGCGGATGCTGGGCGAACGGTTCGACGAGTCGCTCGCGGCGGCGCAGCTCGGCGACGTCGACGCCTTCGCCGAGCTGTGGCGAGACGCCCAGCCGATGCTGCTGCGCTACCTGCGGGTGCTGGCGGGCGACGAGGCCGACGATCTCGCATCGGCGACGTGGTTGCGCGTCATCGAGTCCCTGACCTCCTTCGAGGGCAACGAGCCGCAGTTCCGACGCTGGGTGGTGACCATCGCGCGTCACCTGCACGTCGATGCCGGCCGGCGTCGCGCTCGACGTCCGGAGACGCCGACCGAGGAGCTGGCCGACCTCGACGGGGTCAGCCCCGATGCCCAGGCGGGCGCCGAGGAGCGGATGTCCACCCAGGCGGCGTTGGCATTGATCGCCACGCTGCCTCCTGCCCAGGCCGAGGTCGTCATGCTGCGAGTGGTGATGGGACTCGACGTCGCCGACGTGGCCGCGATCGTCGGCAAGCGCCCGGGCGCGGTCCGCGTTGCGGTGCACCGCGCGCTCCGAGCGCTCGAGGAGCGGATGTCCAGACCGGACCCGAGCGCCGATGTAACGCATCGGCTGCCGACGACGTTCTCTGAGCACCATGACTGATCCGACCCCGTTCCCCACCGACGGCCCGCTCGACCCGAGCGTGGCCGAGGTCATCGCCGCTGCCTCGGCTCCGGCCACCGCGGACGAGCTCTCGGGGGAGGCCGCCGTCAGGGCGGCCTTCACCGCGCACGGACCTCTCGGGGTCGGGTCGGACGTCCGCACGGCTCATCTCGAAGGGACCTCCATGCGCTCCACCCGAACCTCCACCAAGCTCGCCGCGGCCGTCGCCGTCGGTGCCCTGTCGCTCGTCGGCGTGGGTGCCGCTGCCCTCGGCGGTGCACTCCCCGGCCAGCGTCACGGCGGCACCCCGCACTCCCAGGCCCCGCTCGACGAGCCGAGCACCGATCCGTCCGACGAGCCCACCGAGGAGCCCACGGACGACCCGGCCGACGACACGGCGGGTTCGAAAGGCCCCGACGCCACGGGGTCGGCGGCGCACGGGCTGTGCAACGCCTACTCGCACGGTGGTCTTGACGAGCACTCCACGGCGTACGCCGCGCTGCTCGAGGCCGCTGGTGGAGACGAGGAGGCCATCGACGACTACTGCGCCGCGGTGGAGCACCCGGGCCAGAGCGGTGAGGACCACGGCCAGAGCGGTGAGGACCACGGCCAGGCCGGTGAGGACCACGGCCAGAGCGGTGAGGACCACGGCGAGAGCGGTGAGGACCACGGCCAGGCCGGCGGCGACCACGGCCAGAGCGGTGAGGACCACGGCCAGGCCGGCGGCGACCACGGCCAGGCCGGCCAGCAGGGCCAGGGCGGCAGCCACGGTCAGGCCGGCGGCGACCACGGTCAGGCCGGCGACGACACCGGCAAGGGCCCGAAGGGCTGACCTCGTACCGGCTCGGGACCCCGAGAGCCCCGGGTCGCCGACGACCCCGGTCCTGGCGCGAGACGCCACGGCCGGGGTTGTCTGTCTCACATGGGTGGCATTCGGCCGCCTCATCAGTCACAATGGGGCACACAAGTCAAGATCCGTCACACGACGGCCCTCATCACCGAGGCGAAGACGCTGGGGAAGGCGCACCTCCGCGCCGGTGATGAAGGAGGTCCTGGTGACCGCAAGCACTGCCACGCGCGTCCAGACGCGGGGTGTTCTCTATGTCCACTCCGCGCCGTCGGCGCTGTGCCCACACATCGAGTGGGCCGTCGGTGGTGTTCTTGGCGTTGCCTCGAACATGCACTGGACGCCCCAGCCCGCCCAGTCCCACTGCTACCGCGCCGAGCTCTCGTGGGTCGGCGACGCGGGATCTGCCGCGGCGATCGCCTCCGCGCTCCGCGGCTGGAACCACCTTCGCTTCGAGATCACGGAGGAGCCGACCCCCGGCACCGAGGGCGCGCGCTACTCCTACACGCCGGATCTCGGCGTCTTCCACGCCGTGACGGGCCTCCACGGCGACCTGATGATCCCCGAGGACCGGCTCAAGGCCGCGGTGGTCAAGGCCGCGTTGGGAGACACCACGCTGATCGACGAGATCGACAAGCTGCTCGGCAAGGCGTGGGACGACGAGCTCGAGACCTTCCGGCACGCCGGCGAGGGCGCTCCGGTGCGCTGGCTGCACCAGGTGGTCTGAGCCACCACACCGGGCGGCGGACCCGTGCGTGGCGGGTCAGGCGGACCCGAACGCCACCGCGACGTTGGCGCCGCCGAAGCCGAAGGAGTTGTTGAGTGCCGCGATCTGCCCCTCGGGCAGGTCGCGCGGCTTGGTGGCGATGTCGAGCTCGACCTGGGGGTCCTTGTCGTCGAGGTTGATCGTCGGCGGGACCAGCCGGTGGTGCAGCGCCAGGATGGTGGCGATCGACTCCAGTGCCCCCGCGCCGCCCAGCAGGTGGCCGGTCATCGACTTGGTGCTGGTGACCACGACCCGATCGGCCTGCGCCCCGAGCGTGGCGTGGATCA
>CAZQCA010000297.1:0-3637 GCA_964591845.1 uncultured Nocardioides sp.
TCGCGACTCACCAGCGACGTATCACCTGGGACCTATGTCGTGAACCTAGACACCTCAGCTCCACCTGGACACCCTCAGCTCCACCACACCCGCTGGTCATCGGCCCGCAGAGATCCGCTTCGCACTATGCGCTCGGCTCGCTGTCGCCATCGAGTCGCGACAACCTCCGGTGCCTGATGGCCACCGAGTCGTCCTCGGCCTGTTGCGACCTCGAGGTGCGAGCGAAGTGCGGTAGTTCCACGCCTGTCTGACCGTCCTCGTCGCGCGACGCTGGTGACATGACGACCACGATCTCCTCCACCACCCGCGTCTGGCACGGCGAGCCGCCCTCGCTGGACGTCGCCAACGAGCTCTCGGCCACCAGTCTGATCGGACACCTCGGCATCGAGTTCCTCGAGATCGGCGACGACTTCCTGGTTGCGCGGATGCCCGTCGACGAGCGCACGCGGCAGCCGTTCGGGGTGCTCCACGGGGGCGCGTCCGTGGCCCTGGCCGAGACGCTTGCCAGCTGGGCCGCCACGCTCACCGTCGACCGCGACGAGGCACGCGCGTTCGGCATGGAGATCAACGCCAACCACGTCCGGCCGGTGACTTCTGGGTGGGTCACCGGCCGGGTCACGCCGGTCGCGCTCGGGCGGCGTACCCAGGTGTGGGAGATCCGCATCACCGACGACGACGGCCGCCTCGTGTGCGTGTCACGCTGCACGATGGCCGTCGTGCCCGTTGCGCGGTGACCGACCACGCGAATGCTGGAGGGACGACGCCCCGATCCGGCCTACTAGCCCCCAGGGCCGTCCGGGGTCGACTCCGTGCGGACCACCGGCTCGTGCCGCGAGCCGTCGACGAGGAGCCGCAGCACGTCGGGCCGCGAGTAGTGGCCGGTCGGGTCGAAGACGCCGCGCTGCTCCGCGCAGCGGTCGAGCTCGACGTCCGCGAGGACGAGCCCCTCCGCCTCCTCCAGCGGGCCGGCGATCACCCGGCCGCCGGGCGCGACGATCGTGGAGAGGCCGCGGGCGAGCCACTCCTCGCCGTACAGCTCCGCCTTCCCGGGCACGGAGTCGGGGAGGTCGCGCGAGTGGATCGCCTGGCAGCAGCCGATCACGAAGGTCCGGCCCTCCTTGGCGATGTGACGCAGGGTCGGCACCCACTCGTCGCTGGTGTCCCACGTCGGCGCGAGATAGACCTGCACGTCCTGGGCGTAGATCGCGGCGCGCGCCAGCGGCATGTAGTTCTCCCAGCACAGGAGCCCGCCCACGCGACCGACGGCGGTGTCCCGCACCGTGAGGCCGGACCCGTCGCCGTAGCCCCAGACCAGACGCTCGCCGCCGGTCGGCATCAGCTTGCGGTGGTGGTTGAGCAGGGTGCCGTCGGGCCCGAAGAGCAGCAGCGTGTTGTAGAGGGTCGAGCCCTGGCGCTCCGTGACCCCCATCGCCAGGTGGAGCTCGTGCTCGCGGGCGAGGTCGGCCAGCGCCTCGGCCGCGGGCCCCGGGACGACGACGGAGTTGGCCAGGAGGCGGGCGTACGACGCCGTGCCGTGCTCGCTCCAGGCAGGGGTACGCCACACCCAGTCCGGGTAGCCCGGCAGGAACGACTCGGGGAAGACCAGCAGCCGGACTCCCTGGGACGCGGCCTCCGCCACGATGTCGCGGGTCTTGTCGAGCGTGGCCGCGAGATCCAGGTGGACCGGGGCGTACTGCGCCGCCGCGACGCGGACCGCGCTCACGGCTGCCTCGCCGGGTCGTTCTCCGGCAGGTAGTCGCAGGCCCACTCCGACCGCTTCCAGTCGGGCACCGGAGGGGCCACGTCGGACTGGGGCACGAAGCGGGAGTGCTCGACCTTCTGCATCCGGTGGATGTAGCGGGGGCAGTTCGGGAAGACCTGGGTCACGTGGACGCGCACCACCAGGATCGCCTTCGGCCAGGTGCTCAGGAGCGGGTCGTTCGCCGAGACCGACGCCACGCCGTTCACGCGGACCCGGCCGGGGCTCTCGAAGTCGATGAAGAGCATGCCGACCTTGGCCGTCTCGACCATGTTGCCCCACGTCAGGAACATCCCGTTGCCGTCGTACGCCGGGAACGCGAGCGTCCGCTCGTCGAGCACGCGGACGAAGCCGGGATCACCGCCCTTGTAGGAGCAGGTGGGCTGCCCGTCGGCGTCCACCGTCGAGAGGAACATCATGTCCCGGGACTGGATGAACTCCGCCGAGCCCGGGTCGACGACGTCGTGCACGAGCAGCTCGTTGATGCGGTCGGCGATGCGGCGGGTGTCGAAGGCGTCCTGGAGCTGGCGCTGCGCGGCCGTGTAGTCCATGGGCTGAACGTACGCCCCGGCGGGCCGCACGAGCCATGCCGACGGAGCCGGGCCGGGCTCTCAGGCGATCTTGCGTCGGTACGCCGCCATGGCGAGACCGTAGGCCGCGACCAGCAGCCCGGCGCACCAGCCCAGCGCCACCCAGAGGTCCGTGCCGACGGGCTGCGAGGTCAACAGGGAGCGGATCGGGTCGACGATCGCGGTCACGGGCTGGTGCTCGGCGAAGGCCCGCACCGGGCCCGGCATCGTGTCGGTCGGGACGAAGGCGGAGCTGACGAACGGCAGGAAGAGCAGCGGGTAGGCGAAGGCGCTGGCCCCGTCGGCGGTCGACGCGGTCAGGCCCGGGAGGACCGCGAGCCAGGTCAGCGCCAGGGTGAACAGCACCAGGATCCCGGCGACGCCCAGCCAGGCGAGCACTCCCGCGCTCGACCGGAAGCCCATCAGCAGGGCGACCAGGACGACGACGACCAGCGACACCAGGTTGGCGACCAGCGAGGTGAGGACGTGGGCCCACAGCACCGACGACCCGGCGATCGGCATGGAGTGGAAGCGCTCGAAGATGCCGCTCTGCAGGTCGAGGAACAGCCGGAACGCCGTGTAGGCGATGCCCGAGGCGATCGTCATCAGCAGGATCCCCGGGAGGAGGTAGCCGACGTAGGAGTCCGACCCGCTGCGGATGGCGCCACCGAAGACATAGACGAAGAGCAGCATGAACGCGATCGGCATCAGCGCCGTGGTGATGATCGTGTCGAGGCTGCGGACGACGTGACGCAGGGACCGTCCGAGCAGGACGGCGGTGTCGCCGACGGCGTGGGTGGTCATGACGCCTCCTGGTGGGTGACGAGGGAGAGGAACACGTCCTCGAGAGTGGGCTGCTTCTCGACGTACTCGACCCGCACGGGCGGCAGCAGCCGCTTCAGCTCTGCGAGGGTGCCGTCCACGAGGATCCGGCCCTCGTGCAGGATCGCGATCCGGTCGGCGAGCTGCTCGGCCTCGTCCAGGGTCTGGGTGGTCAGCAGCACCGTCGTGCCGTCGGCGGCGAGCTCCCGGACCGCCTGCCAGACCTCCAGTCGTGCCTGGGGGTCCAGGCCGGTGGTCGGCTCGTCGAGGAAGACGACCGGCGGGTCGCCGATGAGGCTCATCGCGAGGTCGAGCCGGCGCCGCATGCCGCCGGAGTACGTCGCCACCCGGCGGCCGCCCGCGTCGGACAGGCCGAACCGCGCCAGCAGAGCGTCGGCGATCGGCCCCGCGCCCTTCAGGTGGCGCAGCCGGGCGACGAGCACGAGGTTCTCCCGCCCGGTGAGGACCTCGTCGACGGCGGCGAACT
>CAZQCA010000298.1:0-3598 GCA_964591845.1 uncultured Nocardioides sp.
CGTCGACGTCGGTGTAGATCTCGCAGACCTCGGCGTCGAGCGCCGCCGCGAGGGCGACGGCCGTCGTGTCGGTGCCGCCGCGGCCGAGCGTGGTGATTTCCTTGGTCTGCTGGCTGACGCCCTGGAAGCCGGCCACGATCACGATGTGACCGTCGGCGATCGCCGAGGAGATGCGCCCGGGCGTGACGTCGATGATCTTGGCCTTGCCGTGGACGGCGTCGGTGATCACGCCCGCCTGGGAGCCGGTGAAGGACCGGGCGGTGTAGCCCAGGTCGGAGATCGCCATCGCCAGCAGCGCCATCGAGATGCGCTCGCCCGCCGTCATCAGCATGTCGAGCTCGCGCGGGGGCGGCAGCGGGCTCACCTCGCGCGCCAGGTCGAGCAGCTCGTCGGTGCTGTCGCCCATCGCGGAGACGGCGACCACGACGTCGCGGCCGGCGCGCTTGGCCTCGGTGATCCGGCGGGCCACCCGCTTGATGCTCTCGGCGTCGGCCACGGACGAGCCGCCGTACTTCTGCACGACAATGCCCACGGTTCGGTCCTCGAGGTCGTCGGAGACGGCCGCCGGCCCCAGAACGGGCCCGCCACGCTGCGCTGCGGCCTCGGACGATTCTAGCGAGGCGCCGTCTGGTCGCCGCCGAGTATCTCATCGGCCGCCGCGACGTCGTCGTCGTCGAGGGCGATCTCCACGTCGAGCCGGTCGTGGGAGACGATCGACAGCAGTGCGTTGAGGAGCGCTCCGGCGAGGTTGCCCCACGAGGAGACGTAGGAGAACTGCCACCACCACAACGCCTCGGCGACGTCACCGGAGCGGTAGTGGCGCAGCCCGGTCTCGAGGTCGGTCGCGATCGACGTCAGGTCGTCGGACAGCTGGCTGTCGACGACCTCGGGCGCATAGGGGTCGAAGACGAAGCTGTAGGTGTCGACGGCGTCGAAGAGCGTCGCGAAGCGCAGCCGCATCTCGTCGAGGTCGGACTCGGGGCCGACGTCGGGCTGGTACTCCGTCGGCGGCTCGAAGTCGCGCAGGGCGCCGAGCCGGGCGCCGGCCAGCAGCAGCTGGCTCACCTCGAGGAGCAGCAGCGGGACCGCGGAGCCCGGCTGCTCGTCGCGGGAGATCTCGCGCAGCGCGAGCAGGAAGCTGCCGACCTGGTCGGCGATCTGCTGCGCGAAGTCCTCGGTGTCGCTGTCGAGCGGCATGCCGAGGTCCTCCACGGACTCGACGCGGGCCTCCAGGCCCGCATGTGCGTCGTCAGTCATCGGCCGATCTCCTTCCGGCGAACGCGCGGCCGAGCGTGACCTCGTCGGCGTACTCGAGGTCTCCGCCTACGGGAAGTCCACTCGCCAGACGCGTCACGCGCAACCCGAGCGGCTTGAGCAGGCGGGTGAGGTAGGTCGCGGTCGCCTCGCCCTCGAGGTTGGGGTCCGTGGCCAGGATCGTCTCGGTCACGGTGCCGTCGGCCAGCCGCACCATCAGCTCGCGGATGCGGAGCTGGTCGGGACCGATCCCGTCGATCGGCGAGATGGCGCCCCCGAGCACGTGGTAGCGGCCGCGGAACTCGCGGGTGCGCTCGATCGCCACGACGTCCTTGTACTCCTCCACGACGCACAGCACCGACGGGTCGCGACGCGGGTCGCGGCAGATGCGGCACTGGTCGTCCTCGGAGACGTTGAAGCACGTGGTGCAGAACCTCACCTTGGCCTTGACCTCGACCAGCACGTCGGCCAGGCGGCGTACGTCGACGGGGTCGGCCTGCAACAGGTGGAACGCGATGCGCTGGGCACCCTTGGGACCGATGCCCGGCAGGCGGCCGAGCTCGTCGATGAGGTCCTGGACGACGCCTTCGTACAACCCCGGCTCCTCAGCCGCCCAGCCCCGGGAGGCCGCCGCCCGATCCGCCGGACAACGGCCCGAAGGCTCCCGAGGCCAGCGCGTCGGCGCGGCTCTTGGCGTCGCGGAAGGCGGCGATCAGCAGGTCGGCCAGGTCGGACAGCGACTCCTCGTCGTCGCCGTCGACGACGCCGGGCCGGATCGAGACGCCGACCAGCTCGCCCACGCCGCTGACGGTCACCGTGACCGAGCCTCCGGCGACCGAGCCCTCGACCGTCTGGGCGGCGAGCTGCTCCTGGGCGGCGGAGAGCTGCTCCTGCATCTGCTGGGCCTGCTCGAGCAGGGCGTTCATGTCCAAGCCGCCGCTGCCGAGGGCGTCGAACGGGTTGTCGGTCATGGGGTCACCTTGTCACGTGGAGGATGGTCGCCGGCGCTCGCCTGCGGGCGCGCCGTCACTGATGGGGGATCTCCTCGATGATCTCGGCGCCGAGCGTGCGCTGCAGCAGCGCTGCGCCGTCGAGGGAGGTGATCTCCGGGTCGTCGGGGCTGGCGTCGGCGTCGGCCGCGGTGGAGGACTCGTCGGACGGCGCCGGCTCGGCCGGGCCCCTGGTCTCGCGGATCGCCTGGCGCGCCGCCGAGGTGGGGTCGGGCCGGGGCGGCTCCGGCGCCGGGACGGCGGCGGGCTCCGCGCTGGCCCAGTCGGGCGGGGCGTCGGGCAGGGCGCCAGGCAGGGCGTCGGGCAGGGCGCCAGGCGGGGCGTCGGCCGGGCCGCCAGACGCTTCGGCAGGGTCGGCGCTCGGCTCGGCCGGGGCCGGCGGTGCCGGCACGGACTGGCCGGGCTGGCCGGACGGGGCGGGCTGCTCGGGCTGGGCGCCGGGGTCGACGATGGCCTCGATCTCCCAGTCGGCGCCCACGACGTCGATGGCCGCCTGGCGGACGATGTCGACGCTCCCGCCCTTGAGGAACGACTCCCGCGCGCCGGCATTGGCGAAGCCCAGGGTGAGCGTCTGGCCGTCGACCGCGACCACCTGGGCGTGCTGGGTCAGGTGGATCCAGGTGAGGCGGCGACGCAGCTTGGTGGCCTCGACGATGTCGGGCCACAGCCGGCGTACGTCGACCAGGCTGAGGCCGCCGCTCGGGCCGGTCGCCGGCTCGGCGCTCGGCTCGGGCTCGGTGACCCCGGCCGGCTCGGCCGGCTCGGCGGTCGCCTGGGCGGGCGCGGGCGTCGCCGGCGGGGGCGCGGCCGCGCTCGGGGTCGCTGCCGGCGGGGCGGGGGTGGGCGGCTCGACGGGGGCGGCCGCGGCCGGTGCCGGCGCCGCCGGAGCGGGAGCGGTGGGGGCACCGCTGATCGCCATCCGCTTCTCCATGCGGTCCAGGCGCGCCATCACCCCGTCGGCGGTGTGGTCGGCGCCGGGCAGCAGGACCCGCGCACAGATCAGCTCCAGGAGCATGCGGGGCGCCGTGGCGCCGCGCATCTCGGTGAGTCCGGACGCCACCAGGTCGGCCGCCCGCGACAGCTCGGAGCGGCCGAACCGCGCCGCCTGGGCGACGAGGCGCTCGCCCTGGTCCTCGGACACGTCGATCAGGCCGGTGGCCGGCGCGTCGGGGACGGCGGCCACGATCACGAGGTCGCGCAGCCGGCGCAGCAGGTCCTCGGTGAAGCGGCGCGGGTCCTGACCGGTCTCGATCACCTTGTCGACCACGCCGAAGACGGACTGCCCGTCGTCGGCGGCGAACGCGTCGACCACCTCGTCGAGCAGCGAGTCGGGG
>CAZQCA010000299.1:0-3592 GCA_964591845.1 uncultured Nocardioides sp.
AGCGTTGCGACGGCGCCAAGGACACCTTCGGCAACGTCGAGAACCTCCAGCTCTCCGCCGGTCTGGACGACATCTCCCGGAGCGAGGCCGAGATCGAGGCCAAGCTGCAGTCCGACCCCTCGATCGACGCGGTCTTCGCGCTCAACGCCGACATCGCGACGGGCGCGGCCCTGCCGGCCTCCGAGGCCTCGGGTCGTGAGATCGTCAACGGCACGGTCGACCTGTCCGGCGACGCCGTGCAGGCGATCATCGACGGCGACCTGGCGTTCGCGATCGACCAGCAGCAGTACGCCCAGGGCTACCTGTCCGTCGTCCTGCTCTACCTGAACAAGACCAACGGGCACGAGCTCGGTGGCGGCCAGCCGATGTACACCGGCCCCGGGTTCGTCACCCAGGACAACGCCGAGCTGGTCCAGCAGCTGGCCGAGGCCGGCACGCGCTGACACAGTCGTTGGTGGTGGGGCCGGTCCCCGGCCCCACCACCAGCACTCCACGAAACCCGGCGACGCCGCGTTCTCTCGCGTGGGTCGTCCGACGCACCGCCTCAGGAGGATCGTCATGTCCACATCGACCGCCGCTCCCGCGGACGAGAGACTCGTCCAGACGGGTTGGGTCACTCGTCTCATGCGCCGCCCCGAGCTCGGCGCCCTACTCGGTGCCGTCGTCGTCTGGGCTCTGTTCTCGGTCGCGGACACCACTCCCTCGACCGCCGCAGGCGCCTTCCAGACCGTGGTCGGCACGGCCAACTGGATGAACACCGCCGCCACGATCGGCATCGTCGCCGTGCCGGTGGCGCTGCTGATGATCGCCGGCGAGTTCGACCTCAGCGCGGGCGTCATGACCGGCACCTGCGGTCTGCTCGCGGGCCTGCTCACCACGGAGTACGGCCTCAGCATGTGGCCGGCCATCCTCCTCACGTTCGCGTTCGCCGCGTGCATCGGCCTGATCAACGGATGGCTGGTCATGCTGACCGGACTGCCGTCGTTCATCGTCACCCTCGCGATGTACTTCTCGCTGATCGGCATCAACCTCGGCGTCACCAAGCTGCTCACCGACACCGTCCGCGTGGCGGGCGTCGACGAGACCCCCGGCTACGAGTCGGCCGCCAACGTCTTCGCCCAGGACTTCTGGGCCCCCTACAACTTCCGGGTCTCCGTCGTCTGGTGGCTGCTGATCACGATCGTCGCCACCGTCGTCCTCACCAAGACCCGCTTCGGCAACTGGATCTACGCGGTCGGCGGCGACTCCAACGCGTCCCGCAACACCGGCGTCCGGGTGCGCTTCACCAAGATCTCGCTCTTCGTGTGCACCTCGCTGGCCGCAGCACTGGTCGGCATCATCAACGTCACCCGCTTCAGCTCGATGCAGGCGGGCCAGGGCGTCGGGCTCGAGTTCACCTTCATCATCGCCGCCGTCGTCGGGGGCTGCCTGCTCACGGGTGGCTTCGGCACCGCGATCGGCGCCACGATCGGCGCGTCGATCCTCGGCATGGCCTTCATCGGCATCGCCAAGGCCGGCTGGAACACCGACTGGACCTTCCTGTTCCAGGGCGTGATCCTCTTCATCGCCGTGCTGGTCAACACCTTCATCGGCCGTCGGGCGCAAGGAGCACGCAAATGACCGCGACCACCTCCACCATGACCCCGGCGCTCCAGCTCAAGGACGTCAGCAAGAGGTTCGGCAGCGTCATCGCGCTGCGTGACATCTCCCTGCACGTCGACCCCGGGACGGTGACCTGCGTCCTCGGCGACAACGGTGCCGGCAAGTCCACGCTGATCAAGATCCTCGCCGGTGTGCACCAGCCCTCCGACGGCGAGCTCCTCGTCGCCGGCGAGGCCCGGTCGTTCGCCTCTCCCCGCGAGGCTCTCGGTGCCGGCATCGCGACCGTCTTCCAGGACCTGGCGACCGTGCCGCTGATGTCGGTCTGGCGCAACTTCTTCCTGGGCAACGAGCCGCGCACCGCGCTCGGCCTCCTCGACACCGCGAAGGCCAAGGCGACCTGCCGCGAGGAGCTCCTGCAGATGGGCATCGACATCCGCGACCTCGAGCAGCCGGTCGGGACGCTCTCCGGTGGTGAGCGCCAGGCGGTCGCCATCGCGCGGGCGGTCTACTTCGGGGCCAACGTGCTGATCCTCGACGAGCCCACCAGCGCGCTCGGGGTCAAGCAGTCAGGCGTCGTGCTGAAGTACATCGTGCAGGCGCGTGAGCGCGGCGTGGCCGTCGTCTTCATCACCCACAACCCTCACCACGCGTTCATGGTCGGCGACCGCTTCTACCTGCTCAACAGGGGTCAGCTCACCAACGAGTTCGTCAAGGGCAAGGTCGCGCTGGAGGACCTCCTGCAGGCCATGGCCGGCGGCGCCGAGCTCCAGGCACTCGCGCACGAGCTCGAGGCGCTGAAGCGCTAGCCCGGTCGGCCCGCCCGCGGAGTCGCCGTCAACACACTGGGAAGACAGACGATGGACACACTCAAGGTCGGCGTCATCGGGGCCGGCTGGATGGGGCACGTGCACGCGCGCGCCTACGCCCGCCTCGGTCAGCACTGGCCGGACACCACGGTCCGGCCGGTGGTGGCCGCGGTGGCGGACGCCTCCGGGCCGGCGGCGGCGGGCTTCGCTCAGGCGCACGGCGACCCCACGGCGTACGCCGACTGGCGCGACCTGATCGCCGACCCGGACCTCGCCGCGGTCAGCGTCACGGCGCCCAACTTCCTGCACCGTGAGATCGGCGTCGCGGTGGCGGAGGCGGGCAAGCACCTGTGGATCGAGAAGCCGGTCGGCCTCACCCGTGACGACGCGGTGGCCGTGCGCGACGCCGTACGCGCTGCCGGGGTGATCGGCTGCGTCGGCTTCAACTACCGGCACATGCCCGCCGTCGCCCGGGCCCGCCGGCTGATCGCCTCCGGCGCGATCGGCACGCCGACGCACGCACGGACGCAGCTGCTCACCGACTACGCCGCGCATCCCGGCAGCCCGCTGTCCTGGCGCTATGCGGTGGACCGCGGCGGGCACGGCGTTCTCGGTGACCTCGCCTCGCACGGCGTGGACCTGCTGCGCTTCCTGCTCGGTGAGATCGAGGCGCTCACGGCGCAGACCGCGATCCACATCCCGCAGCGGCCCGTGGCCGAGGCGGCCGGCCACTACGCCGTGCTCGACGTGGAGCAGCCCGGTCTCACGTTCGGCGCGGTCGAGAACGAGGACTACGTGGTCGCGCTCGTCCGGATGGCCTCCGGCGTGCTCAGCGTCTGCGAGGCCAACCGCGCTGCCGTCGGCGAGCAGAACAACTACGCCGTCGAGGTGCACGGCACCCGGGGTCTGGTCCGGTGGGACTTCCGCCGACCGGGGGAGCTCCAGGTCTCCACCGGTGACCACTACGCCGGCCAGCCGACGAGCACCGTCTTCAGCGAGCCCGGCGACGGTGAGTACGCCGCGTTCCAGCCGGGAGCCGGGATCGCCATGGGCTACGACGACACCAAGGTCGTCGAGGCCAGGAACTTCCTGCTCGCCATCCAGGGCGAGCCGGTGGAGCTGGCCACGTTGGACGACGCCGTCGCGAGCGCCAGCGCGCTCGACGCGATGGTGACCTCGCATCG
>CAZQCA010000300.1:0-3548 GCA_964591845.1 uncultured Nocardioides sp.
GGAGAAGACCTGGTTCGACGCTCGAGGACGCGGGTTCGATTCCCGCCAGCTCCACCACCACACGACTGCCGCCGGCCGGTCACGCGCACACGCGTGACGGCCGGCGTCCGTCGCTGCGATGATGGCGAGCGTGGCCGCCGGAGTGACGCCGGCACGCGTGGCGAGGATGCACCGACGGGAGCGAGCGCGCTTCGACGCGACGCACCCGGCTTCGGCACGCCTGCGTGAGCGGGCGTCGTCCAGCATGCCTCGCGGCGTCCCGATGTCGTGGATGGAGAGCCTCTACGAGTACCCTCCCGTGTTCGTCGAGGGCGGCTCCGGCGCCAGGTTCAGGGACGTCGACGGCCACGACTACCTCGACATGTACGTCGGGGACATGAGCGGCTTCTGCGGACATGCCCCGCCGGCCGTGGTCGACGCCGTGGCCCGCCGGATGGGAGCGGGCAACCACTTCCTCCTCCCCGTCGAGGACGCGATCGTCGTCGCCGAGCACCTCTCCGACAGGTACCGGATGCCGCAGTGGCAGTTCACCCTGTCGGCCACGCAGGCCAACACCGAGGTCATCCGGATCGCCCGACGACTGACGGGTCGCCAGCTGGTGCTGATGTTCGACGGGAAGTACCACGGCCACGGGGATGCCACGCTGGTGGCGCTCGAGGGCGGTGACGTCGTGCCCGAGCAGGAGGGTCTGCCGTCGTCGGTGACCGGGCAGGCAAGGCTGGTCCCGTTCAACGATGTCGCCGCGCTGGAGCAGGCGCTCGCCCCGCGGGACGTCGCTCTGGTGCTCACGGAGCCGGTCATGACCAACGCGGGGATCATCGATCCCCTCCCCGGATTCCACCAGGCTCTGAGGGAGCTGACCCGAGCCACGGGGACGTTGCTGGCCATGGACGAGACCCATGCGCTGGTCGGCGCCTACGGCGGGATGTGCGGGGAGCTGGGTCTGGAGGCGGACCTGCTCACGATCGGCAAGTCGATCGCGGCGGGCGTGCCGCTGGGCGCCTACGGGATGTCCGTCGAGGTGGCCGAGCGCTCACAGCCGTCCGGCGGCCACAACCTCGCCGCGGGCGAGGCGTTCGCGGAGATCGCCACCGGCGGCACTCTCTTCGCCAACGCCCTGTCCATGGCGGCCGCGCGAGCGGCGCTGCTCGACGTCCTCACCCCGGAGGCGTTCGACCGGGCACGTCGACTGGGCGACCGGATGCTGCAGGGGGTCGAATCGGCGATCGCGGCGTCGTCGCTGCCGTGGAACGCCGTCGGGATGGGACCCCACGCGTACTACGGGTTCACGCCCGAGGCGGCGCGCAACGGGGCTGAGTCACGCGCCGCGGACGACGCGGAGCTGCGGGCACTGATGCGGCTGTGGCTGGTCAACAGGGGCGTCTGGGAGTCCGGTTGGTGGCTCGGTCCCACGGTGTCGGTGGCCCATGACGAGGCGGATGTCGACGAGTACGTCGCCCTGTTCGCCGAGCTCCTCGAGGAGCTGACCGCTCAGGCGGACTGAGCCTCGAGGCCTGGCCTCGGGACTGAGCCGTCGTCGTCCGCGGTGGCTCACCAGGGCATCGGCTCGCCGTCGCGGGTGAGCGTGCCGGTGGGTCCGCCGTCGGGGAGGAGCGCGGCGTGCACGACGCTGCGCGCGCCGTCGGCCACGGGGCGGGCGCCCATCGCCTCCATGCCGGGTGCGGTGGCGGTGAGGCCGGGGTCCACGGCGTTGACCAGGATGCCGTCGGGGGCCAGCTCGACGGACAGCTTGACGGTGAGGGCGTGCAGGGCGGCCTTGGAGACCGCATAGCTGACCGACACCGGCGAGGTGGGCAGTCCGAAGTCCGGATCGCCGTGCGAGCCCGAGCCGCTGCCCACCATGACGATGCGAGCCGACGAGGCGGCGCGGCGCAGGGCCGGCAACAGGGCCTGGGTGAGCCGCCAGGTGCCGAACAGGTTGGTGTCCATGACCGACCGGGCCTGGTCGAGGTCGCGCGCGGCGACCAGCACGTCGTACCCCTGCTCGGCGAGCTGGAGGGCGACCTGGGCGCCGATGCCACGGGCGGCGCCGGTGACGAGGGCGAGCGGTGCGTCGGGGGAGTGGAGCGAGGCGGTCATCGAGAGGACTCCTAGTCAACGAGACGGTGCGTCTCGTTAATCATGAGACGAGACGCACCGTCTCGTCAAGTGCTAGTCTCGCGGTCGTGTCCGCGACCACCAGCACGCCCGAGACGGCGGGAGAGCCCGACCCCCGCCGCCGGAGCGCCGAGAGCCACCGGGCGATCCTGACCGCCACCGTCGAGCTGCTCGAGGAGGTCGGCTACCGACGGCTGACCGTCGAGGGCGTGGCCCGCCGGGCGGGGGTGGGCAAGCAGACCATCTACCGCTGGTGGGGCGGCTCCAAGGCCGAGCTCGTGCTCGAGGCGTTCTCCGCGGTCGGCGACGAGCGCGTGACGCCCCCCGACACCGGGTCCGTGCGGTCCGACCTGCTGGCCGTCCTGCATCCCGTTTTCGACCTCCAGCGCGACCTGCGCACCGGCACCGCGCTGGCCAACAAGACGCTCATGGCCGAGGCGCAGCTCGACGCCGCCTTCCATGCCCGCTACGTCGCGCTGCACCGCCACTGGTGGGGTCCGCTGCGCGACGCCGTACGCCGGGGAGTCGTGCGCGGCGAGCTGCGCCCCGACACCGACGCCGACCTGGTGGTCGACGCGCTGCTGGGGTTCGCGTGGTACCGGCTGCTCCTCGAGCACGCGCCCCTGGACGACGAGGCCGCCGAGGCGGTCGTCGACCTCGCCCTGGACGGGCTGAGGCCGACGACGCGGGCTACAGTCCGGGCGCGCGCAGCTCGGTGACGGTCGCCGGCAGCGACCGCGAGGCGACCGGCCGTCCGTTGCCGGTGACGAACCGGCCGTAGACCCACTTGCTGGTCGTGCCGAGGTTGCCTGCCCCGCCCTTGAAGATCCCCCGGAAGCGGAAGGGGTAGGGCAGCAGGCGGCGGTCGCCCGTGAGGTAGACGCCGGCCCAGCTCGTGCTGCTGAGCTGCACGCACGAGGTGGTCTCGCTGTAGCCCCACTTCCCACGCACCAGGAACTGGCCCTGGAAGTACTCGCAGTCGCCGGCGTGGTTGGGCAGCACGTTGCCGAACACGTAGGCCTTCTTGTTGACCGACCACAGGTAGTAGCGACCCGACTTGCGGAGGTAGCCGACCGCCTTGGTCTTGATCTTGGCGTGCACCCTGACCGAGTCCTTGCCGGAGGCGGCGTCGGCCTGGGTGTCGCCGGCGTACTCGGCGGTGATCGTGGTCGCGCGCGTCACGCGCACGCTCTTGGTGAGCGTGCCGCCGCTGGGCACGGTGCCGGTGCCGACCAGACGCCGCTGCTCGCCCGGCTCCTGGGAGTAGATCTGGACCTGACGCTGCGCACCGGTCGTCGCGGTGAGGGTGACCGAGACCTTGGCCTTCTGGCCGTAGTCGTACGTCGTCCGGTCCGTCTTCACCGTGACCTTCGACGGTGCCCGGGGCGTCACGACGTGCAGCTGGAAGTTGTTGTTGAACGCGTACTCGC
>CAZQCA010000301.1:0-3517 GCA_964591845.1 uncultured Nocardioides sp.
CTGACGCATTCGGATGCGAGACCCGGTTCGGCTTCGCCTTTGGCAGCGGCGACTACGAGCGCTTCCCCACGGGCGTGTCGAGCTGCACGGCCTTCTCGACCGCCGCAACGCCCAGCACCGGGCACGTGATCGTCGTTCCCGGCCTCGTGCACAAGGTGCGCGTGCGCTCGGGCCCCAACCCGGCGCCGCTGAAGGTCACGATCATCAAGCATCTCTTCCAGACGAATCCCAACCCGCCCTTTCAGATCACCGACATCATCTGCTGCACCGGGACTGGGCGGGAGAGCGCGACCTTCCAGCCGACGCCGAACGCAGTCACCGAGGTCACGGTCAACCTCCCGGTGACCACGACGCCGTCCACCAACGGCGCGTCCGGGCATCGAGACTACGTCACGGTCAGTGCCGTCGGGCCGGGAGAACTGCCGATCGCCTCGACCGGCGTGCACAACCTCTACCAGTTCAGCCAGAACACGACGACGCTGTTCTACCCCAAGGTCGAGACCGGCCTCGGGGGCCAGGCCAAGCACGACTACACCAACTATCTCGTGCTCATGAACTACGACATCATCTATTGCGACGACGGATCGGGGGCGAGCGGTGCGGCCCGGGCCGCAGCGGAGACGTGCACCGGCAGCCCGCTCGGAGATACGACTCCCAAGCCGCCTGGCAGCAAGCCGGTGGTCGCCCCAGCGACCGTCGCCAGCACCTCTCTCAGGCTGGGCCGCTCGGGCGCCGTGCCGGTCAAGGTCAGGTGCACTGCCCCCGCGGCACAGCGCTGCAAGGGACACGTCCGGCTCTACACGCGAGCCAGGAAGCCCAGGCTGCTCGGATCGAAGCGCGTGAACGTGCGCGGCGGCACGTCGGCGACCATCTCGGTCGGCCTTTCTCGCTCGGCGCGAAGGCTCGTCCCGAAGAAGTCGAACAGCGTCACGGTCCAGATCGACCTCGGCGCGGCGGGCAAGAAGTCGAAGAACCTGACGCTCAAGCGCTGACGGCGCGAGCCCGCCCGCCCGCGACCGCGCGCGGCGAGCGCTGACCGGCTGTGCGCCGGCGCGACGCGCCCAGGCGGGCATCGTCGCCGGGCCAGCGCGTGCGGGTTGCTGCGGCGCGCCGGCGGGCGTATCGTGGCCTGCGATGCTCCGTTCGCGCCAGCTTGTGCTCGGCGCCGTGGCTATCACGACCGCCGTTCTTGCGCTGCCCGTGGCCGCCGCCGCCCAGGCCGGGGCGGGCGGCCCGACGGTCGCCACGATCTACCACCGCGCCCAGCTTCCGGTCTCGAACGGCCAGCTCGAAACGGTCGTCGTCACCTGCCCGGCCGGCTACGTCGCCACCAGCGGGACGAGCTACCCGCTGCCGCCCGGCGTGGGCCTGCTGCGCTCGGCGGGAACGGGGCCGCGGCGCATCTTCCTGCTGGCGCCGTCGAGCTCCGGCGCGACGGAGGTGACGCTGGTCGTGACCTGCGTGCGCACGGCGGTGGCGGCACGCGGGAGGAAGTTCACGATCCGTTTCCGGCCGGTCAGGCCGATCGTGCGGACCGTGCTGCCGAACCGGCCGGTGCGGGTGCGCGTCCGCTGCGCGGCGGACGCCGCGCCGGTCGGGTCGGTGGCTGCGGTCACCTCGACGGGCCGCCACGGCCGGGCGGCGCTGGCACCGGGAGCCACCGGCACCCGGTCGAACATCACCTCGCACATGCTCGAGTCGCTGCCGTTTCCCGGCGGCCGCGGCTGGACGCTGCAGTCGGCGGGGCCCGGGCCCGAGCAGGTCGAGGTCGGCCTGATCTGCTCCTCCCGCACGGGCGTGCGCCGCGACGGTCGTCGGCGGATCACCGTTCCGGCGCCGCCGATAGCCCGCCGGCTCCTCAACAAGACGGTGCCGCCCGGTGTGTCCGGAGTGGAGGTCTCGTGCCCGCGCGGCTTCGCGCCGCTCGAGCCCGTGTGGGACCTGGGCGAGCCCGGCGTCCAGGTGCTGGCGGCCCACCCCGACAACAGCGCCAGCGCGGTCCGCATCCAGGTCGCCAACCTGTCCGGCAGTGACCGTGCGTTGCGGGCCGGCGCCCTGTGCCGGAGAGGCTCCCGGCGCATTGTCGGCGGGCCGTAGCGCCCCTCATCGACGGAGACCTCCTCCGCGGTCGCGTGTGAACGCGACCGGCGGCAGGGTGCAGGAGCCCAACGCCCGAGCGCTGACGACCCTAGCCCGCCGCGCCCGCGCGCGCGCGGCGGGCCGCCTTCACGCGGTCGGTGGCGCCGAGCACCGTCTTGCGCAGCCGCACCGCCGACGGCGTCACTTCGACGCATTCGTCCTCGCGCAGGAACTCGAGCGCCTGGTCGAGCGAGAGCAGGCGCGGCGGGGTCAGCCGGACGAGCTCGTCGGCGGTCGACGAGCGGATGTTGGTCAGGTGCTTCTCACGGACGGCGTTGACGTCGAGATCCTCGGCGCGCGCGTTCTCGCCGACGATCATGCCCTCGTAGACGGGATCGCCGGGCGCGACGAAGAGCGCGCCGCGCTCCTGCAGCTGGAAGCAGGAGAACGCCGTCACCGCACCCGGACGATCGGCGACGAGCGCCCCGGTGGGACGGGTGCGCAGCTCGCCGGCCCACGGCTCGTGGCGGTCGAAGACGTGGTGCATCAGCCCGGTGCCGCGCGTCTCGGTCAGGAACTCGGTGCGGAAGCCGATCAGGCCGCGCGCCGGGACGAGGTAGTCCATGCGGACCCAGCCGGTCCCGTGGTTGACCATCTGCTCCATCCGGCCCTTGCGCAGGGCCAGGAGCTGCGTGACGACGCCGACGTACTCCTCCGGCACGTCGATCGTCATCCGCTCGACCGGCTCGTGGCGGCGCCCGTCGATCTCGCGCGTGACGACCTGGGGCTTGCCGACGGTCAGCTCGTAGCCCTCGCGCCGCATCAGCTCGACGAGCACGGCGAGCTGGAGCTCGCCGCGGCCCTGGACCTCCCACGTATCGGGACGGTCGGTGGGCAGGACCCGCAGGGACACGTTGCCCACCAGCTCGGCCTCGAGCCGTGAATGCACGAGGCGCGCCGTGAGCTTGTCGCCGTTCTGGCCGGCGAGCGGGCTCGTGTTGATGCCGACGGTCACGCTGAGGGAGGGCTCGTCGACGCGAATGACGGGCAGCGGACGCGGATCCTCTGGATCGGCCAGGGTCTCGCCGATCGTGACCTCGTCCAGACCGGCCACGGCGATGATCTCGCCCGGCCCGGCCTCGTCGGCGGCTACGCGGTCGAGCGCCTCGGTGACGTACAGCTCGGCCACCCGCGCCCGATCGACCGTGCCGTCGGCGCGGCACCAGGCGATCTCCTGCCCCCGGCGGATCGCCCCGTGGCGCACCCGGCAGACGGCCAGGCGCCCGACGTAGGGCGAGGCGTCGAGGTTCGTCACGTGCGCCTGCAGCGGATGGCCGGGGTCGTGGGCCGGCGCGGGGATGTGCGCGATCAGGGTGTCGAGCAGCGGCCGCAGGTCCTCGCCCGGCTCGCCCTCGACGAGCGACGCCTGCCCGGCCTT
>CAZQCA010000302.1:0-3508 GCA_964591845.1 uncultured Nocardioides sp.
CCTCGCCGCCCAGGTGTCGCAGCACCTGGCGGCGTTGGAGGAGGCGATGGGCCGCCGGCTCGGGGACCCCGGCGACCCGCTGCTGGTCTCGGTCCGCTCGGGCGCGAAGTTCTCCATGCCGGGGATGATGGAGACGGTGCTCAACATCGGCCTGACCCACGAGTCGGTGCAGGGCCTCGCCACGCAGAGCGACGACGAGCGGTTCGCGGCCGACTCCTACCGCCGGCTGCTCCAGATGTTCGGCTCCACGGTGCTGCACGTCGACTCCGAGCACTTCTCCGAGGCGCTCGACGCGGCCAAGCAGGCCAAGGGCACCACCGCCGACCTCGATCTCGACGTCGCCGACCTGCGGGCGCTGGCCGAGCGCTACGAGCGCATCATCGAGGAGCACACCGGACGCTCGTTCCCCCAGGACCCGCGCGAGCAGCTCGACCTGGCCGTGCGCGCGGTCTTCGACTCGTGGAACACCGAGCGCGCGGTCCTCTACCGTCGCGCCGAGCGCATCCCCGAGGACCTCGGGACGGCCGTCAACGTCCAGGCCATGGTCTTCGGCAACCGAGGGATGACGTCCGGCTCGGGAGTCGGCTTCACCCGCGACCCCGCCTCCGGCGCGCAGGGCGTCTATGGCGACTACCTCGCCAACGCCCAGGGCGAGGACGTCGTCGCGGGCATCCGCAACACGGTCTCGCTGGACGACCTCGCCGAGCTCGACAAGACGTCGTACGACGAGCTGATGGGCATCATGACCACGCTCGAGCAGCACTACCGTGACATGTGCGACATCGAGTTCACCATCGAGCAGGGCAAGCTCTGGATGTTGCAGACGCGGGTGGGCAAGCGCACCCCCGAGGCGGCCTTCCGGATCGCCGTCCACATGGCCGACGAGGGCCTGATCACGATGGACGAGGCGCTCTCCCGGGTGGCCGGCGGCCAGCTCGCCCAGCTGATGTTCCCCCGCTTCGACGAGACCGCCCAGCGCACCCTGCTCGCCACCGGCATGAACGCCTCGCCCGGTGCCGCCGTCGGCAGGGCGGTCTTCGACTGGGGCACCGCCGTGGAGTGGGCCGAGCGCGGGGAGGACGTGATCCTGGTCCGCAAGGAGACCAGCCCCGACGACCTCCACGGCATGATGGTGGCGCGCGGCATCCTGACCAGCCGCGGCGGCAAGACCTCGCACGCGGCCGTCGTGGCCCGCGGCATGGGCCGCACCTGCGTCTGCGGCGCCGAGGCCCTCGACGTCGATGCCCGCGCCGGGCTCTTCACGGTGCGGGGCGGGATCACCGTCCACGAGGGCGACGTGATCTCGATCGACGGCACGACCGGCGAGATCTTCGAGGGCGCCGTGCCGGTCGCCGACTCCCTCGTCGTGCGCTACTTCGAGGGCGAGGACATCGACGACCCGCTGGTCAACGCCGTACGCCGGCTGATGGAGCACGCCGACTCGCGCCGCCGCATGCACGTGCGCACCAACGCCGACACCCCCGACGACGCGGCCCGCGCCCGCCGCTTCGGCGCGGAGGGCATCGGCCTGTGCCGCACCGAGCACATGTTCCTGGGCGAGCGACGCATGCTGGTCGAGAACCTCATCGTCGCCGAGACCGACCAGGAGCGCGAGGACGCCCTGGCGGCGCTGCTGCCGCTGCAACGTCAGGACTTCACCGAGATCCTCGAGGCGATGGACGGCCTGCCGGTGACGATCCGGCTGATCGACCCGCCGCTGCACGAGTTCCTGCCCGACTTCACCGAGCTGTCGGTCTCGATGGCGGTCGCCGACGTGCGCGGTCACCGCAAGAAGCGCGAGCGCCGGCTGCTCGACGCCGTACGCCGGCTGCACGAGGCCAACCCGATGCTCGGCCTGCGCGGCGTCCGCCTGGGCATCGTGATCCCCGGCCTGTTCGCGATGCAGGCGCGCGCGATCATGGAGGCTGCGGTCGCCCGGACCCGGGCCGGCGGGGACCCGCGGCCCGAGATCATGATCCCGCTGGTGGCCACGGTCCGGGAGCTCGAGCTGGTGCGCACCCAGATCCTCCAGGTCGCCGACGAGATCCGCACCCAGGAGCAGATGGACCTGGCGGTCCACATCGGGACCATGATCGAGCTCCCCCGGGCGGCCCTGACCGCCGACCAGATCGCTCCGGCGGCGGAGTTCTTCTCCTTCGGCACCAACGACCTCACGCAGATGACCTGGGGCTTCTCCCGCGACGACGTGGAGGCGTCCTTCTTCTCGCAGTACCTCGAGAGCGGGGTCTTCCCGGTGTCGCCGTTCGAGACGCTCGACCGCGACGGGGTGGGCATGCTCGTCCGCAAGGCGGCGGAGCTGGGCCGGGCTGCCCGACCCGACCTGCACCTCGGCGTGTGCGGGGAGCACGGGGGCGACCCCGACTCCATCCACTTCTTCGACACCGTCGGGCTCGACTACGTCTCCTGCTCGCCGTTCCGGGTGCCGGTCGCGAGGCTCGAGGCCGGGCGGGCGACCGTGGAGTCGGCGGCCGGCTCAGAACAGCGCTGAGGCCAGCGCCTGCCGCGCCTTGAGCACGCGGGTGTCGTCGTTGCCGACGGCCGCGAACAGCTCGAGCAGGTGCTTGCGCGCCCGGTCGCGCTCGTCGCCGGCGCTCCGCCGGACGAGCTCGACCAGCCGGTGGAAGGCGTCCTCGACGTGTCCTCCGAGCATGTCGAGGTCGGCCACGATCGTCTGCGCGTCGACGTCGTCAGGGGCCGCGGCGGCGGCGGAACGCGCCGCCGCGAGGTCGACGCCCTGGGTGCGGCGCAGGAGCGTCGCCATCGCCAGGCCGGCCGCCGCCTCGGTGTCGGCCGGGTTGGCGTCGACGAGCTTCTGGAACTCCGCGACGGCGGTGTCGACGTCACCCGCCTCCAGGGCGTCGTGAGCGGGCGCGTAGCGCGGGTCGAGCACCGGCTCCCCGGAGTCGTCCTCACCGACCACGGCCCGCGGCGTGTGCCGGCCGGTGACCCCCTGCGCGGTCAGCTGCTGCAGCACCTGGGTCAGCGCGGCGCGCAACTCCTCGATCGGCACCACCGACTGCAGCAGCGGCATCGGCCGGCCGTCGAGGACCACCAGCACCAGCGGCACCGACGGGATCTGCATCGCCTGGGCGATCTGGGGGTTCGCGTCGATGTCGACCAGGCCGGCGAGGAACCGGCCCTCGAACTCCGTCGAGAGCGTCTGCACGTCGTCGGCCAGCTGGCCGGACTCCGGCATCCGGCTCCGCGAGAAGAAGACCAGCAGCACCGGGGCCGTCATCGACGACTCGAGGAGCGACTGGAGGTTCTGCTCGCTGACCGCGACGGCGTACGCCGATTCGGCGGGGCCGGCGCCGGCGGGGGCCGTGCCGGGCGGCGCGGCGAGACCCGACAGGTCCACGGCGCCCGGGCGGCTGAAGGGCTGCTGGGTCATGCGCGCCATCCTAGTGTCGGGCCCTAGGGTGCCAGCCCCAGCGCCTCCGCCTCCTCCCACAGCTCCTCGCGCACCTGCGGGTGGGCGCAGTGCTCG
>CAZQCA010000303.1:0-3499 GCA_964591845.1 uncultured Nocardioides sp.
GCATCCTGGTCGCCAAGATGGGCCAGGACGGCCACGACCGGGGCCAGAAGGTGGTGGTGACCGCCTTCGCCGACCTCGGCTTCGACGTCGACGTGGGGCCGCTGTTCTCGACGCCCGAGGAGGTCGCGCAGCAGGCGGTCGACAACGACGTCCACATCGTCGGGGTCAGCTCGCTGGCGGCCGGTCACCTCACGTTGCTGCCGGCCCTCGAGCGGGCGCTGGCCGACCTCGGGAGGCCCGACATCATGGTGGTGATCGGCGGCGTCATCCCCCCCGACGACGTCGCGACGCTCAAGGAGATGGGAGCCGCCGCCGTGTTCCTGCCGGGTACGCCGATCGCGCGCTCGGCCCTCGACCTCCTGGCCGCACTACGGGCCCGCCGAGCCTGGCAGGCCTGATGGCGGCATTCGACCTCGAGGCCCTGGTCGAGGGGGTCCGCGCGGGTCGGCGGGCCGACATCGCCCGGGCCATCACCCTGGTCGAGTCGACCCGCGACGACCACCGCGCGCTGGCCCGCGGGCTGATCGGCGCCCTGCTCCCGCGGGGCGGCGAGACGCCGGCGGTGCGCGTGGGCATCTCCGGGGTGCCGGGGGTCGGCAAGTCCACGTTCATCGAGGTGCTCGGCTCGACGCTCACGGGGGAGGGCCACCGGGTCGGCGTGCTCGCCGTGGACCCCTCCTCGACCCGCACGGGCGGGTCGGTCCTCGGCGACAAGACCCGCATGTCGCGGCTCGCAGCCGATCCTCAGGCGTTCATCCGGCCGTCCCCGACCGCCGGGACCCTCGGCGGGGTCGCCCGGGCCACCCAGCAGGCCATGGTCGTGCTCGAGGCGGCGGCGTACGACGTGGTGCTCGTCGAGACGGTCGGGGTCGGCCAGTCCGAGGTGACGGTCGCCGGCATGGTCGACACGTTCCTCTTCCTGACCCTGGCCCGCACCGGCGACCAGCTCCAGGGGATCAAGAAGGGCATCCTGGAGCTGGCCGACGTGATTGCGGTCAACAAGGCCGACGGCGACCGGGAGACCGAGGCGCGCTCGGCGGCCCGCGAGCTGTCGGGGGCGCTGCGGATGGTCCACCACCTCGACGACCGCGAGGGCGGCGCCTGGGTGCCACCGGTGCTGACCTGCTCGGCTCTGGAGGGCCGGGGGATCGGGGAGGTCTGGGCGGGCGTCCTGGCCCATCGCGACCACCTCGGCGTCGACGGCCTGGCCGACAAGCGCGCCGGCCAGCAGCTCGACTTCACCTGGGCGCTGGTGCGCGACGAGCTCGCCCGCCGTCTCACGGCCTCCGCCGGCGTCGCCGCCGTCCGCGACGAGGTGCGTGCCGCCGTCCTGGCCGGGGAGCTGCCGGCCACGGAGGCGGCCGACCGCATCCTGGCGGCGTACGACGGCTTCGAGCCGCCGCAGGAAGCGGCGGATCGCCGGACTCCCACCCCAACGGGTGGGGACCTGAACTAGGGTTGGTCCGATGTCCACGTCCACCCCGGCCTCCGAGCTCATCGAGGCCGTCGTCGAGAAGCACGCCGACGACCTGGTCGACCTCCGCCGCGACCTGCACGCCCATCCGGAGCTGTCGTGGAGCGAGCACCGGACCACCGAGCTGGCCGTGGCCCAGGTCGAGGCAGCGGGCTGGCGGGTCACCCGGATGAAGGACAGCGGTCTCGTGGCCGACCTGGGCGACGACGTCGACCCCGTCGGGCCGATCGTCGCCCTGCGGGCCGACCTCGACGCCCTCCCCGTCCACGACACCACCGGCGACCCGTGGGCCAGCGTCGTGCCGGGCGTGGCCCATGCGTGTGGCCACGACGTCCACACCACCGCCCTCGTCGGCGCCGGGATCGCCCTGGCCGAGGCGAAGACCGCGGGACTGGCGCCCGGGCGCTACCGCCTGCTCTTCCAGCCGGCGGAGGAGATCATGCCCGGTGGCGCGCTGGAGATGATGCACGCCGGCGCCCTCGACGGCGTCGCTCGTGTCTTCGGCCTGCACTGCGATCCGAGCATCGACGTCGGCACGGTGGGCCTGCGTGAGGGGCCGCTCACGGGCGCGGCCGACTCCATCGACATCACCCTCTCCGGCAAGGGCGGCCACACCTCGCGGCCCCATCTCACCGAGGACCTGACGTTCGCGCTGGCCAAGCTAGTGACCGAGCTGCCGGCGATCCTCTCCCGCCGGCTCGACCCGCGCGCCGGCGTGAGCGTCTCCTGGGGCATCGTCTCGGCCGGTGGGGCCCCCAACGTGATCCCCGCCCACGGCCGGGTCGCGGGCACCATCCGGATGCTCGACGCGGTGGCCTGGGCCGATGCGGAGCAGCTGGTGCGTGAGCTGGTCGGCCACATCGTCGCCCCCTACGGCGTCACGTCCGAGATCGTCTACCACCGAGGCGTCCCCCCGGTCGTCAACGAGCACGACTCGACGCTCCTGCTCGGGCGCGCCGTCGAGGAGGTCGTCGGCGAGCGCGGTCACGTCGCCACGTCCCAGAGTCTCGGTGGCGAGGACTTCGGCTGGTTCCTCGAGCGGGTGCCCGGCGCGATGGCCCGCCTCGGCACCCGCACGCCCGGCGGCCCGACGTACGACCTCCACCAGGGCAACCTGCGCATCGACGAGGGCGCGGTCATGCTGGGCGCCCGGATCCTGGCGGGCGCCGCGGTCGTCGCGGCCGGGCACTGAGACACAGGTCACGCGCCCGATCACCCTCCGATAACACTTCGGGGGAGCCTCTAGCATTCCCGCCCACGCGCACCGTTAGGGTGACCCCATCGCGCGTCAAACCTGTCGCGCGCTGTGAACTCAGGAGGAAATCTTGCGTCGACTGACCAAGATCGCTGCCGTGGTCTTCGTGGCGTCGCTGTCACTGGCCGGGTGCGGCAACAGCAACAGCGGCAAGGACGATGCGTCCGGCTCAACGACCGAAGAGGACATCTGCAAGACCGCCGAGGGTGACGGTCCCAAGATCGGCGTCGCCTACGACGTCGGCGGTCGTGGTGACCAGTCCTTCAACGACTCGGCGTACGCCGGTCTCAAGAAGGTCGTCGAGGAGACGAGCGGCACCTGCGTCGAGGCCGAGGCCGGCCAGGACGAGAACGACACCACGCGCGCCGACCGGCTGCGCACCCTCGCGGACCAGGGCTTCAACCCGGTCATCGCGATCGGCTTCATCTACAGCCCGGCGGCGGCCGAGGTCGCGGCGGACTACCCCGACACGAACTTCGCGGTCATCGACGGCTACACCGCGTGCATCCAGGATGCCGCGTGCGCACCGAAGAAGCCGCTGGCCAACCTCACCGACCTGACGTTCGCCGAGCAGGAGGGCTCCTTCCTCGTCGGTGTCGCGGCGGGCCTCAAGACCGAGTCCAACACGGTCGGCTTCGTGGGCGGCACGCACGGCTTCCTCATCAAGAAGTTCGAGGCCGGCTACACCGCCGGTGTCAAGGCGGCCAACCCCGACGCCGAGGTCCTGGTCACCTACCTGACCGAGGACGAGACCGACGGCAAGACCGGCT
>CAZQCA010000304.1:0-3487 GCA_964591845.1 uncultured Nocardioides sp.
ACGGCTCCGACGCGTCGTGCTTGTGCGGCGGATAGCTCGACCAGTTGCCGTCGGGCGTGATCAGCTCGCAGCAGATGATCTTGTCGGCGTGGTCCCACACACCGGGCACGCCGAAGTTCGTGACCTGGCGGGTGGCGTTGCCGGCACCCCGCACCTCGACGGGGACGTCCTCGGCCGCGCCGTACGCCGGCGGCAGTCGGCGCGAGCATCGGGAGGACGGGAGCGCCACCTCCGCCGCCGAGTCGCTCTCGAGCACCATGACGCTGTCGCGACCGACGTAGGCGAAGTCGGTGACCCGCGCGAAGACGGACTCGCGTCCCTGGAGGTCGTAGCTCGCCAGCACGCCCCCGGACTCGTCCTGCACCGTCACCCGCAGGCCCCCCGAGAGCGGCAGCACGAAGGCCTCGGCGTCACGCGTGGCCACGGTGGTGGGCACGCCGGGTGCCAGCCGGAGCACGCGCACGCCCGTCCAGTCCCAGCCGGCGTCGTCGGGGGTCAGGCTCACGATGACGCCGGCGGCACCGGTGTCGGCTGCCGGGTGCAGGCTCATGCGTCGTCCTCGGGGTGGGCGGCGCGCAGCACCGCCGCCGCCGCGTCGACGGCGGCGTGCACGTCACCGTCGGGCGGGTAGAGCAGGGCCCGGCCGACGACCAGGCCTCGCACCGCGGGCTGCGTCAGCGCCCGTCCCCACGACTCCAGGTCCTGGGCCGGGTCAGGGCTCGGGACCCCGCCGAGCACCACGCACGGCAGCGAGGTCGACGCGAAGACCGCCTCGGGCTCGTCGCAGGACGGCATCTTGAGCCAGGTGTGGGCCGAGGTGGTGCCGAGGCCGCTGGCGATCGTGATGGCGCGCGCCAGCGACGGGGTGTCCTTCAGCAGCGTCAGCCGGCCGTCGGGGCCGCGGTAGTAGGGCAACGGCTCGACCATCGCCACCAGGCCGTGACCGGCGAGCTCGCTCACCGCGTCGGCGCAGCCCTCGAGCGTGCCCGCGGTGCCGGCGTCCTGGTTGTCGATCCGCAGCAGCATCTTGCCGCCCTCCAGCCGGTGGGCGGCGATGCTGGCCGCGTCGTAGCCGGTGAAGCGGTCGTCCATCGTCCAGATCGCGCCGTCGAGGCCGCCTCGGTTCATCGAGCCGATCACAACCTTGTCCTCGAGCGCTCCCAGGAGGAGCAGCTCCTCGACCACGTCGGGCGTGCCGAGCACGCCGTCGACGTCGGGATGGTCGAGCGCCTCGACCAGCCGCGCCAGCAGCGACCGCCGGTCGGCCATGGCCATGCTGTCGCCGCCGGACGCGAGCGCGCCGCGTGCGGGGTGGTCGGCCGCGACCAGGAAGAGCGTGCCCCTGTCGCTCAGCAGCCGTTCGGGGCGCCGACGGGAGGCGTACGCCGCGGCGACGGCGCCCGGCTCGGTGGCGCGCAGCTCCAGCAGCTCGCGCCAGCGGTCGTCGTCCAGGGTCGGCCCGGTGGCCGGGGTCTCGGTGATCCGGGTGAGGGTCATGCGGAGGCTCCTCGTTCGGCGATCATGGAGTCGAGCTCGGCGACGGTGGGCATGGCCTCGGCACACGCCAGGCGGGACGCCACCAGTGCCCCTGCAGCGTTGGCGTACTCCGCGCATCGCGCAGGCTCCCAGCCCGACAGCAGCCCGTGGACGAGGGCACCGCCGAAGGCGTCCCCTGCCCCGAGCCCGCAGACGACGTGCACCGGATGGGGCGGCACCACGATCACCTCGTCGACGGTCGCCACCAGCACCCCCTCGCCGCCCATCTTCACGAACGCGATCTCGACGCCGCGCTCCAGCAGCCGGCGCGCCGCCTCATGTGGGTCGCGGGTGCCCACCGCCACCTCGACCTCGTCGCGGTTGCCGACCGTGACGGTGACGTGGTCGAGCATCGCGTCGTACTCGGCCCGCGCGCGCTCGGGCGAGGGCCAGAACATCTCCCGCCAGTCGAGGTCGAGGATCGTCCAGCGACGGCTTCCCGGCCGGGGCCGCTCCCGGCGGGCCAGCATCTCCAGCTGGGTGCTCCGCGCGGGTTCGACGCTCACGCCGGTGCCGGTCACCCACAGCACGGGCACCTCCGCCATCACGTCCCACGGCACGTCGGAGACGTCGATGGTGAGGTCGGGGGCGATCGGGGACCGGTAGAACGTCAGCGGCGGGTCCTCCGGGGGATAGAGCGCGCAGAACACCACCGGCGTCTGCAGGCCCGGCGCCGTGCCGACGTACGACGTGTCGACGCCGAAGCCGCCCAGCGCCTCGCGCACGTACTCACCGAAGCCGTCCGCACCGACCTTGGTGAGCACGCCCGAGCGATGTCCGAGCGTGGCCCCCGCGACGGCGACGTTGGTGGCCGTGCCGCCGAGGAACTTCTGGAACGTCTCGACGTCCTTGAGCGGGACGCCGGACTGCTGGGGATAGAGGTCGACGCCGACGCGACCGACGGTCAGCAGCTCCAGCGGTGTCACGACGATCCCGACCTTCGCCTCGTCAGGTCACTTGGCGGTCGGGAAGTGGAAGCTGGCACCGCTGTCGTGGCTGACGTGCGGCCAGCGGGCGGTCACCACCTTGGCGCGGGTGTAGAAACCCACACCCTCGGGGCCGTGGATGTGCTTGTCGCCGAACAGGGAGTCCTTCCAGCCGCCGAAGGAGTAGAAGGCCATGGGCACCGGGATCGGCACGTTGATGCCGATCATGCCCACGTGGACGCCCCGCTGGAAGCGGCGGGCCGCCTCACCGGAGTTCGTGAAGATGGCGGTGCCGTTGCCATAGGGGTTCGCGTTGATCAGGGCGATCGCCTCGTCGACGCTGTCCGAGCGCACGACCGAGAGGACCGGGCCGAAGATCTCCTGCTGGTAGACGTCCATCTCAGTCGTGACCTGGTCGATCACCGTGGGCCCGACCCAGAAGCCGTCGTCGTAGCCGTCGACGGAGTAGCCGCGCCCATCGACGGTGATGCTGGCGCCCTGCTTCTCACCGGTGTCGATCAGGCCGAGGATCCGCTCCTGGGCCTGACGGGTGACGACCGGGCCCATCTCGCTGCCCGCGTCGCGGCCCGCGCCCACCTTGACGGCACGCGCGCGGTCGTTGACCGCCTCGACGATCTTGTCCGCGGCCGTGCCCACGGCGACGGCGGCCGAGATCGCCATGCACCGCTCTCCCGCCGATCCGAACGCTGCGGCGGCGAGGTGGTCGGCGGCGAAGTCGACCTCGGCGTCGGGGAGGATGATCGCGTGGTTCTTGGCTCCGCCGAGGGCCTGGACGCGCTTGCCGCTGGCCGTGCCGCGCTCGTGGATGTACTTCGCGATCGGGGTCGACCCGACGAACGACACCGCGGCCACGCGCGGGGAATCGAGGATCGTGTCGACCGCCACCTTGTCGCCGTGGACGACGTTGAACACGCCGTCGGGCAGCCCGGCCTTTTTCAGCAGGCCGGCCATGAACAACGCCGCGGACGGGTCGCGCTCGGACGGTTTCAGTACGAAGGTGTTGC
>CAZQCA010000305.1:0-3468 GCA_964591845.1 uncultured Nocardioides sp.
CGCCGGCGGCCTCGAGGATCACGTCGAACGAGTCCTGCTCGGCAGCGGCCTCGGCACCGGCGTCGCCACCCGCGGCAGCGGCGGCGGCGGCCGCGACGGCGACCGGGGCGGCGGCGGTGACGCCGAAGGTGTCCTCGAACTGCTTCACGAACTCGCTCAGCTCGATGAGGGTCATCTCCTTGAACGCGTCGAGCAGCTCGTCGGTGGTGAGCTTCGCCATGGTGGCGTTTCCTTCCGTTCGGTGGTGCACCGCGGGGCGGCGTACCGGGGTGTTCTCAGGTGGTGGTGGTCCGCGGCCCGGTCAGGCCTCGGTGGGCTCCTCGGCGGCCTCGGGGGCAGCCTCCTCGGACGGGGCCTCGGTGGCCTCGGCCGCAGCAGCGGTCTCCTCGACGGCCTCCTCGGCAGCGGCGTCGGTGGGCTCCGCGACGGGAGCCTCCTCGGCAACGGCCTCGGGAGCGTCCTCGGCAGGAGCCTGGGCGGCACCAGCACCACCTGCGAGGATCGACGGGTCCTGCTCGGCCTTGGCCTGGAGCGCTCCGGCGAGCCGGGCGGCCTGGGCGATCGGGGCGTTGAGCAGGTAGACGGCCTGGGACAGCGAGGCCAGCATCGCGCCGGCCATCTTGCCCAGCAGCACCTCGCGGGACTCGAGGTCGGCCAGTTGGGCGACCTCCTTCGCGTCGAGGGCCTTGCCGTCCAGGAAGCCGCCCTTGATCACGAGGGCGGGGTGTGCCTTGGCAAAGTCACGCAGACCCTTGGCCGCCTCGACCACGTCGCCGCTGATGAAGGCGATGGCGGTCGGACCGTTGAGGAGGTCGTCGACGCCGTCGACTCCCGCCTCCTTGGCGGCCAGCTTGGTGAGCGTGTTCTTGACCACGGCGTAGGTGGCGTTCTCGCCGAGGGAGCGCCGCAGGTCCTGCAGCTGCTTCACGGTGAGACCGCGGTACTCGGTCAGCACGGCACCGCTCGCGGCGCTGAACGACTCAGCGATCTCCGCGACGGCGGTTGCCTTCTCCGGCCGCGCCATGGGTCTCCTTCCGGACGGGGTCGAGACCTCCGGAGCGGGCCCGGGAAACACGAACGCCCCGGGCGCAGGCCCAGGGCGCGGAGACCGGCGGCATCCATCGGTGCGGCCGTGCTTCTTGCTCTGTCACCTGCGCGGGCCGTCCGCTCTCGCGGATCCTTCGGTCACCCTGCGGGCAGGGAGACGACCGGCGGTCTCTGGCTTCAGCGCCCGACTGTACGCCGCTCGGTCGGCGTACCTCAAATCGGCGATCGGCCTCCGCTCCCACGCGGAGGCGGGGGTCGCATGGAATTCGTCGTTCGCCCGCGACGACTGGTCCAGTCATGCTCCAATGGCGGGCGTGGATCTCGATCTCACCTCGTTGACGACCGTCCTGAACGACGTCGACGCACGGTTGCGCGCTGAGCCCGGTCCGGCCCGGATGTGGCCGACCGGCTTCGACGCGTTGGACGAGGTCCTCAGCGGCGGGCTCCGCGGCGGCAACCTCATCCTGCTCACCGGGGCCCAGGGCCTGGGCAAGACGACGATGGCCGTGCAGATGGCCCGCAACGCTGCCCGCAGCGGCAGGCACGTCCTCTACTTCTGCTACGAGCACGACGCCCAGTCGATCCTCGAGCGCGTGCTCGCGCTCGAGATCGGCGAGCAGAACGACCCACAGGCGGCCAACCTGGTGCGCGTCCGCCAGGCGTTCGAGGGCGTCGACCACGGGTTCGGAGGGCTCGCGGAGCGGATGACCGACGTCCGCGGCGCGATCCCGGCGCTGGGCCGGATCATGGCCTACTCCGACCGCCTCCACGTGCACAACTCCAGCGGCAACACGACCACGATGACCATCATCAGCAACGCCGTCGAGCAGGTCTGGCGCCAGACCGGCGAGGCGCCGATGGTGGTCGTCGACTACCTCCAGAAGGTCAAGCTCGACGGCGGCTCCGACATCGAGGCCGAGCGGGTCACCGTGGTCGTCGAGCAGCTCAAGGACCTGTCCCTGGACGCCAAGGTGCCGGTGCTCGCGATCGTGGCGGCCGACAAGGAGGGCCTCGAGACCGGCAAGCGGCTGCGAGCCCAGCACCTGCGCGGCTCGACGGCGCTGGCCTACGAGGCCGACGTCCTGCTCGTGCTCGCGCACAAGTACCAGATCATCGCCCGCCACCACCTGGTCTTCGACGCCGGCGCCGCCGAGCGGTGGAAGGACTTCGCCGTGGTGTCGGTGGAGAAGAACCGCAACGGCCGCGACGGCGTCGACCTGGAGTTCCGCAAGCGCTTCGACCAGTCCCGCTACGAGGAGGACGGCTCCGTCGTCGTCGAGAAGCTGGTCGACGAGCGGATGTACGTGGAGTAGCCGCTCGCGCCCCGGGACTGCCGATTGGGACCAATCGGAGGGATCCGCGGCCGGATCCCTGCCGCTTGTGACCGATCGACGCTCGCGCTGGTGTCCCTCGGCGGGCCCCCAAGACAGACCAAGGGCCCGCCCGGATCGCTCCGGCGGGCCCTTCGTCACGTCACTACTGCCTGCTCAGGCCTCGTCCTCCGCCGCGATGTTGCGGGTGACGTTGGGGTCGACCTGGATGCCGGGACCCATCGTCGTGGAGACGGTGACCTTCTTGATGTAGCGGCCCTTGGAGGCCGCCGGCTTGAGCCGCAGCACCTCCTCGAGGGCGGCGGCGTAGTTCTCCGCCAGCTTGACCTCGTCGAAGGACGCCTTGCCGATGATGAAGTGCAGGTTGGCGTGCCGGTCGACGCGGAACTCGATCTTGCCGCCCTTGATGTCGGTCACGGCCTTGGCCGGGTCGGGCGTGACCGTGCCGGTCTTGGGGTTGGGCATCAGGCCGCGGGGGCCCAGGACCCGGCCCAGCCGGCCGACCTTGCCCATCATGTCGGGCGTGGCGACGACCGCGTCGAAGTCGAGCCACCCACCGGCGACCTTGTCGATCAGCTCGTCGCCGCCCACCACGTCGGCGCCGGCCTCGCGGGCGGCGTCGGCCTTGTCGGCGTTGGCGAAGACCAGCACCTTGGCGGTCTTGCCGGTGCCGTGGGGCAGGTTGACGGTGCCGCGCACCATCTGGTCGGCCTTGCGCGGGTCGACCCCGAGCCGCATGACCACGTCGACGGTCTCGTCGAACTTCTTCTTGCTGGCCGCCTTGGCGATCTTGATCGCCGCGAGGGGGCTGTGGATCTCGTCCTTGTCGAAGCTGGCCGCGGCCTCGCGGTAGCTCTTGCTGCGCTGCATGTCTGGTCTCTCTCCTCGAATGTGTTCAGCCAGGTGTGGTCCGGGCCAGCGCGGCCCTGCCACGGCGTACGCCGTCGGTCAACGGCGTGCGCGTCGGAGCGTCACTCGACGGTGACGCCCATCGAACGGGCGGTGCCCTCGACGATCTTCATCGCGGCCTCGACGTCGTTGGCGTTGAGGTCGGGCATCTTGGTCTGGGCGATCTCGCGCACCTGGTCCT
>CAZQCA010000306.1:0-3466 GCA_964591845.1 uncultured Nocardioides sp.
GTCGCTGCCGTAGCCGGTGCCGTCGAAGACGAGCCCGAGCATCGGCTGCTCGAGGCGGCCGTGCTCGGCCGCGAGCGAGGCGAGGTGGGCGTGGTGGTGCTGGACCTCGAGGAGCGGGGTGCCGGTCTCGGCGGCGAGCCGCACGGCCCAGGCGCGCGACGCGTAGCCGGGGTGACGGTCGGCGACCAGGAGGTCGGGCGCGCTGCGATGGAAGCCGAGCAGCTGGTCGGTGACGCGCTGGTGGGCGGCCCTGCTGGCCAGGGACTCCAGGTCGCCCACGTGGGCGGACACGAACGCCCTGCCCCCGCGCACCAGCGCGACGGTGTTCTTGAGCTCGGCGCCCGCCGCCAGGACCACCGGCTCCGCCTCTCGACCCGCGGAGCGGCGTCGCGACACCATCTCGAGATCCACGGGGAGCGGCGCGTAGCCGCGCGACCTCCGGATCGGGACCGGGCCGAGCTCCGACCAGGCGACCACGGAGTCCTCGACGGGGACGGCGATCGGTCGGTCGTGGGTCAGGAAGACGTCGGCGACGGCGCCGAGCCGGTCCAGCGCGTCGTCGTCGGTGTGGCACAGGGGCTCGCCCGAGGGGTTGCCCGACGTCATCACCAGCACGGGCGGCGCCCCCGGCGACCTGTCGGGACGCTCCGCGAACAACAGGTGGTGCACCGGCGTGTAGGGCAGCAGGACGCCGAGCTCTCCGAGCCGGGGTGCGACCTCCGCCGCCACCGGCGCGCCCGGCCGGGCCGGCAGCAGCACGATGGGCCGCTCCGGCGACGTGAGCAGGTCGGCGGCGGCGCCGATCTCGACCAGCCGCTCGGCGGTCGCCAGGTCCCGGGCCATCACCGCGAACGGCTGGTCGGGCCGGTGCTTGCGCGACCGGAGCTCGGACACCGCGGCGGGGTCGGCGGCGTCGCAGGCCAGGTGGTAGCCGCCCAGCCCCTTGACGGCGACGATCCGTCCCGTCCTGAGCGCGTCGATCGCCACGGCGAGGGTGGCCTCGACATCGGCCGGGTCGGCGAGCGGCTCACCCTCGCGGCCCCGTGCGACCAGCCGGGGACCGCAGTCGTGACAGGCGACGGGCTGGGCGTGGTAGCGGCGGTCGCGCGGGTCGGCGTACTCCGCGGCGCAGGCGGCGCACATCGGGAAGCCGGCCATGGTCGTGAGCGCGCGGTCGTAGGGGAGGTCGAGGGTGATGGTCAGCCGCGGCCCGCAGTGGGTGCAGGTGATGAACGGATGCCGGTGGCGCCGGTCGTCGGGGTCGTTCATCTCCGCCAGGCACGCGGCGCAGGGCGCGGTGTCGGGCGGGACCATCGTGCGCTGGCCGGCCGAGCCGGTCGAGTGCTCGATCGCGAAGCCGACGCCGCCGAGGGGTGCCACGTCCGCCGCGTCGACCGACTCGATGCGGCTCAGGGGCGGCGCGTCGTGGACTAGGCGCCGCCCGAACTCCTCGACGGCGGCCACCGGCCCCTCCACCTCGATCTCGACCGACGTCTCGTCGTTGTGGCAGGCGCCCGCCAGGCCGAGGTCCTCGGCGAGCACAGCCACGTGCGGGCGGAAGCCCACCCCCTGCACGATGCCGCGCACGACGAGCCGCCGGCGTACGACGCCCGCGACGGCGACGCCGACCTCGGTGTCCACGGCACTCATCCGCGCTCCCACAGCACGACTCGATTGTTCCCCGAGTCGGCGACCGCGAGAAGGGGGCCCTGCCCGGTGACTCCTCGGCCCGCGTTGATCGCGGGAAGCAGCGCGTGGCAGAGTGCCGACGAGGGAGGTCGACGATGCACGAGCTGTCGCTGTGCCAGTCGATCGTCACCATCGTCGACCGAGCCCGTGACGGCCGGCCGGTCCGGACGGTTCGGCTCCGCATCGGCGAGTTGAGGCAGGTCGTGCCGGAGACACTCCAGTACTGCTGGGCGGTCGTCACCGACGGCTCACCTCTCACTGGCGCCGGACTCGAGATCGAGCGGGTGGCGGTCCGGCTCCGCTGCCGAGCGTGCGGGGCGGAGACCACGGTCGCCGACGCGATCGTGCTCCTCTGTGCCCAGTGCGCCTCGGGCGACGTGATGGTCCTCGCGGGCGAGGAGTTCCTGCTGACCTCGATCGACGTCGAGACCGAGCCCGGTCCCAGCCAGCTGCCCGCGGTCTCGGCAGCGTCCCGTCACCGTGACCGGGAGCCGTGATGGGCCGCTTCCACCGCCACGACGACGGGACCGTGCACGGGCACGACCACGGGCACGACCACGGGCACGACCTCGGGCACGACCTCGGCGACCACTCGGAGTACGACACAGGGCTGGAGCGCGTCGAGGTGCTGGAGCGCATCTTCGACGAGAACGACCGTGCCGCCGCGGCCAACCGGGCGGCGCTGGACCGCGCAGGCGTGCGCTGCGTCAACCTGATGTCGTCTCCCGGGGCCGGCAAGACGACGCTGCTCGCGCACACCCTCGCCCACCTCCGCGAGGTCGGCCTGCGGGCGGGGGTCGTGGAAGGCGACATCGAGACCAGCCTCGACGCCGACCGGCTCGCCGGCCTGGGAGCCCAGGTGTCGCTGCTCAACACCGGCAACGGCTTCGGCGGCGAGTGCCATCTCGACGCCCCGATGGTCGCCCGCGCCCTGACCCGGCTCGACCTCGACGCGCTCGACGTCCTGCTGGTCGAGAACGTCGGCAACCTCGTCTGTCCGGCGGAGTTCGACGTCGGCGCGCATCGGCGGGTCATGGTGGCGAGCGTGACCGAGGGGGAGGACAAACCGCTGAAGTACCCGGTGATGTTCCGCGCCGTCGAGCTGGTCCTCGTGAACAAGGTCGACCTGCTCCCCTATCTGGACTTCGACCTCGCGCTGTTCCGCGCCCACGTCACCCAGATCAACCCCGCGGCCCGACTCGTCGAGGTCTCCGCCCGCACCGGCGAGGGCCTGGACGAGTGGCACGACTGGCTCACCGCGGGTCTGCGGCCCGCGTCGTCGGTCTAGCCCCGGTCGTGTGCCTGGCCCCGCGGGGAGTAGGACGGCTCAGGCACACGACCCCGCGCGGGTCAGCGGGCCAGGAGGTCGTCGAGCTTCTCGTAGCCCTCGACGATCCCGGTCTCCATGCCGGAGGCGACGAACGCGTCGCGCCCCTCGACGGAATCCGTCACCGAACGGGCGCGCAGGCGGCAGCGACCGCCGTCCAGGTCCTCCAGCTCGAGGATCTCCAGCGAGACCCCCTCGGGGAAGCCCTCGAACGTGAACGTCTGCACGATCCGCCGTCCGGGGACGACCTCGTGGAAGCAGCCGCGGAACCAGTACTCCTCGTCGCCCCTGCGGGACACGTAGCGCCACGAGCCGCCGCTGCGGGTGTCCCAGTGGTCGACCTCGTTCCTCAGGTCGCGCGGGCCCATCCACTGCATGACGAGATCGGGGTCGACGTGGGCCTTGAAGACCTGCTCGGCGGTCGCGTCGAACTCACGCTCGAGGTCGACC
>CAZQCA010000307.1:0-3444 GCA_964591845.1 uncultured Nocardioides sp.
GCGCGCCGGGGGTACGGTCACCCCATGAGCGACTCGGAGTACTGGTTCTGCCTCACCCATCACACCGTGGAGGGCGAGGAGGGGTGCCGCAACGCCGACCGGCTGGGTCCCTACCCCACGCGCGAGCAGGCCGCCCGCGCCCTCGAGACCGTCGAGGAGCGCAACGAGGAGTGGGACAACGACCCCCGCTGGAACGACGACGCCGAGGGCACCTCCCCCTGACCGAGGCGTCCGACGACTCGCCGAGCCCGCTTCAGCGCCGGCCGGTGCGCTTGCGCACCTCGGCGGCGGCGACGCCGGCGAGGTCCTGAGCGCTCTTGGCCTGCTTCATCGCCTCGGTGACCGCGGCCGTGACCGCCTTCTGCACCGTCTGCGCGAACGCGTTCGTCGCCATCTCGGCCGCCACCCGCTCGGCGACCTCGCGCGCGATCTTCTCGGCGCTCTGCTCGGCCACCTTGAGCATCGCCTGGGCCTGCTCGACGGTGGCCGCCGCCTGGGCGGTCCGCGAGCGGCGCGACGACGTGCGGCTCGGCGGGGGAGCGGCGCTCGGCGCGGCGCTGGCCGGCGCCTCCGCGCGCGGCGGCGGGGCCTTCTTGGCGGGCGCCTTCTTCGCAGCCGGTGCCTTCTTGGCAGCGGGAGCCCTCTTGACGGGCGCCTTCTTCGCCGGGGCCTTCTTGGCGGCGGCCTTCTTCGCCGGCGCCTTCTTGGCGGCGGTCTTCTTCGCGGCCTTCTTGGCAGGGGTGTCAGCCATGCAGGACACCGTGCCCGAGCGGGCCGTCCCTGTCCAGCAGCGAGCTCCGGCCCGCGCGAGGGCCGGCGCGCGTCAGAACGTGTGCTCGGGCCCGGGGAACGTCCCGGCCCGTACGTCGTCGGCGTAGGCGCGGGCGGCCTCGAGCAGCACGCCGTGCACGTCGGCGTACTGCTTGACGAACTTCGCCATCCGTCCGGTGCGCAGCCCGAACGCGTCCTGCCAGACCAGCACCTGCCCGTCGCAGCGCGCCCCCGCGCCGATGCCGATGGTCGGGATGGCCAGTGCCTCGGTGACCCGCGCCGCGACGTCGCCGGGCACCATCTCCATGACGATGGCGAAGGCGCCGGCGGCCTCGAGCGCCAGCGCCTCCTCGACGACGCGCTCGCCGGCGTCGCCGCGCCCCTGGACCCGGTAGCCGCCGAGGTTGTGCTCGCTCTGCGGCGTGAAGCCGATGTGGGCCATCACCGGGATGCCGCCGGCGGTCAGCAGCTCGACCTGCGGCACCATCGGGAGCCCGCCCTCGAGCTTCACGGCGTGGGCGTTGGCCTCCTTCATGAAGCGCACCGAGGTGTGGAACGCCTGCTCCGGCGAGGCCTGGTAGGACCCGAAGGGCAGGTCGGCGACGACCAGCGCCCGATGTGCGCCGCGGGTGACGGCGCGGACCAGCGGGATCAGCTCGTCGACGGTCACCGGCAGGCTGGTCTCGTTGCCGTAGACGTTGTTGCTCGCGCTGTCACCGACGAGCAGCACCTCGATGCCCGCCTCGTCGAAGGTCTGCGCGGCGTACTGCTCGTAGGCGGTGAGCATCGCGAACCGCTCCCCGCGCTGCTTCATCTCCCGCAGGTGGTGGGTGCGGATCCGCTTGACAGGCGCCGCGGCGGGCGTGGCCGGACCGGAGCCGTACGGCGCCGCGGTCTCGCTGGTGGGCTCGGACATGCGCGCTCCTCCCCGTGCGGGGCATGACTCGCGGCTCCCTGATGGAGTCCACGGACCGCACCACGCTAGCCCGCGTGCGGTGGAGGCGTCGCTGTGTCGCGCGTCACGCCCGCGGCGTGCCGGGGCGGGGTCGCGGGTCAGCGCCAGGCCTGCCAGCCGTCGTACCGGCCGCCGAAGAGCAAGGCCAGCTCGCTCAGCTCGGCGCGGGTCTGGGTGACTGCCTCGGGCGCGATGACGACGCCGTCACGCAGGGCCTGGAGCACAACACCCGGACCAGTCGGGTTGTCGACCACCCGTGTCTCGAAGCGCCCGGTGAGCCGCTCGGCGGCCTGCGCGGCGGCCTCGCGGGCCGGGAACCACAGGAAGTGGCTCCAGTGATGCGGCTGGGACAGACCGTCGTCCTCGGCGAGCACCTCGAGGCGCGCGTCGTCGTCGGAGTTGCCCGTGCTGAACATGCGCACGGGGGCAGGCCGGCGGAGGGAACGCATGACCTCGATGGTCACACGCGGGCCCGGTCATGTCAGCGAGATGCCCAAAGTCGGGGCGTACGCCGTCGCGGAGCGCGACCAGGTCCCGCCCTAGACTCCGGGTGTGGACTTCACCTCGGCGTACGCCCAGGGCTTCGCGCGCGTGGCGGCCTGCACGGTGCCCGTCGCGGTCGCCGACCCGCGGGCCAACCTGGCCACGATCCTCGCCGAGGTGCGGGCCTGTCACGACGAGCACGTGGCCGTGGCGGTCTTCCCCGAGCTGGCGCTGAGCTCCTACGCCATCGACGACCTGCTCCTCCAGGACACGCTGCTGGCCGAGGTCGAGGCGGCGATCGCGGAGCTGGCCGCGGCCACCGCCGACCTGCTGCCGGTGGTCGTGGTGGGGGCGCCGCTGGTCCACGGCACCCGCGTCCTCAACTGCGCCGTCGTCGTCCACCGCGGGCAGGTGCTGGGCGTGGCGCCGAAGTCCTACCTGCCGAACTACCGCGAGTTCTACGAGCGGCGGCACTTCGCGCCCGGCGACGACCGCCGCGACTCCTGGATCCGGGTCGGCGGCGAGGACGTGCCGTTCGGGCCCGACCTGGTCTTCGACGCCGTCGACGTGCCGGGCCTCCGGCTCCACGTGGAGATCTGCGAGGACATGTGGGTGCCGATCCCGCCGAGCGCCGAGGCCGCGCTGGCGGGCGCCACCGTGCTCGCCAACCTCTCCGGCAGCCCGATCACGGTCGCGCGCGCCGAGGACCGCCGGCTGCTGGTGCGGTCGGCGAGTGCGCGCTGCTCCGCGGCGTACCTGTACGCCGCCGCGGGTCAGGGCGAGTCGACCACGGACCTGTCGTGGGACGGGCAGACGCTCGTCTACGAGTGCGGCGACCTGCTCGCGGAGTCGGAGCGATTCCCCGACGGACCGCGGCGCAGCGTCGCCGACGTCGATCTGGACCGGATCCGTCAGGAGCGTCTGCGGCAGGGCTCCTTCGACGACAACCGGCGCACCCACGACGAGCGCACGCGGGAGTTCCGGGTCGTCGACCTGGAGCTGCGTCCGCCCGGCGGCGACGTCGGGCTGCGGCGCAAGGTCGACCGCTTCCCGTTCGTCCCCGACGACCCCGACCGGCTGGCGCTGGACTGCTACGAGGCCTACCACATCCAGGTGTCGGGGCTGGAGCAGCGCCTGCACGCGATCGGGCAGCCCAAGGTGGTGGTCGGCGTCTCGGGTGGGCTCGACTCCACCCATGCGCTGATCGTGGCCGCCAAGGCGATGGACCGGCTCGA
>CAZQCA010000308.1:0-3432 GCA_964591845.1 uncultured Nocardioides sp.
GTGTGCGGCGTCGCCATCATCAGCGGGATGTCCTTGCAGGTGCCCGGCTCGGACTCGTCGGCGTTCACCACGAGGTACTTCGGGTTGGGGTTGTCCTGCGGGATGAAGCCCCACTTCATGCCGGTCGGGAACCCCGCCCCACCCCGGCCTCGCAGACCGGAGTCCTTGACGGCCGTGATGATGTCGTCGGGGGCCATGGCGAGCGCCTTCTCGAGCGCTGCGTAGCCGCCGCGCCGCTCGTAGGCGGCGAGCGTCCAGGCACGCTCGTCGCCCCAGTCGTCGGTGAGGACGGGGGTCAAGGTGTCGGTCACGAGGCTCCCTCCTTGCCGGCGGCCGGGGCTCCGGCGGGGGCCGCCCAGCCTCGGTCGCGGGCGATGCGCAGGCCCACCAGGGAGGCCGGGCCCGCGGCGGGCCCCTCGTCTGCGAGTCCGTCGTCGAATCCCGCCAGGACCCTCTCGGCCTCGCGCCAGGTGACGACGCGGGGGCCACGCGTCGAGCGGACCTCCCGCCCCTCGCGCAGGTCGTCGACCAGCTGGACGGCCGACTCGGGGGTCTGGTTGTCCATGAACTCCCAGTTGACCATCACCACCGGCGCATAGTCGCAGGCGGCGTTGCACTCGACGTGCTCCAGGGTGATCCGGCCGTCCTCGGTGGTCTCGTCGTTGCCGACGTCGAGATGCTCCTTGAGGCGCTCGAAGATCACGTCGCCCCCCATCACCGCGCACAGCGTGTTGGTGCACACCCCGACGTGGTAGTCGCCGACCGGCTTGCGCTTGTACATCGTGTAGAAGGTCGCGACGCCGCTGACGTCGGCGGCACTGATGTCCAGGATCTCGGCGCACGCCTCGATGCCCTCGGGGGTGATGCGGCCCTCGGCCGCCTGCACCAGGTGGAGCATCGGCAGCAACCCGGAGCGAGGCTGGGGGTAGCGAGCGGCGATCTCCTGCAGCTCGGCGTAGGTGGTGGGGTCCATCACCGGTCGACTCCTCCCATCACCGGGTCGATCGAGGCGATCGCGACGATCACGTCGGCCACCATCCCGCCCTCGGACATCACCGAGGTGCCCTGCAGGTTGGTGAACGACGGGTCGCGGAAGTGCACGCGGAACGGGCGGGTGCCGCCGTCGGACACGACGTGGGCGCCGAGCTCGCCGCGGGGGGCCTCGATGGGCACGTAGGCCTGGCCCGCCGGGACCCGGAAGCCCTCGGTGACCAGCTTGAAGTGGTGGATCAGCGCCTCCATCGACTCGCCCATGATGTGGCGGATGTGGTCGAGGGAGTTGCCCATCCCGTCGGAGCCGATCGCGAGCTGGCTCGGCCAGGCGATCTTCTTGTCGGCCACCATCACGGGGGCGCCCTCGAGATCGGCCAGCCGGTTGGCCGCCTGCTCGACGATCCTCAGCGACTCCCACATCTCGCCCAGGCGGATGCGGAAGCGCCCGTAGGAGTCCGCGGTGTCCCAGGTCTGCACGTCGAAGTCGTAGTCCTCGTAGCCGCAGTAGGGCTGGGCCTTGCGGAGGTCCCACGGGTATCCGGTGCTGCGCAGCACGGGACCGGTGATCCCCAGCGCGAGGCAGCCGGCCAGGTCGAGGTAGCCGACGCCCTCGAGCCGCGCCTTGAAGATCGGGTTGGCGTTGCAGAGGGCGGCGTACTCGGGCAGCCGCTTCTTCATCAGCGCCACGAAGTCGCGGATGTCGTCGAGTGCGCCGGGCGGGAGGTCCTGGGCGACGCCGCCGGGCCGGATGAACGCGTGGTTCATGCGGAGTCCGGTGATCAGCTCGAACAGGTCGAGCACCAGCTCCCGCTCCCGGAAGCCGATCGTCATCACGGTGAGCGCGCCGATCTCCATGCCGCCGGTGGCGATCGCCACCAGGTGGGAGGAGATGCGGTTGAGCTCCATCAGCAGCACCCGCATGACCTGGGCCTTCTCGGGGACGTCTTCCTCGATGTCCAGGAGACGCTCGACGCCGAGCACGTAGGTCGCCTCGTTGTAGAACGGCGCGAGGTAGTCCATCCGGGTCACGAACGTCGTGCCCTGGGTCCAGGAGCGGAACTCCATGTTCTTCTCGATGCCGGTGTGCAGGTAGCCGATGCCCGCGCGGGCCTCGGTCACCGTCTCGCCCTCGAGCTCGAGGATCAGCCGGAGTACGCCGTGGGTCGAGGGGTGCTGCGGGCCCATGTTGACCACGACCCGCTCCTCGGGCTGGTCGGCGAGGCCGGCCGCGATGGAGTCCCAGTCCTGGCCGGACACCGTGAAGACGCGGCCCTCGCTGGTCTCGGTGGAGCCGGCGTAGAAGTCGTCCCCGCCGGCGGCGGAGCTTGTCGCTGCCATCAGTTGTAGGACCTCCGCTCGTCGGGCGGGGGAACCGTGCCGCCCTTGTATTCCACGGGGATGCCGCCCAGGGGGTAGTCCTTGCGCTGCGGGTGGCCAGGCCAGTCGTCGGGCATCAGGATGCGCGTGAGCGCGGGATGACCGTCGAAGACGATGCCGAACATGTCGAACGTCTCGCGCTCGTGCCAGTCGTTGGTCGGGTAGATCCCCACCAGCGACGGGATGTGCGGGTCGGCGTCGGGACAGGAGACCTCGAGCCGCAGCCGTCGGTTGTGGGTCATCGACAGCAGGTGGTAGACCGCGTGCAGCTCGCGGCCGGCGTCGCCCGGGTAGTGCACCCCGCTGACGCCGGAGCACAGCTCGAAGCGCAGGTGCTCGTCGTCGCGGAGCATCTGCGCCACGAAGAGCAGGTCCTCGCGGCGCACGTGGAGGGTCAGCTCGCCCCGATGGATGACGACCCGCTCGAGCGCGTGCTCGAGATCGGTGGCGGCCAACCGCTCCTCCAGCGCGTCGGCCACCTCGTCGAACCAGCCGCCGTAGGGGCGCTGCGCCGCACCCGGGAGCACGATCGGGGCGACCAGGCCGCCGTAGCCGCTGGTGTCTCCCGACCCGCTGGTGCCGAACATGCCGGTGCGCACGCCCACCGCGCGCTCCACCTCGGCGTCGGCAGCGACGATGTCGGCCGACGGGTCCTGGGTCTCGCCGCCGGGAACGCCGTCGCCGGGGCGCTTGTCGTCGGTCACCGCAGCATCCCCCGCATCTCGGAGGTGGGCAGGGCGGCCAGCGCCGCGGTCTCCTGCTCCTCGATCTCACGGGCGCGGTTGACGCCGAGCTTGGCGTGCTGCACCTGGTCGTGGAGCTTGAGGATCGCGTCGATCAGCATCTCCGGCCGCGGAGGGCAGCCGGGGAGGTACATGTCCACGGGGACGACGTGGTCGACGCCCTGGACGATCGCGTAGTTGTTGAACATGCCGCCCGAGCTGGCGCACACGCCCATCGCCAGCACCCACTTGGGGTCGGCCATCTGGTCGTAGATCTGGCGCAGCACGGGGGCCATCTTCTGGCTCACCCGGCCGGCCACGATCATCAGGTCCGCCTGAC
>CAZQCA010000309.1:0-3429 GCA_964591845.1 uncultured Nocardioides sp.
TGAACGTCGTCCAGACCCAGCCGTCCAGGTCGTCGTCCCAGGTGAAGTTGCCCGGCGCGAAGTCGGGGAAGACCTCCGGCAGCGTCTGCTCGTAGGCGTCGGGCAGGGTCCGGTCGGGGTGGATGTGGAAGTACTGCCGCTTGCGCTCGTCGCCGGCGCGCGCGGCCACGGCCCACTCGTGCTCGCGGGCCACGTGGTTGAGCACCAGGTCGAGGCAGAGCGCGATGCCGCGGTGACGCAGCGTCGCCGCCAGCTCGGCGAGGTCGTCCATGGTGCCCAGGTCCGGACGGACCCGGCGGTAGTCCTGGACCGCGTAGCCGCCGTCGTTGGGCGAGGGGCGTGGTGCCAGCAGCGGCATCAGGTGGAGGTAGGTCACGCCCAGGTCGACCAGGTGGTCGGCGTGCGTCCGGATCCCCTGGAGGTCGCCGCCGAAGCGGTCGGCGTACGCCGCGTAGCCGAGGGCGGTCGGCTGCTGGAACCAGTCCGGCTCGGCCTGCCGCTGGGCGTCGAGCTCGTGCAGCGACGGGCGGCGGTCGGCGTACGCCGTCTCGACCAGCGCCAGCAGACGCGTCGCGACCGCCTCGGGGTCGGGGAAGAGCCGGGCCAGCGGGGTGAGCAGGTCGGCGCGCCACCGGTCGATGCGTGCCTGGAGGGTGGCGTCGGTCACGGGCGACAGGATAGGGCGAACGCGCGGGCCTGCGGGGGCGCGTCTCGGCTCACCAGCCGCGCTCGCGCCACTCCGCGAGGTGGGGCCGCTCGCGACCGAGCTGCCCGTCGTCGCCGTGGCCGGGATAGAACCACGTGTCGTCGGGCAGGGTGCCGAAGATCTTGGTCTCGACCTCGTCGATCAGCTGGGCGAACGCCTCCGCGTTGCCGAACGTCGCGCCGACGCCGCCCGGGAAGAGCGAGTCGCCGGTGAACAGGTGCGGATGACCCTCGGGGTCGTCGTAGCGCAGACAGATCGAGCCGGGCGTGTGGCCGGCCACGGGGATGACCTGCAACCGGACCTCGCCGACGTCGACGGTGTCGCCCGCACCGACGGGCCGGTCGATCCGGACGCCGGTCTGCTCGGTGATCGCCTCGGCGTCCGGCGCCCCGGCGACCGTGGTGGCGTCGGTGGCGAGCACGACCTCGCGCAGCGCCCGGTGGTGGTCCCAGTGCTGGTGGGTGGTGACGACGGTCGAGAGTCCCGGACCCACCAGCTCCAGCAGGCGGGCGCCGTCGTCGGCCGCGTCGACCAGCAGCTGGTCGCCGGTGGCGCGGCACTCGAGGAGGTAGCAGTTGTTGGCCATCTGGTCGTCCACGGCCAGCTTGAGGATCGTCAGGTGGGTCAGCTCGCGCACGTCGGGCGCCCCGCCCGGACGCACCGCACCGGTGTAGGTCATCTGCTTCCTCCTCGGACTCGGGCTAGCGCCAGGGGCCCAGCGTAGGGAGCGACGGGTCGCCCGTGAGTCCCTGGCCCTCGCCGCGTCCGAGCAGCCACCAGGTCAGGTCGGCCCGCGACCCCGAGACCACGGGGCCGCCCTCGCCGACCGGGACGTCTCCGTCGGGCGTGCGGAGCAGCATCGGGGGGCCGGCCTGGCGGTCGCCCACGACCCGGTTGAAGAGGGCGTCGAGGAACTGCTCCCGCCAGTGGCCGGCGGAGTAGCCCGCCTCCAGGTCGGCGTGGTGCACCTCGAGCTCGATGAGGCGCAGCCGGCCGAGTGAGGAGGCCGCCCACGGGTCGGCCTCGGGCATGCGCCGGAAGTCGCCGGCCCAGGCCTCGTCCGTCATGTGCTCCCACGCGTCCTGGAAGACGGTGGTGGCGGACAGCAGCCGGTCGCGCACCTGCGACGGAGACGCGCCGCCCAGCTCGTCGATGGCCTCGTCGCGGGCCTTCTGGGAGTCGTACATGGTCGCCCCGTCGCCGACGACCAGGCCGTGCATCACCCGGGCCATGCCCTCGGCGTTGAGGGCGACATGGGCCACCACGAAGCCGCGCGACCACCCGGGGAGCGCGGACGGCTCGGCGTACGCCTCGTCGGGCAGGGCGTCGACGGCGCGCACGAACCGGCGGGTGGCCTCGTGGATGGCGTCCCAGGTGTAGACGTCGGTCATGGGTCCATGGTGACCCATGCCGGGGACGGCAGTCCGGTGCGACCCTCAGCGGCGCCAGGACACCAGGCGGTCGAGCACGTCGCCCCACCCCTGCAGAAGTCCTCCGTCGGGGAGGATCTCCTCAGGGGAGCTGTGCCGGACCGACACCGTCGTCCCCGCGCCGTCCGGCTCGAATGTGACCTCGACCAGGTCCTCCGGGCCCAGGCCCTCGTCGGAGTGCCAGGTCCAGGTCAGCGCGAGCCGGCGGGGCGGGTCGACCTCGGTGAAGACCCCGCGGGCACCGATGCCGGCCGTCGGGCTGTCGATGGCGTACGACGCCCCCGCCGCCGGCCGCCAGTCGAACGTGGTGTGGGCAGGTGCGGCCACCACCAGCGGGCCAGCTCCTCGGGGTCGGTCCAGGCGCGCCACGCGCGATCCGGCGGGACCGGGACCGTGCGGGTGATGACGACCGAGCTCATGGGTTCTCCTTCTCCTGCTTCTCGGGCTCCTGCTCCTCGAGGTGCTGCTCGAACCGGCCGAGCAGGCTCGACCACATCAGACGGGTGCTCATCGCCCAGGTGGCGAGCTCGTCGAGGCCGCCCGGCCTCAGCTCGACGACGGTCGTGCGGCCGCGCTTGCCCTTGGTCACGAGGCCGCCTGCCACGAGCGCCTTCAGGTGCTTGTCGACGGCGGGGAGCGTGACGCCGAGCGTGTCTGCCAGCTCCGACATCGAGGCGGGGCCCGCGGTGAGTCGGTCGACGATGGCCCGGCGGGGCGCGGAGGCGATCGCGTGGGCCGCGGCGTCGACGTCGTACTTCACCATGGGGTGAAGTATGCCACCTGGCCTCGCCCACAACCGTCCCCGGCTGGGCAGCGTCCCACCGGGGTGAAGGCTCCCGGTACGTCGCCCGTGAGGCGCGATTGCTGCCCCGGAAAGGCCGTCCAACCGTCGCACGTCATACGGTCCGGCCGCCCCGGAGAGCGCTCCGCATGACGCTGCGCGGGACGTCATGCGCTCCGGCCGCCCCGACGACGGCTGCGCATGACGTCCCGGGGAGGGGTCGGTCGCCGCAGCCGCGACGCGCGGGTTGCGGGACTGTCGGTCGCCCGTGAGAGCCTGACCTCCGTCGACGCCCGACCCGGCGCGGTGCCTTGCGCGCCCCGCTAGGATGGCGAACACTTGTTCGAACGCGAACCGACCGAGACACGCGCTCACCAGCAGGGGACCGAGGCCGCAGTGGCAGACCAGCTCATCATCCGGGGCGCCCGGGAGCACAACCTCAAGGACATCTCGCTCGACCTTCCCCGCGACTCCCTGATCGTCTTCACCGGCCTCTCCGGGTCGGGCAAGTC
>CAZQCA010000310.1:0-3423 GCA_964591845.1 uncultured Nocardioides sp.
CGGCGGCCTTCTTGGGGCTGGTGATGATCGGGGTGATCAGGTGCGGGATGCCCTCGTAGGCGTTGAGCTCGACCCGCTTCGGGTCGACCATGATCATCCGCACCTCGTCGGGCGTCGACCGCATCAGCACCGAGACGACCATCGAGTTGATGAAGCTCGACTTGCCGGAGCCGGTGGCACCGGCGACCAGCAGGTGCGGCATCTTCGCGAGGTCGGCGACGACGAAGCCGCCCTCGACGTCCTTGCCCAGCCCGGCCAGCATCGGGTGGTGGTCGCTGCGGGCCGTGCCGGAGCGCAGCACGTCGCCGAGCGACACGATCTCCTTGTCGGAGTTGGGGATCTCGATGCCGATCGCCGACTTGCCCGGGATCGGGCTGAGGATCCGGACGTCGGCCGACGCGACGGCGTACGCGATGTTCTTGGAGAGTGCCGTGACCTTCTCGACCTTGATGGCCGGTCCGAGCTCGACCTCGTAGCGCGTCACGGTCGGGCCGCGGGTGTAGCCGGTGACCTGGGCGTCGATCCCGAACTCCTCGAGCACCTGGGTCAGCCGCTCGACGACGTCGTCGGACGCGCGGGAGCGCGGCTTGTGGGGCGAACCCGCCTTGAGCACCTGGCTGTCGGGCAGCGCATAGGTGACGTCGCCGGACAGCGCGAGCTGCTCGACGCGGGGTGGCAGCGGCGTGTGCGGCGGCGGCGTGAGCTCGACCTTCTCCTCGGCCTCCCCCGCCGGCGCGGGCACGTCGGCAGGATCCGCGGGCGCCGCGTCGGAGGCCCGGCGCCGGCGGCCCACCTCACGGTCCTCCAGGACCGGCGAGTCGTAGGCGGGCAGGCCGTCGGGCTGGAAGTCGTCGGCGCCGCCGCGGCGGCGGCGGACGCGGATCGGCTGGGTCGACTCCCCGTCGTCCTCGTCGAGGGGGTGGCGTCCGAGCAGACGGTCGCGCAGGTGCCGCAGGCGTCGCGGGATCTGGTACACCGGCGTGGCGGTGACCACGAGCACGCCGAACACCGCCACCAGCGCGAGCACCGGCACCACGACGTACGGCGTGCGGAGCAGGTCGAGCAGCAGGCTCGAGACCACGAAGCCGATGGCCCCACCCGCCTGGCGGAGGCTGGTGGTGTCGCCCAGGTCGGGCTGGGGGTTGCCGGCGGCGATGTGGACGACGCCGAGCACGCCGAGGCAGAGCGCGGTCCAGCCGACGACCTGCCGCCCGGCGGGCCCGTTGTGCACCGGGTCGCGCATGGTGCGCCAGCCGGTGAGCACCAGCGCGAGCGGCACCAGCCAGCCGACCTTGCCGACCGAGCCGGACACGATGGTGCGCACGAGCTCCATGAGCGAGCCGGGCACCTCCCACCAGACCGCGGCGGCGGTGACGACCGCCAGCGCGACCAGGAGCAGTCCGGCACCGTCTCGGCGGTGCTCGGGGTCCAGGTCGCGGGCCGCGCCGCCGAGGCGTCGGGCGAGGGCGCCCAGGGCGTGGGCCAGGCCGAGCCAGACGGCCGACAGCGCGCCTCCGACGGCCCGGAAGAGCCGGAAGACCGGCCCGGGGCCCCTGCGCACGGCCGGAGGGGGCGTCCGCCGGGTCAGCGCGTTGCCGCGCGCCGGCGTACGCCGCGAGCGGCTCTTGCGGCTGGTACTCCGGGATCGGGTGCGGGAGCGCTTCGACGCCGTGCTGCGCGTGGACGTGCTCCTGCTCCGCGACCCCGGCGGGGAAGACGTACGGGTCGCCATGATGCGACCTTAGGTGCTCGTCACACCAGCATCACGCATCACAGGAGCGTGTCGCCGCCCCAGGCGCCCCGACGACCGGGCGGTGTGGGCGCTTCACAGGGCCTGCAGCCAGGGCCGGACGACCATCACGGTGGGGAGCACGACCAGCGCGATCCCGCTGGCGGCCACGGCCAGGGACTGGGCCCGGTGGCCGCCGTCGTCGGCGAGCAGCGCCACCCGCGCCGCCAGACCCCGGTCGGCCGCTCCGAGCGCGCCGCTGGGCAGCCGCCCCTCGGCCATCGCCAGCAGGGCGCTGCCCAGATCGCGGGCGCGGCCGTCGCGCACCGCGGCCCGGTCGGCGAGCACCTCGACCAGCAGCGCCACCTCGTCGTGGGCGGTGGCGCTGCGCACCCATCGGGGGAAGGCCCGGTGCAGCACCGTGAACGCCTCCAGCAGCAGGTCGTGTCGCGCCCGCAGATGGGCTCGCTCGTGCAGCAGCACGGCGGCCAGCTGGCGCTCGTCGAGGTGCCCGAGGGCGCCCGAGCTAAGCACGATGCGCGACGCGGCCATCCCGGGCAGGCAGTAGGCGACCGGGACGGGATGGTCGAGCACCCGCAGGCTGTCGTCGGAGACCCGGCGTCCGACCAGGTCGACCTGGTCGCGGTGCCGGCGCCGCAGCGCCCGCAGCTCGGTGCCGACCAGATGACCCATCAGCGCCAGCCGCCCCGCCACCAGGCCGGTCACCAGCAGCGCCACGCCTGCGACGACGTACGACGTCGCGCCGGGGTCCTCGCGCCACACCTGCCCGGTCACCAGCGACAGCCCGGCCCCCAGCGCCGCGAGCACGGCCGCCAGCGCCACCGCCTGCCACAGCACCAGCGTCGCCACCGGGGTGCGGCGCAGCCAGGTGGCCCGCGAGAGCAGGCCGGGCACCGGCCCCGCCAGCAACAGGGCCAGCCCCCCCAGGACCAGCGGGGTCACGTCAGCGGTCGAGCTCGGCGAGCGCCCGGCGCAGGGCGTCGAGGTCGGCCTGCGACGCCTCGCCCACGAACGCGACCAGGGCCTGGCTCCGGTCGGTGCCGGGGTGGCTGGCGGTGAAGTCGGCCAGCGCGTCGTGCATGACCTCGGCCGTGAGCTCGGCCCGGGTGGCCCGCGGCCGGTAGCGGAACGCCCGGCCGTCGCGCTCCTGGGTCACCACGTCCTTGCGCGCCAGGCGGTCGAGCACCGTCATCACGGTCGTGTAGGCGACGTCGCGGTCGCCGACCAGGGCCTCGTGGACCTCCCGGACCGTCATCAACCGGTCCTCGGCGGCCGTCCAGAGCACGTCCATCACGGCGCGCTCGAGGTCACCCAGGTGAGGCTTGGCTGTGTGAGGCATTGCATCAGCCTACGACGGTTCTTCGGTTATCACGACACAACGTCGTAGGTGTGTACTACGGAGCGTAGGAGTTCTACCGCCACTCACCCGAGGAGTCGCCGCGTGGACGTCTTGGACATCGCCCGCTGGCAGTTCGGCATCATCACCGTCTACCACTTCCTGTTCGTGCCGCTCACGGTCGGCCTGACACTGCTCATCGCAGTGCTCGAGACCGCCTGGGTGCGCACCCGCAAGCCGGAGTACCTCCGTCTCACCAAGTTCTTCGGCCGCCTGTTCCTCATCAACTTCGCCATCGGCGTCGTCACCGGCATCGTGCAGGAGTTCCAGTTCGGCA
>CAZQCA010000311.1:0-3401 GCA_964591845.1 uncultured Nocardioides sp.
CTTGCCCATGAAGTAGTAGGACAGGGCGTCGGTGTCGTTCCACCAGGCCCGCCAGGCCTCGGGGTCGGCCCCCGTCCAGTCGGCGTGGCGGCGCGCCCACTCGATGCTCGCCGAGAGGTAGCCGATCACCGCGTCGAACCACACGTAGAGCCGTTTGGTGGGCTGGTCGCGCCAGCCGTCGAGCGGCACGGGGATGCCCCAGTCGATGTCGCGCGTCATCGCGCGCGGCTTGATGTCCTGGAGGATGTTCTGGCTGAACTTGATGACGTTGGGCCGCCACAGGCCGGTGGCCTCGCGCTCGTCGAGCCAGTGCCGCAGCGCCTCGGCCAGCGCCGGGAGGTCGAGGAAGAAGTGCTGCGTCTCGACGAAGTCGGGCGTCTCTCCGTTGATCTTGCTGCGCGGGTCGATCAGGTCGGTCGGGTCGAGCTGGTTGCCGCAGTTGTCGCACTGGTCACCGCGCGCCTCGGGGAAGCGGCAGATCGGACAGGTCCCCTCGATGTAGCGGTCGGGGAGCGTGCGGCCCGTCGACGGCGAGATCGCCGACTGCGTGGTCTGCTCGACCATGTAGCCGTTGAGCCAGTTCTGGTGGAACAGCTCCTGCGCGACCCGGTAGTGGTTGCCGGTCGTCGTGCGGGTGAACAGGTCGTAGGACAGCCCCAGGTCGACGAGGTCCTGCACGATCACCGCGTTGTACTTGTCGGCCAGGTCGCGCGCGGTGACGCCGTCCTTGTCGGCGGCCACCAGGATCGGGGTGCCGTGCTCGTCGGTGCCCGAGACCATCAGGACCTCGTGTCCGGTCATCCGCATGTATCTGCTGAAGACGTCGGAGGGCACGCCGAAGCCGGCCACGTGGCCGATGTGGCGCGGGCCGTTGGCGTACGGCCAGGCGACGGCGGACAGGACGTGGGTCATGGGCTGCATCCTAGGAGGCGTCGTCCACCGTGTTTCGTCCGTGTGCCGCTCCCACGGGCCTCACGAGAAGCGAGCGGCCCGGTGGGCGGCCCGCTTGCGGATCTGCGGCAGCAGGTCGTAGAGGTTCTGCCCGGGGCAGGCGGTCTGGTTGGTGTCGCGGTGCCCGTCGATGACCGGCAGCTTGACCCGCTTGCCCCGGCGATAGAGGTCGCTGCCCTGCGAGGTGACCCAGGTCTTGCCGTCGGGCTTGCGGTCGTAGCGGTCCAGCTTCCACGCGGCCAGCCGCACCAGCGTCGTGACGACGTCGGCGCGCGGCGTGGCCGTCTCGAAGTTGCCGATGACCGCGATGCCGGTGGAGGAGTGGTTGAAGCCCAGGGTGTGGGCACCGCGGACCAGCCGGTCCGCACCCCCGGCCCGGCCGACCCAGGCGCGACCGAACCGGTCGACCAGGAAGTTGTAGCCGATGTCGGACCAGCCGAGGTTGTGCGTGTGGTAGCGGTAGATCGAGCGGAGGATGCCGCGCACCTCGCTGCGCTTGTAGTTGTTGCTGTTCACCGTGTGGTGGAGGTGGACCTGCTTGAGCTTGTCGTTGTAGCGCGGCCCGCCGTTGCGCCAGCGCTCCTTGGCTCCCCAGTCCTTGCGGCCGTGGAGGCCGGGCCGCGGGGCGTGCGTCGGCGGCTTCGCGGCAGCGCGCGGCGAGCTCGCGGCCGGCGTACGACGCGGGGCCGGGGCGGGATCGGCGCCCGGGTCGACGAGCACCAGCCGGGCTCCGCGCGTGGGGCCGGAGACCCGCACCTGCAGCCCGTCGGACTCGCCGGTCCAGATCGGCTCGGAGCCACGGGTGGTGCCTTTCGCGCCGAGGTCGCCCAACGCCTCGACCGGCTGCCAGGGCTGCCAGCCGCCGGCGTCGTGGGCGCGCAGGCGCACGCGCGGGACCTGCGTCCCGGTCCAGGTGACCGCCACCATCGAGAAGTCCGCCCGCACCCGGGTGGCGCCGCGGGCCAGCAGCCACGACCCCTCCCGCAGTCCCGCGCGGTCGGCACCTCGCATCCCGACGACGACGGGGCGCGCCCGATCCGAGGACCCGACGGCGCCGGTGGCTCCGGAGGCAGGTGCGGTCACGGGGACCACCAGCGTCCCCGTCAGGACACCGGTCAGCGCCGCCCCGAGAAGCCGCACGTCAGCTGAAGTCCAGGTCGCCGGTGCGCGAGCGCTTGAGCTCGTAGAAGTCGGGGAAGGCGGCGACCGCCACGCACCCGTCCCACAGCCGGCCGGCGTCCTCCCCGCGCGGGATCCTGCTCAGGACGGGCCCGAAGAACGCCGACCCCTGGAAGGAGATCGTGGGCGTGCCGACCTCGTAGCCGACCTGGTCCATGCCTTCGTGGTGGGACGACACCACCGCCTCGTCGAGCGAGGAGTCGTCCATCGCGTCGAGGAGCGCGCCGTCGAGCCCGACCTCGGCCAGCGCCTCGGCGACGAGCGCGCGATCGACGGTGCGGCGCTCGAGATGGATGCGCGTGCCGAGCGCGGTGTAGAGCGGCAGCAGCACCTGGTCGCCGTACTTGTGCCGAGCAGCCATGCACACCCGGACCGGACCCCAGGCAGGATCGAGGAACTCGCGGTAGCGGTCGCTGACGTCCTTGTCCTGGTTGAGGTAGGCCAGGCTCATCACGTGCCACGACACCTCGACGTCGCGCACCTTCTCCACCTCGAGGATCCAGCGGGAGGTGATCCACGCGAAGGGGCACAGCGGGTCGAACCAGAAGTCGGCATCGCTCACCCAGCCACCGTAACAAGGCGTATCAGGGACGCCCGCCTCTGCTCCTCTCGTCGAGATGACCACCCCGACGAAGGAACCATCATGAGCAGCAACCCCCTCAGCCTCGGGATCCCCACCCTGCTGACGCGCGCCGAGCCGCGCTCGGAGGGACGCCGGCCCCGCGGCCGCCGCCACCAGACCGGCCGCGCCACCAGGCCGACCGCGCAGTCGGCGCACGCGGAGCGCGCCGACTGAGCGCAGACTCCCGGACATTCGCCTTCCGGTGTCATGATCGGCCCATGCCTGGAACCAACCTGACCCGGGACGAGGCCGCCACCCGAGGCTCGCTCCTGTCCGTCGACTCCTACGACATCTCCCTCGACCTCACCGTCTCCGACAAGGTCTTCGAGAGCACGACCGTCATCCGGTTCTCGTGCACCCGGCCCGGGGAGAGCACCTTCGCCGACCTGCACGGCGCGACGGTGCACGAGATCACCCTCAACGGCGAGCCGCTCGACGTCTTCGACGTCTACCGGGACCAGCGGATCCGGCTCGACGGCCTCGCCGCCGACAACGAGCTGCGCGTCCACTGCGAGCTGCCCTACTCCCACACGGGCGAGGGCCTGCACCGCTTCGTCGACCCGGCCGACCAGCGGGTCTACCTCTACAGCCAGTTCGAGGTGCCCGACGCCCGCCGCGTCTACACCACCTTCGAGCAGCCCGATCTCAA
>CAZQCA010000312.1:0-3395 GCA_964591845.1 uncultured Nocardioides sp.
CGGATCGATGTCCTGGTAGTCGCTGATGTCGTAGCCGTTGTCGTCCATCGGCGACCGATAGACCGGGCTCAGCCAGACCGCGTCCACCCCGAGGGTCACCAGGTGGTCGATCCGAGCGAGTATGCCGCCCAGGTCGCCGACCCCGTCGCCGTCGCTGTCGGCGAAGCTGCGCGGGTAGATCTGATAGACGACCGCCGACTTCCACCAGTCGCGAGGCACCGCCGCGGTCATGACGGCGAGCCGCCGTCGATCTCGAACCTCACGGTCCTGGTGGCGAGGTCGGCCTCGGCGAGGCGCACGTCGACCTGCTCCCCCAGCGGGAGCGCCGAACCGCCCGAGACCCGGGCCTCGACGGCGGGCTCCTGCACGGTCACGACGCCCCTCCGAGGATCCTTCTCGTCGACGTCGACGACCGTGGCCTCGAACCTGTCGCCGACCCGGTGCTGCAGGATCCCGGTCTCGACGAGGTCGATGACGGCCTGCTCGTAGGCGTTGGCCCGGCGCGTCGAGTCGCGCATCTCCTCCGGCAGGTCGGGCAGCGCGGCCAGCACCCACTCGGGCACGGGCTCGCCGGCACACAGCGCCAGGCAGATCTCCCCGGCGTAGCGGTCGACGAGGCGGCGCAGCGGCGCCGTCACGTGCGCGTACGGCGAGGCCAGGGCGGAGTGGTCGACCTGCTCCGGCACGGTGCCGGAGAAGGCGGCGTAGCCGCTGCCCCGCAGCAGTCGGGTCGAGGCGACCACCATCGCCGCCTGGGCGGGCACGGCTGGGTCCAGGCGCGGCAGGAAGTCGGCGTATGCCTCCTGGCGCGGCCAGGTGATGTCGAGCGCGTGGGCGGTGCGGCGCAGCCGCTTCACGTCGCGCGGGTCCGGCGGCGGGAGCGTGCGCAGCAGCCCCACCCCTCCGTCGAGCATCAGCGACGCGGCGCCGAAGCCGCACAGCAGCGACATCTGCGCGTTCCACAGCTCGACCGGCAGCTGCCCGCGGAACTCCAGCCGCCAGGCGCCGTCGCTGGTGTCGACCTCCTGCTCGGGCATCGGCAGCGACATCCCGCCCCGAGCCGCCTCCTGCGCGATCCGCTTCTCGCCGAGCTCGCGCAGGAGCACGAGCGACTCCTCGGCGGTGCCGGCGTCAATCGCGCGTTGCACCGCTTCGTAGGACAGCTTGGCGCGCGAGCGCACGCGAGCCCGCTCGACCCGCACCTGGCGGGTCGAGCCGTCCTCGTCGAGCTCGACGGTCCAGAGCAGCGCCGGTCGGTCCTGGTCGGGCAGCAGCGAGGCCGCACCCTCCGACAGCACCTGCGGGTGCAGCGGGATCTTGGAGTCGGCGCCATAGAAGCTCTGGCCGCGCCGGTGGGCCTCGAGGTCGACGGGGTCGCCGGGGGCGACGTACGCCGCCACGTCGGCGATGGCGTAGGACAGCACGTAGCCCGAGCCGGCGCGCGCCAGATGGAGGGCCTGGTCGAGGTCCATCGAGGACGGCGGGTCGACCGTGACGAACGGCAGGTCGGTGCGGTCGAGGGCGGGCATCCGCGGTGCGGCGGCCGCCTGCTCGGCGGCTGCCTCGACGTCACGAGGGAAGTGCGGGTTCACCTGTTGCTCGGTCTGGATCGCGGCGATGCCGTCGCGCAGCAGCCGGGCCGGCACGGAGTCGTCGGCGAGCCGACGCAGGCTCAGCACCCGGTTGCTCGGCATGCCGTCACCCTAGACGGGCCGCCGCGACCACCAACCGCGGCACACCCTAGGGTGACGCCCGTGCTGATCCTGCTGCCGCCGAGCGAGGGCAAGGCCTCGCCGCGACGCGGGGCAGCGCTCGATCTCGACCGGCTCTCGGCACCGCAGCTCAACCCGGCCCGCGAGCGGGTGCTGCACGCGCTCGTCTCGCACTGCACGGAGAGCCCCGAACGGGCGGCCGCGACGCTCGGGCTCGGCCCGACGCAGGCCGACCTCGTGGCGCGCAACACCGCGCTGCTCGCGGCCCCGACCGCGCGGGCCGACCACGTCTACACGGGGGTGCTGTTCGACGCGCTGTCGTTCCCGACGCTGTCGGCGGCGGCCAAGCGCCGCGCCGCGGGGAGGCTGCTCGTGACGTCGTCGCTGTTCGGCGTCGTGCGCCCCGCCGACCGGATCCCGGCCTACCGCCTCTCGGGTGACGTCGCGCTGCCGGGACTCGGGCCGGTGGCAGGGGTGTGGCGGCAGGCGCTGGGCCCGGCCGTCCTCGAGGCGCTCGGCGGCGGGCTGCTGGTGGACCTCCGGTCGACGACGTACGCCGCGTTCTGGCGTCCGCCGGCCGACCTCGGACCCCGGGTGGTCACGGTCCGGGTGCTCCTGGACACCGCCGGCCGCCGCTCGGTGGTCAGCCACTTCAACAAGGCGACCAAGGGCCGGATCACCCGCGATCTGCTCGAGTCCGGCGACCAGGCGCGCACTCCCGGGGAGATGGCCGACCTGCTGGGTCAGCTGGGCTGGGAGGTCGAGCTCGGCCCGAGCGGACGCAGCGGCACCAGGCTCGACGTCGTGGTCACCGAGGTCTCGCTGCAGGGTCGTGTGCCTGGCCCACGCTCGGACCAGGACGGCTGAGGCACACGACCCGGGACAGAGGCGTCAGCGCAGGCCGGGTGACAGCGCCTCGTCGGTGGGCCGGGCGTTGAACGTGCGCAGCGACGCCATCGGCTCGTTGCCGTCGGGTCCGCCGGTGAAGTAGGAGAGCACCGTCACCGACGCGGGCGCGAGCTCCATCCGGAAGACCGCCTCGAGCGGCGCCTGCAGGGCATGGGCGACCAGCGTCTTGATCGGCGTCACGTGGCTGACCACGGCCACGGTCCGGCCCGCGTGCTGGTCGAGCACCCGCTGCAGCGCGTCGAGCACCCGCTTCTCGACGACCCGGAAGGACTCCCCCACCTGCCCCGGCGTCGCGTCGAGCGAGCCCAGCCAGGCGTCCAGGTCGGATCCGTGGGTGGCCTCGACCTCGTCGAAGGTCAGCCCGTCCCACACCCCGAACTCCATCTCGGCGAAGCCCGGCTCCGTGTCGAGCGGGCGGCCGAGCCGCGCCGCCAGGATCTCGGCCGACTCGAGCGCACGGCGTACGGGCGAGGCGACGACCGCCGCCACCTCCTCGGCCATCGGCGCCAGCCAGTCTGCGGTCGCCCGCACCTGGGCGCGACCCTCCTCGGACAGACCGGGGTTGGCGCTCGCGAGCCCGCCGGAGAAGCGCTTCTCGACGGTGTGGCTGGTGACGCCGTGCCGCACCAGCACCAGCGTCGTCGCCGGGCCCCGCTGCCGCGCCCAGCCGCGGGTCACCGCGCCCCCCGCTGGGGACGGCTGGTTGCCCGACGCGCCCTTCGGAGGCTCCTCCACCACCGCAGGCGACGCCCCTCCCGGGTCGCCCCCCAGAGT
>CAZQCA010000313.1:0-3392 GCA_964591845.1 uncultured Nocardioides sp.
TGACCTCTTCCTTATCAGGGAAGCGCTCTAACCGTCTGAGCTATAGGCCCGGATCGGCGCCGATGAGGGCGCCGGCGCGGTCGACCCGAGGGCTGACCGAGGGGAGACATTACCGCACCCTCGGAACGCCCCACAAAACGACGTACGCCGCCAAGACGCGCCGTCAACTCGCGACGCCTCACCGCGAAAACCGCGACGCCTCACCGCGAAAACCGCGACGCCTCGCGGTCAGTCGCCGTCCTCGGTGAGGGTCACCTCGATGCCGCCGAGCAGGGCGGCGGCCATGTTGTAGAGGAAGGCCGCGAGGGTGGCGATCGCGGTCATGAGCACCACGTCGGCGATCGCGACCAGGGTGGTGAACCCGAGGATCCGCGAGGTGCCGAGGTAGTCCTTGACGTCGAACGTCGTGTTGCTGCTGCTGCCGAGCACGCTCTGGACGGTCTCGTTAATCGAGTCCCACAGGCCGGCGGCGCCCAGCACGCTCCACACCGTCATCACGGCGACGACGGTCACGATGCCGACGGCCACCGACAGCAGGAACGCCGTCTTCATCACCGACCAGGGGTCGATGCGGGTCAGCCGGAGTCGCGCACGTCGAGACGGGCGGCGGGTGACCGCGACCGGCCGCTCCTTGGCCGGGCGGGCCGGCTTGGGGGGCTTGGGCGCCTTGGTGACCGGCGTCGGCGCGACGGTCGGGCGGGCCGGGGCCGGGGCGGGCGCGGAGACGGACCGCGTCACCGGGACCGGGGCCGTGTCGCCCTGACCGGGCGCGGGCGGGAGCACGGGCTTGCGCACCGGCTGGGTCGGCGCGGGCGCGGCGGGCGCCACCGGCGCCGGCCGAGCGGCGCGGGTGGCCGGGGCTGCGACGGGCGGGGCTGCGACGGGCGGGGCTGCGACGGGCGGGGCTGCGACGGGCGGCGTCGGAGCGGCGGCGCGAACGCCGTTCGCGGGCTGCGCCTCGGCCGTCGGCTCCGGCGTGGTCGACTGCTTGCGCGACGCGCCGGCCTTGCGAGCGCCGCGGGAAGGCTTGCTCGCAGCCGGCTTGGGGTCGGGCATCGGCGGGAGGACGGGCCGCTTCTGGGCCGCGCCGTTGCTGCTGGTGCCGTTGGCGCCGATGGGCTGCTGGGTGGTGGACTGCTCGGTCGCCGACTCGGCCGACGGCTGCGCCGTCGGCGGTGCCGTCTGCGGCGCGCTGCGATCCGCCATCAGGACTCACTCTCCCCGGACTCATCGGGTGCAGGAGTCTCGATTGTTGCATCCTCGGCCATATCAGACGATTCGTCGGCGCCGTCGGGCGACACGCCAGCCGGGGGGTCGGCGGCCGCCGGAGCGTCGTCGTCGTCCTCGCGCACCTCGACCGCGCGGGTCACCACGGCCACCGCGTCCCCGTCCTTGGGCGTCACGAACTTGACCCCCATCGTCGACCGTCCGGTCGGCCGGAAGTCGTCGTTGATGGGGCTGCGGACGACCTGGCCTCCCTGCGTGATCGAGAGGATCTCGTCGCCCTCGACGACGATGAACGCGCCGACCAGCTGGCCGCGCTCCTCGTTCTGCAGCGCCATCGCCTTGATGCCGAGACCGCCCCGTGACTGCCGGCGGTAGTCGGAGATGCGGGTGCGCTTGGCGAAGCCGCCGTCGGTGATCGTGAAGACGTACTGCGGCCGTACGGCGTCTCCGGCGGCCCCCTCCACCGCGGAGCCATCGGCGTCGAGCGCCTCCTCGGCGGCCACCTGGGCGGCCCTGATCACCGACATGGACAGCACCGAGTCGCCGTCGCGGAACTTCATGCCCGAGACGCCGGACGTGGCCCGGCCCATCGGGCGCAGCTGCGTGTCGTCGGCCCGGAACCGGATCGACTGGCCCTTGCGGGAGACGAGCAGGATGTCGTCGTCGGGGAAGACCTGCTCGGCCCCGATCAGCTCGTCGTCGGCCTCGCGGAAGTTGATCGCGATCACGCCCGCCTGGCGCGGGGAGTTGTAGTCGGTCAGCTTGGTCTTCTTCACCAGGCCGTTGCGGGTGGCCAGCACGAGGTAGGGCGCCTGGTCGTAGTCGCGGATCGCGAGCACCTGGGCGATCGACTCGTCGGGCTGGAAGGAGAGCAACCCCGCCACGTGACCGCCCTTGGCGTCACGGGCGGCCTCGGGGAGGTTGTAGGCCTTGGTGCGGTAGACGCGCCCCGCCGTGGTGAAGAACAGCAGCCAGTGGTGGTTGGACGTCGCGATGAGGTGCTCCACGACGTCGTCGCCGCGCAGCGTGGCGCCGCGCACCCCCTTGCCGCCGCGCTTCTGGGTGCGGTAGGCGTCGGCGCGGGTGCGCTTGGCGTAGCCGCCCCGGGTGATCGAGACGACCAGCTCCTCGTCGGGGATGAGGTCCTCCATGGAGAGGTCGCCGTCCGCAGCGATGATCTGGCTGCGCCGCTCGTCGCCGTACTTGCCGACGATCTCGCCGAGCTCCTCGCCGACGATGCGCCGCTGGCGGGCCTCGTTGGCCAAGATGTCCTGCAGGTCGGCGATCTCGGCCTCGATCTTGGCGAGCTCGTCGATGATCTTCTGCCGCTCCAGGGCCGCCAGGCGGCGCAGCTGCATGTCGAGGATGGCGTTGGCCTGCACCTCGTCGATGTCGAGCAGCTCGATCAACCCGCGGCGCGCGTCGTCGACGTCGGGGCTGCGCCGGATCAGCGCGATCACCTCGTCGAGCATGTCGAGCGCCTTGACCAGGCCGCGGAAGACGTGGGCCCGCTCCTCGGCCCGGTTGAGCCGGAATCGCGTGCGGCGCTGGATCACGTCGATCTGGTGGGCGACCCAGGTCGAGATGAACTGGTCGATCGACAGCGTGCGCGGCACCCCGTCGACCAGGGCCAGCATGTTGGCCGAGAAGTTGGTCTGCAGCTCGGTGTGCTTGAACAGGTTGTTGAGCACCACCCGCGCCACCGCGTCGCGCTTGAGCACGACCACCAGACGCTGACCGGTGCGCGAGGAGGAGTCGTCGCGCACGTCGGCGATCCCCTGCACCCGTCCGGAGTCGGCCAGCTCGGCGATCTTGAGCGCGAGGTTGTCGGGGTTGACCATGTAGGGCAGCTCGGAGATGACCAGCATCACCCGGCCCTTGCTGTCCTCGTCGATCTCGACGACGGCGCGCTGCATGATCGAGCCGCGGCCCGTGCGGTAGGCCTGCTCGATGCCGGAGTGCCCCACGATCAGCGCGCCGTTGGGGAAGTCGGGACCCTTGATCCGCTCGAGGAGGGCGTCCTGCAGCTCCTCGCGGCTCGCGTCGGGGTGGTCGAGCGCCCACTGGGCGCCCTCGGCGACCTCGCGCAGGTTGTGGGGCGGGATGTTGGTCGCCATGCCGACGGCGATGCCGGCCGAGCCGTTGACCAGCAGGTTGGGGAAGCG
>CAZQCA010000314.1:0-3375 GCA_964591845.1 uncultured Nocardioides sp.
CGGCGCGCAGGTGCGCACGGTGACGCTGTCACGGGAGCAGCAGGACCTCGCCCGCGAGCGGCTCGCCGCGGCCGGCCTCGCCGACCGGGTCGACGTGGAGCTGACCGACTACCGGCGCGTGCGGGGCAACTTCGACGCCGTCGTCTCCGTGGAGATGATCGAGGCGGTCGGCCACGACTTCCTCCCGACGTACTTCCGCACCATCCACGACCGGCTGGCCCCCGGCGGCCGCGCCGCGATCCAGGCCATCGTGATGCCCCACGACCGGATGCTGGCCACGCTCGGGACCTACACGTGGATCCACAAGTACATCTTCCCGGGCGGCTTCCTGCCGTCCGTCGAGCTGCTCGGCGAGGTCACCGGCGACTGCGGGCTGCGGATCACCGACCGGCTGTCCTTCGGCTCCCACTACGCCGAGACGCTGCGGATGTGGGACGAGGCGTTCCTGGCCGCCGACCTGCCCCGGCTGGGCTTCGACGACGTGTTCCGGCGGATGTGGCACTTCTACCTCACCTACTCGCGTGCCGGCTTCGCCGCCGGGTACCTCGACGTGCAGCAGATCGTGCTGGAGAAGGAGCGTCGATGACGGTGGCGGTGCGCCTCGAGGAGGCGCTGCGGCCGTGGCTGGGCGGTGGGCTGCCCGTCCGGGTCCGCGCCTGGGACGGGTCGGAGGCGGGCCCCGAGTCCGGGCCGGTCGTCGAGGTGACGTCCCCGGCCCTGCGCCGGCTGCTGCGGCACCCGGGCGAGCTGGGCGCCGCGCAGGCCTACGTCACGGGCGACCTCGACGTCGAGCCGGGCGACGCGGCGGGACTCCACGACGCGCTGTCCCGCGCCTGGGCGTCGGTGCGCGAGCGTCGGCTCACCGGCACTCGGCCGACACCGACGACGCTCGCCGCCCTCGTCCGCCTCGCGCGCGTCGCCGTCGGCGCCGGTGCCCTGGGGCGGCCGCCGGCCGCGCCGCGGTCGCAGGCGAGGCTCGGTGGACGGCTGCACTCGCTGAGCCGCGACCGGCGCGCGATCTCCCACCACTACGACCTGTCCAACGAGTTCTACGCCCTGCTCATGGACGACTCGATGGCCTACTCCTGCGCCTACTGGACCAGCGACGAGCCGTCGTACGGGCTGGCCGAGGCGCAGCGCGACAAGCTCGACCTCATCTGCCGCAAGCTCGGCCTGGAGCCGGGCATGCGCCTGCTCGACGTCGGCTGCGGCTGGGGGTCGCTGTCGCTCTTCGCCGCCGCCGAGTACGGCGTGCACGTCACCGGCGTCACCATCGCGGCGGAGCAGAAGAGATTCATCGACGCCCGGGTCGCCGAGCGGGGGCTCCGCGACCGGGTGGAGATCCGGCTCCAGGACTACCGCGCCGTGCCGGAGCGCGACCACTTCGACGCGGTCGCCTCCGTGGAGATGGGCGAGCACGTCGGCGAGGGCAACTACCCGACCTATGCGCGCGTGCTGCGCGACGCCGTACGACCCGGCGGCCGGGTGCTGGTCCAGCAGATGTCACGGCCCGGACGCCGAGGCGGCCGGCACCCGGGCGGCGGGCCGTTCATCGAGTCCTACATCGCCCCCGACATGCACATGCGGCCGGTGGGCGAGACCGTCGCCCACCTCGAGGACGGGGGGCTGGAGGTGCGCGACGTGCATGCCCTGCGCGAGCACTACGTCCGCACCGTCGACGCCTGGATCGAGCGCTTCGAGGCGCGGCAGCCAGACCTGGCCGCGCTCGTCGGCGAGGAGGTCGTGCGGGTCTGGCGGCTCTATCTGGTGGGCGGCCGGATGGCCTTCGCCGACGGACGGATGGGCGTCGACCAGATCCTGGCCGTGCGGCCCGGCGGGCCCCACACGCTGCCCACGCGTCGGGACTGGTGAGCCGGGTGGGTGCCCGATGCTGACTGCGTGGGCGATCACGTCCGCCGTCTCGCTCGCCGCCGTCGCGGTGGCCATGGCGGTCACCGCGGTCGCGGCCAGGCGGCTCGGCCGAGTGGCGGTCGTCGACATCACCTGGGGGCTGGGGTTCGTCCTGGTCGCGGTGGTCTCCGTGGGCGTCGGCCTCGGGCTCGGCCGCGGTGAGGGGTGGCGCGACCTGCTCATGGTGGCCGTGGTCGGCGTCTGGGGCGGCCGGCTGGCGTGGCACATCCTGCGGCGCTCGCGCGGGCACGGCGAGGACCCTCGCTACGCCGCGATCATGGGCCTGGAGCCGAGCGACCCGGGCTGGACCGCGGTGGCCGTCCGCAAGGTGTTCGTGCCCCAGGCACTGGCGGTCTGGCTGGTCTCCGTGCCGCTCCAGGTGGGCGCGGTCGGCGACGTCGAGCTCGGCTGGGCGGTCTGGCTCGGGCTGGCCGTGTGGGCCACCGGGCTCGCCTTCGAGGCCGTCGGCGACGCCCAGCTGGCGGCCTACCGCGCGCGCCCGCGCGACTCGCGGCCCCCGGTCCTCGACACCGGCCTGTGGGGCTGGACGCGGCACCCCAACTACTTCGGCGACTCCCTCGTCTGGTGGGGCATCTGGACGCTGGCGGGCCTGGCCTCGGGATGGCTCCCCGGGCTGCTCACGCTGGTCGCCCCGGTCGCGATGACCCACGTGCTCCGCAACGTCACGGGCGCCAAGCTGCTCGAGCGGACGATGTCGCAGCGCCCGGGCTGGGACGCGTACGCCGCCCGGGCGCCGCTCTTCTTCCCGCGCCCGCCGCGGCCGTGAGCCGCACCGGCCCACCCGCGGGGCGTAGCGTCGGCGCCATGCCCCACCAGCCGGACCCGGTCGAGGAGGCCTTCCGGGCGTGGCCACGCGAGGGGTTCCTGCCCGAGTCGGAGCGCTGGCAGGCGGCGTACGACGGGCCGCTGCCGATCGGTGCCGGCCAGACCAACAGCCAGCCCCGCACGGTCGTCGACATGCTGCGCCTGCTGGACGTGCGCCCGGGGCAGCGGGTGCTCGACGTGGGCACCGGCTCGGGTTGGACCACCGCGCTGCTCGCCCACCTGGTCGGACCCGGCGGCTCGGTCATCGGCGTCGAACGGGTGCCCGAGCTGGTGGCCTTCGGCGCCGCCAACCTGGCCGCCACGGACCAGCCCTGGGCCCACATCGAGCAGGCCCTCGACGGGGTGTTCGGCTGGCCCGAGGAGGCGCCGTACGACCGGATCCTGGTGTCGGCCGAGGCCACGGTCCTGCCTCGCGAGCTCGTCGACCAGCTGGTGACGGCCGACGGCTCGCCGGGTCGCCTGGTGGTGCCCGTCGCCGGCGAGATGACGCTGGTCGTCCGTGGCAGCTCCGAGCAGGTCACTCGCCACGGCCGCTACCGCTTCGTGCCCCTGCTCTGAGCGTGGCTGCTCCGGTGGTTGAGGAGGCGGCGCAGCCGCCGTCTCGAAACCACCCCGCTG
>CAZQCA010000315.1:0-3363 GCA_964591845.1 uncultured Nocardioides sp.
CTATCCGTTGAGCTACGGGCGCCTGTCACGAGGACTGGACGAGGATAGCCGAACCGATGCGGCGACGCCGAATCACTCGGAGTCGACCAGCGCCTCTCGAGTGCCGCCCGTCACACGAAAACCCCCGTGGTTGAGCCGAAAGAGACCCAGGTCACACGGCTTGATCGATCCAATATGTCGCGGGCCCACGCGTGCGTATCGTGCCCGACATCGGGCGACAGCGTCGTCGCGAGGTCACCGGTCCCACCGGTCCCGAACCGAGTCGAGAGACTCCTGGGCGGGGGACGCAACGAAAGGTTGTGACGGACATGGTCGATGTCGAGAGAGCTCTGGACGAGGCCGGACTCAAGAACCTCGCGGTGCGCGAGTACGTCGCGCACTGGGCCGCCATCACCCAGCCCGACCGCGTCGAGGTCGTGTCGGCGGCGGACGACGCCCGGCTCCTGGCCGAGGCCGTCGAGGCCGGGGAGCTGCAGCCCGCGGGCGAGGGCCGCTACTACTCCCGCAGCTACTTCAAGGACACCGCACGCTCCGAGGAGCGGACCGTCGTGGCCACCAGCCGCCCGTCCGACAAGGGCGTCTACAACAACTGGAAGCCTGCCGCCGACGTCACCGCGATCCAGGTCGAGCGGATGCGTGGCGCCTCGGCCGGCAAGACCATGTACGTCATCCCCTACCTGATGGCCCCGCCCGGCTCTCCCCTCGAGCGCTACGCCGCGGGCGTGGAGCTCACCGACAGCCGGCCCGTGGTGCTCCACATGATCCGGATGTCGCGCGTCGGCACAGAGTTCGTCGACAACCTCGTCGACCAGGAGAGCTTCGTGCGCGCCGTGCACGTCACCGGAGACCTGGAGAACCTCGGCCAGGGCACCCCGGACGACCAGCGGCTCTTCGCCACGGTCGCCGACGAGCGCACCATCCTGCACTTCGGGTCGTCGTACGGCGGCAACGCGCTGCTGGGCAAGATCGCCCACGGCCTGCGCCAGGCCTGCTACGACGGCCGCGAGTCGGGGATCTTCCTCGCGGAGCAGTTCATGCTGCTCGGCATCACCGACAACGAGACGGGCAAGCGCTACCACATCTGCGGCGGCTTCCCGTCGGCCTCGGGCAAGACCAACCTGGCGATGACGCTGGCGCCCGACGCCCTCGGCGAGCGCTACCGCGTCGACTTCTACGGCGACGACATCGCGTGGCTCTGGGTCAACCCCGACGACGGCCGCCTCTACGGCATGAACCCCGAGTTCGGGGTCTTCGGCGTCGCCAAGGACACCAACGAGCGCACCAATCCGACCGCCCTGGACTCGATCGGCGAGGGCTCCGGCGTCATCTTCACCAACGTCGCCTACAACGAGCTGACGCAGGAGGTCTGGTGGGAGGGCAAGACCAAGGAGACGCCCGCCGACGTCACCGGCTGGCGTGACTGGAAGGGCCAGCTGATCAGCGACCGGGAGCCCGGCAGCACCGACTCGTGGGCCCACCCCAATAGCCGCTTCACCACGACGCTGGCCAACGTCCCCAACGTCGCCGCCGACTTCTCCGACCCGGCCGGCGTCCCGATCGACGCGATCATCTTCGGCGGCCGCACCAGCGACCGCGAGCCCCTGGTGCGCGCGATCACCGACCTCGCCGAGGGCGTCTACGACGGCCTCACCCTGGGCGCCGAGGCGACCTTCGCCGCCGAGGGCGTCGACGGGCAGCTGCGCTACGACCCGATGTCGATGCGGCCGTTCATGGCCTACGGCGAGGGCGACTACGCGGCCCACTGGCTCACCATCGTCGGTGCGGCGACCCAGCAGCCCGTGTTCGCCCACGTGAACTGGTTCCAGCGCGGCGAGGACGGCCACTTCCGCTGGCCCGGCTACCGCGACAACCTGCGGGCGCTGCTGTGGCTGATGCGCTACAAGGACGGCGAGGTGACCGGACGGCAGACCCCGGTCGGCGTGCTGCCCACCGCCGAGGAGCTGGAGCTGCAGGGTCTCGAGATCGCGCCGGAGGACCTCACCGCGATCCTCGACATCGACGTCCCACGGTGGCGGCAGGAGATGGGCTTCCGGCAGGCGCACCTCGAGCAGTTCGACCATCTCCCCGAGGAGATCTGGGAGGCGCACCGCCGCGTCGCCGCGGCCCTCGAAGCCGCCGACTGAGGCTTCCCGGCACCCCGCTCCAGCGGCCCGGCAACTGCCTCGAAGGGCCGTCGTACCACCCGTTTCTGTGGGACCATGCTCCACACAACGGGTAAGGAGGGGGCGTGGATGGCTACGGCCCGGGGGACCGGGCGATCTTCGAGACAGAGGCGACCGCGTTGTACGAGGACGTGGTGGCCGCTGGGAGCCTGCGTCCCGACGATCCCCGCATCCACCCCCGCAGCGCGCTCCGGCCGGCGTTCGAGCTGCTGCTGAAGGTGGGACTGCTCGTCCACGACGACCAGACCGGCGGCTACCTGCCGGTCGACCCGACGACGGTGCAGTCGCGCGTGGTGTCCCCGATGAGCCAGCAGGGCGCGGAGCTGCTCGCCGAGTCCTCGCAGTGGGCATCCGCCTTCTCGGGGCTGGCGACCTCGTGGCGGCGCTCCCCGGGCACCGACCGCGGCCCGATCACCGAGGTCCGTGGCGACGCCATCGACCCGTTCATCGCCTCCCTCGTGGCCGACGCCGAGAAGGAGCTGCTCACCGCGCAGCCGCAGACCGGCCGCAACGCCGGAGCGCTCGCGGCGGCCGCCGTGCGCGACATGGCGGCGCTGGAGCGGGGGGTGCACATGCGCACGCTCTACCAGCACTCCGCGCGACGCAGCTCGATCACCCACAAGTACGTCGCGGCGGTCACCTCCCGCGGCGCCGAGGTGCGCACGCTCGACGAGTTCTTCAACCGGATGATCGTGGTCGACCGGCAGGTCGTGGTCATCCCCGGCCATGAAGGTGTCGGGACCGCCCTCGCCGTGCGCGAGCCCTCCCTGGTCGCCTACCTCGTCGACGTCTTCGAGCGTGCCTGGGAGCGCGCGCGGCCCTTCTCCAACCGCGAGTCGACGATGATGCGCCACGTCGCCGCCGAGCAACGGGCGATGACGATCCGGATGCTGATCGAGGGGCACGCCGACCCGACCAGCGCCAAGCGGCTGGGCGTCAGCCCCCGCACCTACGCCGGCTACGTGGCCGACCTCAAGGAGCAGTACGAGGCACAGACCCGCTTCCAGCTGGGCTACGCCATGGGCAGGGCCGGCGTCGCCGGCGAGGAGCCCGAGGACTGAGGACCGGCTCGGGGGCCGGGCCGCGACAGCACGCAGACACACCACGAGGGCAGTGATCCTGGTGGATCACTGCCCTCGTTCCGTGAGACGGGCCTTGGGGGGATGGGCTCTGGGACCGA
>CAZQCA010000316.1:0-3354 GCA_964591845.1 uncultured Nocardioides sp.
CGAGCCGCCCGAGGCGAGCCCGCCACCGGTCGAGGCTCCGCCGGTCCCGGCCCCAGTGGAGCCGTCCTCGAGCACAAGCCGAAACAATGTGGCTCTCATAGCGGCATTGGCCATCCTGGCGATAGTCATCGGTGTCACCGTGGGCCTCGTCCTTGTGAGTGGCGGTGGCGATGATGCAAGCACGGCGGCGAGCTCTGACCCGGGCTCCGAGGAAAGGTCATCCCCGAACGTCACCGAGTCCGGTGAGGCTCCGGTGAGTGCCCCCGTGACTGTCGCCCCTGACCCGGATGAACAAGCGCGCCAAGAACTCGAGGCGCAGATCGAGGAAGACAGGTCATTCGTCGAGGCCGAACTGACCGAGTACTGGGTACCACAGCTCAGCTCCAAGCTTCTGGGTACTACTGATGGGGAAACGGGAATCACCTATAGCACGTATCAGTCGATTCTTGATCTGCATCGTGACTTGACAAGTAGCTATGGCGCAGTGCTGATCGACTCCGCCGAGTTTGACTCCTTTGGGAGCGAACCGCCGTATTACTACGTGTCCGTTGCACCTGTGCCTTTCTCATCGGGTGAAGAGGCGAATCAATGGTGTGATCAGCAGGGCCTGTCATCGAACGACTGCTTTGCAAAGCTGATCAGTCACACCGACCGCGACAATGATCAGGTCTATCGCTAGCACCCTCGACCGGAGGACCCATGATGTCAACCGCCATCCCGAACCCGATGGTGCCGGGACGTGGCACGTTCACGCTGCTGCGGATGTGCGACACAGGCGACAACCGCGACGCGATGCCGCTCTATCCGGCGATCAACTCGCCCTCTGAACTTGCGCTCGAGCCAGCCGAACAGGTGCTGAGCGTGCATCGAGCCAAACGAGTCAAGCTGCGCTGGGAGCGAATGCATCCAACCAAAGCGTCCATGCGCGACCTGTGGGAGCTCAAACGCAGTGCCCCGACCGTTGTCCTGACGGATCGGCGCCTGGCTGTCCTCGCCCCGGGGTGGAGCAAGGACGGTGGCATCGGCGGCCGGATGATCACCATCATGGACAAGGAGGCCCGATCAGCCACAGTGGTCGGGCACATCCCGCTGCGGTCCGTTGACACCGTCAGGATCGAAGGCAGTCGGTCGTCGCTGGCCGTCTACGAGATGTACGAGACGTCGTCCGTGCGCGACTTCTACGGCCTGCTCATCGATCTTGGGGCACCGACGGCCAACGGCGAACTCGGGCGTACCTTGCTGGCCGCTGTCATCGGGCGTTGGACCCAGGCTCCACTGCCCGACCCGTATCGCGAGTGCCTGGCCGGCGTGAGGCGAGACGTCGAATCCGGCGACACGACGACCGTCATCATGCCGTTCCGGCTTGCTGTGGGCTCGGGCTCGATGTTCAGTCGCTCGACAGCAGGCTTGGACGACGACGCAGTGCCGCCCGATGCGTTCACGGGGTTGCGCGAGGAGGTGGTGCCGGCGGCCTCCGAGCCAGGTGATGTTGCGCCGGTCCGGGCTGGTCGAGCAAGGGGACGAGCTCACATCGCGGCGGTGAGCCGTACCGGCTTCGTCGCCCAGAAGACGATCCACAACTGCGACCTAGACGTCCGGATCGAGCCGCTCGACGGTGGAGAACCGTTCACCGGCCGGCAACGGATGATGCTCGACGAGGCCGAGATGCCGGCGGTCGGGGACATCTGGCCCTGCTGGTACGAAGCCGACGATCGAAACGTGTTTGCCTTGGCACCCCCACGGGAAGGGTCTGCCGACGAGATCGAAACGTTTCGGGAGTTCGGCATCCGGCACCCTTCTGACCCTGGCACGGAGTCTCCGGCGAACGACGCCACGTCGACGCCCTCGGGGTCAACGCCCCAAGCGACCGTCGACCGCATCAGCATCTCCGCGGACGACCTTCCCGACTGAATCGTCGGCGCCCTCTCGCCGGGTCGCAACGCGACGGTCGACCGCCACATGCTCGCGGCTCACTGTGTCAGGCAGGCTGCGTCATCGCCGTCCACGATGACGAGGTCCGGTGGGAAACAGTCGGCATCCATCTCGGACTCTGACCCGACCGAGACGACCCGGTAGTTGTCGCTGAGGAACTCGACCTCATTGCAGGAGACCGAACCGACGTCGCCTTCGATGGTGAAGTCAGCGGCCTCGACGTGGACGCAGTCGCCCACACTCAACCCGGCCGTGTCACTGGAGCAGGCACTCAGCGCGGCAGCGGCGAGCGCTGCCCCGACGATGCACCTGCCGAGTACCCGGGTCGATCGGCGTCGGCCGTTCGGTCCCGTCCCTCGCATCTCGTCCTCGGTCCACTCGTTCAGGGTCGTCATCAGTCTTCTCCAGTCCGTAGTTCTCTGACTGGGCTGATGCTCTGCTGCCCTGCTTCACGTCGGCTTCACCTCGGTCATCGAACGACACAGCAGGCCGTTCGTGTCTGTCACCTCGGTCAGCCCTCAATGTCTGCGACCCAGGCGCGAGGAGCGGAACTGTCCTCGAAACTCTCAACGCCGACCAGGACGAGCCGGTCTGCGATCCGCACCCCGCCATAGGGGATGTCGCCGTACTCGCCGCCATAGTCGTCTTCGCCGTAGTCCAAGCCGTTGAGGGGAACGAGCCGCCAGTCGATCCCGTCCTGCGAGACAGCGATGCTGTGGCGGTCGAGGACCGTGGAGAAGCCGTCGCCCAGACCGATGAGGCCAGTCTCGTGGGCGAAGTAATCCACCTGGAACCCCTCTACCGGCGACTGCTGCCACTCCCGCCCGTCCTCGGATACCAAGACCACCGTCCGCGGGTCGTACTCGTCCTCGTTGACCTGCTCGTCGATGTGGCCGATGGCGACGAATCGGCCATTGCTGTACGCCACGCTCGAGATGCCGTCGAAGCGCGCCGGGTCGGTCTCGATGGCCGCTGGTTCCCGGGATTCGCCACCGTCGGCAGAGATGACGATGACCGGATCGTTCGGCCCCGGGTCGCCATAGCCCGGCCCGGCGAAGCCGCCGGCCACGAGCGTGCCCTCGCCGTCGCTCGCCACACCCTGGGGTTGGAACGTCGGGTCTGTGCCCTCGATCGGATGGACCGTCCACCGGCTGCCGCTATCAGTGCTCGTCCACGCGAGCGGCGCCGAAGGCTGGCCGACTTCGCCGTCATAGAAGATCTCGAACCCGACGGCCACGGCGTCGTGGCTATCCGCTCCGCCAGTCACGGCAGTGGCCAGTCCTTCCTCGGGTGGCGACGCCGTCGTCCAGCTCTGGCCGCCGTCGACGGACTGCCACATGAGGGTGTGGGCGATATCACCCACCAGGAAACCAAGGGAGAGCAGGGTCGCGTCGCCGAGGGCGCCCACCGTCTCGGCGCTGT
>CAZQCA010000317.1:0-3319 GCA_964591845.1 uncultured Nocardioides sp.
TTCCCCGGAGGCAGCGCGGCCAACGCCGCGGTTGCGCTGAGCCGGCTGGGCAAGCCGGTGTGGTTCCACACCTGCTTCGCCGACGACGACTACGGCGCGATGCTGCGCGACCACGTCGACGCGGCCGGCGTCCGCCTGGCCAGCGACCCGGGGTCCATCGACCACTCCTCGTCGGCGGTCGCGACGATCGACGACGAGGGGGCCGCCTCCTACGTCTTCGACATCGCCTGGGAGCTGAACCCGCTCGACCTCCCCGAGGGCCTCGCGCCCGTCCTGCTGCACACCAGCTCGCTGGGCGCGGTGCTCGAGCCTGGCGCCGAGGCGGTCCTCGACGTCGTGAGCGCGCTGCGCCGCAGCGCCCTGGTGAGCTATGACGTCAACGCCCGCCCGGCCGTGACGGGCACCGGGCCCGACATCGTGCAGAGGGTCGAGCGGCTGGCCGCCCTCACCGACCTGCTCAAGGCCTCCGACGAGGACCTCGAGGCGCTCTATCCCCACCGCAGCCACGCGGAGTCCGCGAGGGCGCTCCTGTCGCTCGGGCCGGGCGTGGTCGTGGTGACCCGTGGCGGCGAGGGCGCCGACTGGTTCACCGCCACCGAGGAGGGCACGGTCGCCGCCGTCGGGGTCGCGGTCGCCGACACCATCGGCGCCGGGGACACGTTCGGTGCCGCGCTGCTCGACGCCCTCTGGGACCGCGGCCTCGCGGGGGCCGAGCACCGGGAGCGGCTCGCGTCGCTGCCCGGTGACGACTGGCGCGAGCTGCTCGGGTACGCCGTCCGCGCCGCCGCCGTGACCGTGTCGAGGCCCGGGGCCGACCCGCCGTACCGCCACGAGCTGGTCTGACCCCACCTGGCCCCGGCTCCCGGGACCGATCGGCTGGCAGGATGGGCCGCGTGCGGATCCGGATCGACCTGGCCTACGACGGCGCCGGGTTCCACGGGTGGGCGACCCAGCCCGGGCTGCGCACGGTGCAGGACGACCTGCAGCGCGCCCTCGCCACCGCGCTGCGGCTGCCAGCGGCCGAGGTGACCTGCGCGGGACGCACCGACACGGGCGTGCACGCGCGCGGGCAGGTGGCCCACGCCGACATCGAGCCCGAGGCCCTGCTCGCGGTCGCCGGCCGCTCGCCGCACGAGCCGCTGGACGCCCTGACCGGGCGGCTCAACGGCCTGCTGCAGACCGACGTCCGCGTGCACCGCGTGACCGGGGCGCCGGAGGGCTTCGACGCGCGCTTCTCGGCGGTGTGGCGGCGCTACGCCTACCGGGTGGCCGACCACGGGGCCGCGGTGGACCCGCTGACCCGCGGTCATGTCCTGGCCTGGCGGCACCCGCTCGACCTCGACGCGATCAACGAGGCCTGCACCCGCCTCCTCGGCGAGCACGACTTCGCGGCCTTCTGCAAGCGGCGCGAGGGGGCGTCGACGGTCCGGAGCCTGCTCGATCTGCGGTGGGACCGCGGGGACGAGGGGGTGGCCACCGCGACGGTGCGCGCCGACGCCTTCTGCCACCACATGGTCCGGTCGCTCGTCGGCTGCCTGCTGGCGGTGGGGGAGGGTCGCCGTGCTCCCTCGTGGCCCGCGGAGGTGCTGGCCGCCGGGGTCCGCGACGCCGCCGTGACCGTCGTGCCCGCCCACGGGCTGACGCTGGAGGAGGTGGGCTACCCGGCCGACGCGGAGCTCGCCGCGCAGGCGTCCGCTGCCCGGCGGGTGCGCACGCTGGAGGGCGGCCGGTGAGCGAGGACCACTACTTCTCTGCAGACCCCCGGGCGGCCTTCGAGCGCACCACCGTGACCTGCGCCGTCTGGGGCCGCTCGCTCACGCTCGAGAGCGGTTCGGGGGTCTTCTCCCACGGCCGGCTGGACCCCGGGACGGCGGTGCTCTTCCGGGAGACCCAGCCTCCGACCGGGCGGCCCACGGGGCTGCGGGTGCTCGATCTGGGATGCGGATGGGGCGTGATCGGCCTGGCGGTGGCGGTGGCGGTGCCCGACGCCGTGGTCACCGGCGTCGACGTCAACCAGCGGGCCCTCGCGCTGGCCCGCGACAACGCGGCGCGGCTCGGGGTGACGACGCGCTACGCCGCGCTGGCGCCGGAGGAGGTCCCCGCCGAGGCGGCGTACGACGAGATCTGGTCCAACCCGCCGATCCGGATCGGCAAGCAGGCGCTGCACGACCTGTTGCTCACGTGGCTGCCCCGTCTCGCTCCCGGCGGCCGCGCGGTGATGGTGGTCGGCAAGAACCTCGGTGCGGACTCGCTGCAGCGCTGGCTCGGGGAGTGTGGCTGGCCGACGACCCGGCTGGCGTCGGCCAAGGGATTCCGGGTGCTCGAGACCACCCGCGGCTCGGAAGGATGACGGCGATCGGTCAGCGCGGCGTCAGCCGGAGGACCGGGATCCGTCGGCCGGCGGCGGCGGTGCGCGCACGGTAGTCGGTGAAGCCGCCGTAGACGCGCTCGGCCAGGGCGAACAGCCGCTCGTACTCCCCGTCGTCGGTCACCTCGCTCGCCGTGAAGGGCGCGCCGTTGAGCGAGCAGGCCGGGTGCGCCACCAGGTTGTGGAACCAGGCGGGGTGTCTCTCGCGGCCGAAGCTCGACGCCACGAGCACCACGTCGGCACCGTCGTGGAAGTAGACGACCGGGGTCTCGCGCGGCTGACCGCTGCGGGCGCCGGTGCTGTGCAGGACCGCCGTCGGGAGCGGCCCCGCCAGGCGCACCCGGCCATGGGTGCGTCGCAGCAGCGCGGCGTCGAGGGGGGCGGCCACGTGGATGCCGTACCAGCGGCCGGCCGGAGTCCGGCCGACGGCCTCCAGGCCGCGGCGTACGGCGCCCTTCGGAGCCAGCGGGTCGACCCGGCGCAGCTGCATGAGCCGAGAGTAGGCCGCCTCGGCACCACCCGGCAGGATGGCCCCATGACCTATGACGCCGCGCCCGACCGCTACGACTCGATGCCCTACCGCTACACGGGCCGCAGCGGCCTCCAGCTGCCGGTGATCTCGCTCGGCCTGTGGCAGAACTTCGGCACCGACCGTCCCGAGGAGACCCAGCGGGCGGTGCTGCGCAGGGCCTTCGACCGCGGGGTGACCCACATCGACCTGGCCAACAACTACGGGCCCCCCTACGGCCGGGCCGAGGAGAACTTCGGGCGCTACCTGCGCGACGACTTCGCGCCCTACCGCGACGAGCTGGTGATCTCGACGAAGGCCGGCTACGACATGTGGCCCGGCCCCTACGGACAGGGCGGCGGGTCGCGCAAGTACGTGCTGGCCTCGCTCGACCAGTCGCTCGCGCGGATGGGGCTCGACTACGTCGACATCTTCTACAGCCA
>CAZQCA010000318.1:0-3316 GCA_964591845.1 uncultured Nocardioides sp.
GTCGCTGCGCTCCATGCCGGGACCGCGCGGCCGGGCCCCGACCAGCAGCGCGAGGTTGACACCGTCGAACACCTTCGTCGGGTCGGCACCGATCTCGACGCCTGCGAGCGTCGAGAAGGCGCAGTCGTCGAGCTCCATGACGACGCCCTCGAGCGACTTCAGTGCCGGCTCGATCTCCAGCAGCCTCAGCTCGATCGGACGCTCGCCCAGCAGGGCGCCGCTGGCGAGACGGAAGAGCAGGCTGTAGCCGATCTGACCGGCGGCTCCGGTGACGGCGACCTTGACGGGGCTGGTGCTCACGGGCGGGACTCCTCCAGGTACGCGGGACGAACGCCTCGACGCTAGCAGCGCCGCCGGCCCGCGCCGGTGGCCGGGTGAGCCAGCGGAGGCCGCCGCGCGGGCCTGGTGGCCCGGGACGACCCGGCGTGAGCGATGCTTGGCCACGTGCCGTCACGTCGTCGCCGTCCAGCACCGTCGCCGCGCGTGCGTTGGCGGGTGTCGACCGTGGTCGTCTCCCTGGGGCTGCTGCTCAGCGGGTGCGGCGGGGCCCCCGGCGAGATCGGACCCAGCGGCGTCGACGAGTTGACGATCCCGACGCCCTCGCCGGATCCGGCCGACTTCGTCGAGGGAGTGGACAACCGGTGGTTCCCGCTGCCTGAGGGCGCGCGCTGGGAGTACCGGATCGACCATGACGTCACCGCGTCCCCCCGCGCGGTGGTCGACTACTCGGTGCGTGTCGAGGGGGCGACGCGGGTCATCCAAGGAGTGACGTGCACCGAGGTGCAGATGGTCGGCCGGTCCGCTCGCGGTGAGGTGGTGGTGACTCGCAGCACCTGGTACACGCAGGACCGAGCGGGCAACGTGTGGCTCATGGGAGAGCTGATGCAGTACCCCGGCACGGCGACGCCGGACTGGGAGTGGCAGGCCGGCCAACTCGGAGCGGAGGCCGGAGTGGTGATGCCCGCTCAACCACGGCTGGGGGACGGCTTCTGGATGATGCGGCAGCCACCGGTGAGGGAGCAGCAGGCACGGGTGACCGAGGTGGGTGCGGAGCTCGCGACTCCCGAGGGTCGGGTGGGCGGTGGAGTGCTGCTATCCGTCGACCAGAACGGCACGCAGAGCACGCAGTCTTTTGCGCCGGGACTGGGCTTCGTCTCGCTCGAGGCGGACTCAACTCACATCAGCCTGGTGTCGACCAGCCTGTCGCCGTCCTGACGGACAGGTCAGCGACCGTCGGTGGGGCGGATGTGGGTGTTGCCGTCGCCCTCGTCGGGCTGGTCGGACCAGTCCTGGGGGAGCTGCTGGGACCAGTAGGGCTCGGTCGGCGATGGCGGGAAGCCCTGGTCCTGCGCCGGCCACGCGTCCGCAGCGCCGGGCTCGGACGGGCCGGGTCCGGTGGCGGTGCCGGGCGGCGGCCGCCACGGTACGCCGGCATCGGGCGGGGCCGGCTCACCCCACTCACGCGGCGGCCCCGGGTCGGGCCACGGCTGCGCGGTCCACGGTCCGGGCTGGCCCTGGCCGGGCTGGCCCGGCCACTGCTGGGCCGGCCACGCCTGACCCTGGGGGTCCCATGCGGCCGCGGCGGGCACAGGGCGGCTGATCCTGATGCCCGACCCCGGCACCGGCTCGGTGTCGCGTCCGAACACGGCCGGATAGACGAGGCCGGCCACGGCGCCACCCAGCATCGGCGCGACCAGGAAGAGCCAGAGCTGGACGATGGCGTCGGACCCGGCGAAGAGGTTGGCGCCGATGGACCGGGCCGGGTTGACCGACGTGCCGGTCGCGCCGATCGAGGCGAAGTGGATCGCGGTCAGCGTGAGGCCGATGGTCACGGGAGCCAGCGCGGGATGTGGCTGTCGGCCGTCGGTGGCCGCCAGCACGACCAGGACGAAGATGGCCGTCATCAGCAGCTCGAGCAGCAGGGCCGCCCACCAGGCGAAGCCCAGCGACGACTCGTTGCCGAAGAGGTTCTGCCCGAAGTTGCCGTCGGACTCGAAGCCCGGGAAGCCCTGCATCACCACCCACAGGACCAGACCACCGGCGACACCGCCGATGACCTGCACCAGCCAGTAGAGCGCGGAGTCGCGCCACGACAGCCGCCCCGCCAGCGCCGCGCCTAAGGAGATGGCGGGGTTGAAGTGACCGCCCGAGACCCGGCCGAACGCCGCCACCATGACGAGGACGGCCAGGCCGAAGGCGAGCCCCGTCACGGCATAGTCGCCGCCGCTCATCAGGGCCGCGCCGACGCCGAACAGCACCAGCACGAACGTGCCGGTGGCCTCTGCTGCGAGCTTCTGCCCGAGCGTGGGCTGGTCGCCCATCGCGATCTCCTCCTCCGACCCTGCGGGCCGCCCCCGTGCGGCGCTCCGCTCGCCCCGGTCCGGGGCCTGAGCACTCTAACCCGCCGCCGGCCCCGGCTGGCAGCGTTCCGAGGGGCCGACCCCGTTGCCGCTTGCGACCTCTCGCCCCGGTAGCGTCCGTCGCGTGACGACTTCGGGACGCGGCCAGATCATCTACACCCACACCGACGAGGCGCCGCTGCTGGCGACGTACTCGCTGCTCCCCATCGTGCAGGCGTACGCCGCCGCCGCGGGGGTCGACGTGGTGACCCGTGACATCTCCCTGGCCGGGCGGATCCTCGCGCACTTCCCGGACCGGCTGACGGCCGAGCAGCAGGTCGGCGACGCCCTCGCCGAGCTCGGCGACCTCGCCACGCAGCCCGACGCCAACATCATCAAGCTGCCCAACATCTCGGCGTCCATCCCGCAGCTCAAGGCCGCCATCGCCGAGCTCCGCGACCAGGGCTACGACCTCCCGGACTACCCCGACAACCCCGTCGACGACGAGCAGCGCGAGGTGCGCGCCCGCTACGACAAGGTCAAGGGCTCCGCGGTCAACCCGGTGCTCCGCGAGGGCAACTCCGACCGCCGGGCGCCCGCCTCGGTCAAGAGCTATGCCCGCTCCCACCCCCACTCGATGGGCGCCTGGTCGCCGGACTCGCGGACCACGGTGGCGACGATGGGTCACGACGACTTCTTCTCCAACGAGAAGTCCGTGGTGGTCCAGACCGATGACACCCTCCGCATCGAGCACGTCGCCGACGACGGAGCCGTCACCGTGCTCAAGGAGTCGGTGCCGGTCCTCGAGGGCGAGGTCGTCGACGGGACGTTCATGGACGTCGCGGCGCTCGACGCGTTCCTGGCCGAGCAGATCGCCAGGGCCAAGACCGACGGCGTGCTCTTCTCGGTGCACCTCAAGGCGACGATGATGAAGGTCTCCGACCCGATCATCTTCGGCCACGTGGTGAAGGTGTTCT